>NZ_JBWLUY010000045.1:0-12018 GCF_057784295.1 Mesorhizobium sp. CNPSo 4688
GCGCGTCCGATGCCTGGCGTGGAATTGAGGCCTTGGTTGCCGGCCTTTCGGAAACGGATCGGCATGCCATTATGGGAGCAACGGCCCAACGCATCTACGCTTTAGGCGCGCCAAATTTCGATCCGCGTTGACGCCTTTCGACGTCCGAGGTGGAAACCGGATCGGCTGGTGGGCCGCTCGTGCTGATAAAATATGCTATTATACTGACGGCATGTTTTATCAGCTGCGGTCATTTTGCGGCGGCAAAACTGCTCTAGCGAATCGTTGTTGCCCCAAAGACGCATTCCCAAGAGCAGGTTTTGTATTCTTGGCGACAGTCTCTACCCCTGCTAGTCTTACACATACTGTAGACTTGCGCACAATCCGAACCGCAGCTTTTATCCTCGCCGGCGTCTGCTATGGAACTTTCATCGATGTTATTCTTGGAAGTCACACTGCATTGATGAGTATAATCCGATAGATCCGATGCCGCCGTTATGTTGCCGCATTGTTCGGTTGCAACCGAGGGTACATTTACAAAGACAATAATGACGATAGAAGCTAAGGTTGAGATTGATATGTAGCGCATTGGTGCTCCTCCAGCCGATGAATTTACTGAAGAAAATGAAATTAATACACCATTTACTCTTTCGTTATTTTCAGGCAATCGATGTCGTCTGAAGATGCTTCTTCACCCATGTATCGACAGGTTTAGTTATATCGATGACGGTGCTGCTGTCTTGTGCTATGTTTTGTTCAGCCTGCTGCAAGAATTGCAGCGGTGATGCCGGAGGCTGCCGATGCGTTACCTGAACTCCGCTCACTATATCGACGTGATGGCCAAGACCGGTTCGATCCGCGCCGCCGCGGAATTGCTCACCATAACCTCGACAGCGCTCAACCGGCATATATTGGCGATGGAGGCCGAACTGGGCGTTGCGATTTTCGAGCGACTGCCTCACGGCGTGCGATTGTCCAGCGCCGGCGAACTTCTAGTGCAGCACATGCGCAACCAGTTATCCGATATGGAGCACGTGAAATCGCAGATTGCAGCCCTTGCTCGCGCGCGACCTGGTAATACACGGATTGGCCGTCGCCGACAAACAAGCGCCTCGATACCTTGCCTTTCCCGTCGCGTGGGAACGGCAGCGGCGCTTGCCGAACGTGGCCACCTTCTAGTGACCGCTTCGCGCCGCGTATCGGCCGTTCAGATCAGGTCGCCGACGTTTGGCTTAGACGGCATTATGTCCGGAATTGTCCCAAAGCGGACCTTCCTTCGACCCCTGACCGCGCACTCATGCAGGCAATCCGGCCTTGATGAGCCCGTCGCCGAGAAGCTCTCGGTCCTCGGCGCGTTCAAGGAGGACGCTCTTGCGCATGTACTCGGCTGTCGAGAAATCGGGCTGCAACCTCAGGACCTCCGCCACTGCTGCCTGTGCCGCTTCGGTCCGTTCGAGCTGGGCGTAGCAGGCCGCCAGCCGTGCACTCGACCACGAGCTTGGCAGGTGCATTTGTTTGAACGCCTTAGCGGCCTCTGCAAAGCGCCGAAGCGAATAAAGGGCGACGCCGAAGTGAACATCGTACCAGCGAAAGTGTAATGGGTTCAGGCGACCGGCAGCTTCCAAGCAAACCAGTGCTTCTTCCGACCTGCCACGAAAGGCCAGCAAGCGGCCCTTCATGATCAGTCCGTCTGCATCATTGGGGTTCAGGTCGAATGCCCGCCGGAGATATTGTTCGGCCATGTCGTACTCACGACGGTAGAGACAAATGGTCGACAGTATTCGGTGGCAGCGGCTCTCCAGGGGGTCAAGTTCGAGCGCGTGCCTTGCCTCGGTGAACGCCGCATCCAGCACCTCGGTCGGCGCTGCGGCGTGACCGTTCTGTGCCACCTTCACGAATGCACGATAAGAATGCGCCACGGCATACCTGGGATCGAGGGCAACCGCCTTCTCGAACATCTCGAGGGCTTGCTGATTGGCAGTGTTAAAGTGGGCCATGCCGCGCAGGAAACAGTCGTAGGCGACAAGGCTGGTCGTCGGCTTTCGGAGCGATTGCTGAAGTCTCGCATCCTCAATTCGCCCGACCAGCGTCGACACAATGGTCTGCGCAACTTCGTCCTGCACCGTGAAGATGTCGTCGAGACTGCGGTCGTAGCGTTCGGCCCAAAGATGCGCCCCGGTTGCCGCCTCAATTAGCTGGGCGGTGACCCGTACGCGTGCCCCGGCCCGCCGCACACTGCCTTCGAGAAGATAGGACACACCAAGCCTACGACCGATTTCTGCCATCTCGACCGACTTGCCGCGAAAGGCGAAGGAGGAGTTGCGGGCGATCACGAACAGCGAGCGGAAGTGAGCCAGCCCGGTGACGATGTCTTCGGTGATCCCGTCGCTGAAGTAGGTCTCTTCCGGCTGACCGCTCAGATTGTCGAAGGGAAGCACTGCGATGGATGGCCTGTCGGGGAGGTGTAGTGGCGCGCCGGCGGCGGCCAGCGCCGGTTCCTTGGACCAGCGCCACACGCGCACCGGCTGGGCGATGTTCTTCAGCGTGCGCTCGCCGGTATCTTCAAAGGCGAAGTCAGTCTTGCCAGCCAACTGTTTCTGCACCGCATCAGCAATGCAAATGCCGCCCGGATCCGCCAATTGCTCGAGACGCGCCGCTACGTTCACGCCGTCTCCGTAGATGTCTCCGTCTGGCTCGATCATGACATCGCCGAGATTGATGCCGATTCGAAGCTGAAGCATCTGCGATGGGTCCGCGGTGAGGGAACCTTGGAGCTCTACAGCGCATCGGACCGCCTCCACGGGGCTCGAAAACTCGGCCAGGAGCCCGTCGCCGGTCGTCTTGAACACACGTCCCCGATGCTCGGCCACCTTTGGTTCGATCAGATCGTGCCGAAGACTTTTTATCCTAGCGAGGGTGCCCTCATCGTCCCTGCCCATCAGACTCGAGTAGCCGACCACGTCCGCTGCGAGAATCGCTGCAAGACGCCTTTCAACCTTCTGGTCGGCAGAATTGGTCATCTCAGCTCCGAGAACCGAGGTATTTGTCCGACCAAACGTTGACGACTCGGAGGGGCTTCGTCCAGTGCCTATTTCGCGAACCCTCCAAGCTCGCAGTTGCCAGGAGTGCCCCGCTAACTATGCGACATGATCAGAGCGTCGCTCGCGCTGCAGCGGCTGCGCTGCGGTTAGGCGCGTTAACGCCCGCGTAGGGCCAGATGTTGACCTTCGCGAAAGTCAGCTTCGCGCCTCATCTCGGTCGTTGCCGACAGATTTGCCACTGATTGAAAGCGGACATCGCGGCGACCACGCTGGTCGTCGCTCGCGACTCAGCGCGATCAAAGCCACCACGGCCGAAACGAGAGTCGCCGCCGTACCCCGATTTGGATTGTGCGTCAGTGCATTGGCAGAATGTTCTGGTTGAGGCGGAACAGATTGTCCGGATCGTATCTGTGCTTGATCTTGGCGAGCCTCGCATAGGCCTCGACTCCCAAGGCGTCGCGCACGAGATCCGCTCCTTCGCCATGGCCGGGGAAGTTTAGATAGAGGCGGCCGGTCGAGTAGCGCTGCATGTCCTGCCAGAAGCTGCGAACCCAGCCGATGTTCGCATCGTCCTCGTCAGCGCCTGGCCAGATCGCATCAATGCTCAGCATGAACGGCATTGAACGGTCGCCGAAGGCAGTCTCATCGGCTGTAACGCGCTGGACGAAACCGCCGAACTTCCAGATCGAGGCGAAGGTCATTTCGGAGGGGCGCTTCGCCATCCGCGCGGTAATCTCCCCGATGACGTCGTCGTCGAGGCGCGAGAGGTAGGTGGATTTCCAGTAGCAGCGGTCGCGACCTTTCGGGAACAGGCCGTCATAGAGCGACTGGATGGTGCGATACGGCATGCGACCGCTGAAATCGACGAGCGGTTCGCCAAAGCTGCGCAGCGGAGCAACGACGCGCTCGCCCTCGTCGGCCGGTCCGTCATAGACGTGCGCGAGCGCCAAGACGCGCCGGCCCCTTGCATGCTCGGGAATCGAGGGATCGTCGGGCAGGGTAGAGAACTCGGCCAGGCCGCTCAAGCGGTCGGGTGCTGTCTGCATGAAGTCGCGCCAGAGCGGAATGATCTCGTTGGCGCGCTCTTCGGGATAGGCCGGTCCGCACAACATCAGCTCCGGTTCGATCGGGTGCAGCTTGAACTCGAAGCTCGTCACCACGCCGAAATTGCCGCCGCCGCCGCGCAGCGCCCAGAAAAGATCCGGGTTCTGCGTCGCGTCGGCATGGATGAGGCGGCCATCGGCGGTCACCAGATCGGCGGCCAGCAGATTGTCGACGCTGAGACCGTGGCTGCCGCGCAGCCAGCCGATGCCGCCAGAAAGCGTCAGGCCCGCAACGCCCGTCGCCGAGATGAGACCGCCCGGCGTGGCGCGGCCAAGCGGGGTGGTGGCCGCATCGACATCGGCCCAGGTGGCGCCGCCCTCGACGAAGGCACGGTCGAGGCCGGGCGCGACCCGCACGCCCTTCATCAGCGACATGTCGATCATCAGCCCGCCGTCGCAGACGGCGTAGCCTGCAACATTGTGGCCGCCCGAGCGGATCGCGATCGCCAACCGCTGCTCGCGCCCGAAATTCACCGACGCCACGACATTGGCAGCATTCCGGCAGCGCGCGATGAGGGCGGGACGGCGGTCGATCATGCCGTTCCAGACGGCCCGCGTCGCATCGTAGGACGGGCTCGACGGCTCCAGCACCTCGCCGCGCATCGTTGAACGGAAGCTTTCGATGCTCGATGGTGCAAGGGTGGCGGCGGTGGCCATGTGGTGGTCTCCTCGTTTCACGCACGCACGCATGCTAGCGCGGCGCGGGCTCGGCCGCTAAAGTCGAAAGTGCTGGAAGGCGGTCATTTCTGCCATGATTGAACAGACCAGACCATTGAATGTGGCGATCCTTGCCGCTCCGGAGGCTACCGCCTCCACGATCTACGGCATGTTCGACTTGTTTTCCTCGCCCGGCAGGGATTTCCTGTTCATCACCAGCGGAGCCGCGGGCACGCCGCGCATGCGGCCCTATGTGGTTGCCGGGGACGGCAGCCCGTTTCGCGCGGCAAACGGCATCTGGGTGCGCCCGGACCACGCGCTTTCCGATTGCCCCCGCCCCGACATCGTCTGCATCCCCGATTTCTTCGTCAATCCAGGCGAAAGCGTCGCCGGGCAGTATGATGCCGAGGCCCTCTGGCTGAAGCGCGCGCATGACGACGGCGCGATGCTGGCCAGTGCATGCTCGGGCGCGGTGCTGCTCGGCGAGGCCGGCCTCCTCGACAATCGCGAGGCCACCATTCACTGGGGCTATGTCGAGACGCTCACGAACAACTACCCCGGCGTGAAGGTGAGGCCGGACCAGTCGCTTGTGCTGAGCGGCGAGGCGCAACGGGTGGTCATGGCGGGGGGCGGCTCGAGCTGGCAGGACCTCGCCCTCTATCTCATCGCGCGCTTTGTCGGCCTCAAGGAAGCGATGGAGGTCGCCAAGGTCTACATGCTGCAGTGGCACGACATGGGCCAGCAGCCCTTCGCCGCGCTGATGCGCTTTCGCCAGACCAGCGACGCGGTGATCAACCGGTGCCAGAGATGGGCGGAACTCAACTACCAGACGCCGTCGCCCGTCGCAGCCATGACCAAGTTGTCAGGCCTGTCCGAGCGCTCCTTCGTGCGCCGTTTCGCGAGGGCTACGGACATGAAGGCGATCGACTACATCCACGCGCTCCGGCTCGAGCAGGCCAAGCAGATGCTGGAGACGGGCGGTCTCCCGGTCGAAGCGGTGGCGAATGAAGTTGGCTACGAGGATGCGAGTTTTTTCGGGCGTCTCTTCCGCCGCAAGGTCGGGTTGACGCCGGCACAGTATCGCATTCGCTTCGGTGCACTCCGGCGAGCGCTGAGCCGCGATTGAGTCTCTTCGGGACGCGATGCCGATATTCCGCTCTGCGCCTCCATTAGGTCATTCGTGCCAAAGCTTCTTTGCTCCTAAAACCCGCCATTGGTCATCTGGCCGGCGACGGCTGCACCGTCGCCTCGCGCGATATGGAGAGCCCTCCGAGAAGCGGCGCGTACGCGACGAGCCTGCGGGATACGAACTCGGTGAAGAGCCGCACGCGCTTCGTCTTGCGTGTCTCCCCCTGTGTGAGAAGCCAAACCGTTCCGTACATGTGCAGATCGGTACCCGGCACCCTCACCAGCAGGGGGTCGGCATCGCCAATGAAACACGGCAGTGTCGTCATCCCGAGCCCTTGCCGTACAGCAGCGATCTGCGCCTCGCCGTCCGTGGTCCGGAATGGAACCTCCGTGGTGCGAACCTCTCCCTCGCTGGCCCAATCCGGAATTCCATGAAGGCTTATGACGATCCACCGGATGGGATCCGGCGCGCCCGCACGCCACGCGGCCAGTCGATCGCGGGACATGTAGACGCCGCCGAACAGCTCCGGTCCCTTCAGGCCATGAAGATTGAGCGGCAGGGTTTTGCGGTCGTAAACGACGCGGATCGCGACGTCGGCCTCTCGGTTGGTCAGATTTGCCAGTTCGCCGGACGACAAGATTTCCATCTCGATGTCCGGATGCAGACGCGCGAAATCGGCGAAGTCCGGCATGAGCAGGTATGTCGCGAGAGTCGGAGCCAACGTTACTCGTAGAAGCCCGCGCACGCTCTGATCGCGACCGAAGACGCGCGTCTCCAGCTGGTGCGACGACACTTCCATCTGTTCCGCGAGCTCGAGGACTTCCTCCCCCGCAGCCGTCAGGCGATAGCCCGAAGGCAGCTTTTCGAACATCTGCGCCCCCAGGCGGTCCTCGAGTTGGGCGATGCGTCGCAGAACGGTCGCGTGGTTCACATCGAGGCGTTTGGCGGCGGCCCGCACCGAGCCTCCGCGCGCGACGGCAAGAAAGTAGCGAACGTCATCCCAGTCGATCATGGTGCAATCCGGCACCGCGCGGTGCGCCTTCCAAAGCCCATATCTAGCACATCGGCCATAGGTATGGCGACTGTCACGCTCACATCAGTCGCCCAGCCGGATCGATTTCGCACCACCGATGTGCGCGCTTGCGCACTGAACGCCTCACTCCGGCGGACCCATCTTCAGCGTCTCGGGGGCCGCTCGAGCAACCAGAGACTTGAGACGGCGAACAAGGAGTCTGCACGACATGACCAGATTGAATGGAAAGACCGCCGTCATCACAGGCGGCGCCACCGGCATCGGCCGCGCCGCGGCGAAGCGCTTCATCGAGGATGGCGCCTTCGTCTTCATCTTCGGCCGCCGGCAGGAAGCGCTCGACGCCGCTGTGGCGGACCTCGGGCCCAATGCCCGCGCGGTCAAGGGCTCGGTCTCGAATGAGGCCGACCTCGACCGGCTCTGCGCGGCGGTGAAGGCAGAGCGCGGAAGCCTCGACATCGTCTTCGCCAATGCCGGGGCGGGAAGCCCGCTTGCGCTCGGCCAGATCACCGCCGAGCACATTGACGAAACCTTCGACACCAATGTGAAGGGTACGATCTTCACGGTCCAGAAGGCGCTGCCGCTGATGGGCAAGGGCGGTTCGATCATCCTGACCGGGTCGAGCGCCGGCACCACGGGCGCTCCGGGGTTCACTGCCTATAGCGCGAGCAAGGCGGCAGTGCGCAACCTCGCGCGGACCTGGGCGGAGGACCTGAAGGGCACCGGCATCCGCGTAAACGTGTTGTCGCCCGGGGCAACGGCGACCGAACTCGCGAAGGAAGCGCTGGGTGAGGAGGGCCAGAAGGCCTACGGCGCGATGACCCCGCTCCAGCGCATGGCCGATCCCGCCGAGATCGCGGCGGTGGCTGCCTTCCTCGCGTCGTCGGACAGCAGCTTCATGACCGCCAGCGAGGTCGCCGTCGACGGCGGCCTAGCGCAACTCTGACCCGCGTCGCGATCCCGCGTCTGGGCAACACAACGAAGGATAGAACATCATGAAAAAACTTGAAGGTAAAATCGCAGTCATCACGGGCGGAAGCAGCGGGATCGGGTTGGCCACCGCCAAGCGCTTCGTGGAAGAAGGTGCGCAGGTCGTGATCGTTGGGCGACGCGAGAAAGTCTTACAGGAGGCCGCGGCCCTTATCGGGAGAAACGTCACAACAGTCGTAGGCGACGTCTCGCGCCTGGAAGATCTGGACCGGCTCTACGCCACCGTGAAAGAGAAACATGGTCACATCGACATTCTCTTCGCAAACGCGGGCGGCGGGACAATCGCGCCGCTCGCGGCAGCTACTGAGGCCCATTTTGACCAGACCTTCGATGTAAACGTGAAGGGGTTGTTCTTTACGGTGCAGAAGGCGCTTCCCATCTTTAGAGACGGCGGATCGATCATTCTGAACTCTTCGGTCTCGAATGTGATGGGGCTGCCAGCGTTCAGCACCTACGCAGCAAGCAAGGCGGCTGTTCGCAGCTTCTCGCGGTCTTGGACCCAGGAGCTGAAGGACCGCAATATCCGCGTCAATACGATGAGCCCTGGCGCCATCGAGACTCCCGCCTTGGCGACAACGACCGGCCTTACCGCTGAGCAAGCCGAGCAAGCGGTCGCGCAGTTTGCGTCACAGATCCCAATGGGTCGCAGGGGCAAACCAGAGGAAATCGCGGCTGCTGTCACGTTCCTCGCCTCCGATGAAAGCTCCTACATCACCGGTATAGATCTCGCCGTCGATGGTGGTTGGGCGCAGGTCTGACTTCGGCATTACACAAGATCAGGGAAACATCATGAGCTACGCAATTATCGGCTTCGGCAATATCGGCAAGGCCCTCGCCAAGGCGTTTGCCCGCAGCGGCATCGAAGTATCCGTTGCGACCACGCGCGACCCGGAAAGCTTTGCGTCGGAGGCGGCAGCGATCGGACCGACGATCATTCCCAAAAAGCTGGCGGACGCGGTCAAGGCGGACATCATCTTTTTGGCTGTTCGTTTCGAGTCGCACCCGGATGTCGCGAAGGCGCTGCCCACCTGGCAGGGGAAGACCATCGTCGATGTGACCAATGCTTACGGCGTGCCCTCTGAGGAACTGGGAGGACAGCCTTCTTCCAAGTTCATCGCGCAGGCTTTCTCGGGTGCAAGACTGGTCAAGGGCTTCAACCATTTGATCGCTGCCACCCTCGACCAAGATCCGGCCGTGCATGGTGGCAGGAGAGTCGTGTTCCTGGCGAGCGACGATGACGCTGCCGCGGCGGAGGTTGGTGCGCTCGCGCAAAATCTCGGTTTTGCGCCGATCAAACTTGGCGGGCTGTCGGATGGTGGGCTGCTCGTCCAGGCGCGCGGAAATAGCTGGGGTCATCTGATCTTCAAAGACCTGGTCAAGTTCGACTGATGAACACGACGTGCCCACCGGCGGGGCCACGATGCATGGATCGGATCGAGCACGATGCGATCCATGCGAAATGGAGAAATTCCCATGAGAATTGAGAAGAACATCCAGACAGTGAAGGACTTCTTCGCCGCGATCGGCCGCGGCGACAGGGGTGCTCTGCTGGCGCTGGTCACCGAAGACATCGAGTGGATCATTCCGGGCGAGGACTGGCCGCTGGCCGGAACGCGCCACGGACACGCCGGGCTGGCGGATTTGCTCGAGACGGCATCCAAGTCGATAGAAACGTCCACCGAACCCCGGGAATTCGTAGCGCAGGGGGACCGGGTGCTGGTCGTCGGCTTCGCGAGGGGGAAGATCAAAGCCACGAACAAGACGTTCGAGGACCACTGGATCTTCGCCATCACCGTCCGGGACGGCAGACTGACCAACATCCGGGAATACGTCGACACACAAGCACTGGCGCGCGCCGCGCAGGTGGGCGCGGCCGGGCCGGCACAGCGCTGGCCATCTTCGGCCATCGGTTCGGGGTAGACGGTAGATCAGCCGAAAATCGCCCCATTGTACGCCACGCGTTCGTCTAATGCCCAACCGCAAAGGAGATTCCGATGTACGACCAATCCAAGGTATCCGAGTTGATCCGGTTCGCACGTGTAGATGCGGGCTCCACTGTCATTGACGTCTACCCAGGCGACGGCGATTGGACGCGCCTGTTCTCCGACGTCGTAGGCCCCGAAGGTCGGGTCTACAGTTTCGTGCCTGCCGAAGTCGCCCACTTCAAGAACGATCCGGTCGGAAGCATGCGGACGCTTGCGAAGGAGCCGGGCCGAGAGAACGTCGATGCCGTCTCGGCGGACCTCGTCGCGATGCCGCAGGCCACGCAGCCAGCGGATGTGCTGTGGCTGCACCTGTTCTACCACGATCTCCACACCGCCCTAATCCAGAAGGGGGGTGCGACGGCGGCCGACTTCAATCGAGCCGTCTACGAGCGGCTGAAGCCCGGTGGGTCCTACGTCATCGTCGACCACGCCGCCGCCGCTGGGTCGGGCACGAGCGATACTCAGGCGCTGCATCGGATCGACCCCGCGTCCGTCCGCGAGGAGGTCGAGGCCGCCGGCTTCGTACTGGACGCGGAAAGCACCATGCTCGCGAACAAGGACGATCAGCATTCGATCAAGGTGTTCGATCCCTCGATCAAGGGCCAGACCGATCGCTTCGCCTATCGGTTTGTGAAGATCTGACACTGAGCTAGTCGCCAACGATGAGGTCGGCACTCGTGCGGGAGACGCCTTTGACAAGGGCGACGACCGATTGTGGGTTGGTTTCCGAACGACGGCTTACCGCAGACGTCGGTTAGAACCGGATCGTCCGCTTCCGGCCCAAAGGCTGCCGGGCCGCAATGCGCCTATGGCACTCATTCCTACAGTCCCGTCCATTCGTCAAAACTGGACATGGCTGTTGCAGAGGTCACACGCTGCTTTGTGCCATGAGTCGTCATTAAACGCTTGGACGAGCCGCGTGACTTAGGATCGGCCAACCAAAACCCCAACCCTCCCGGCCACCAGTGCGCTGAACCGAGTGGACTCTGTCAAATGGGCGTTCTTCAATCGCGATCCGCTACCTTTGTGGAGCCGCGGTCGTCTCGTCCTGCTGGGCGACGTCTGCCATCCGATGAAGCCTCATATGGCGCAGGGTGCAGGCATGGCGAT
The DNA here is from genome assembly GCF_057784295.1 of Mesorhizobium sp. CNPSo 4688. Taxonomy (NCBI): domain Bacteria; kingdom Pseudomonadati; phylum Pseudomonadota; class Alphaproteobacteria; order Hyphomicrobiales; family Phyllobacteriaceae; genus Mesorhizobium; species Mesorhizobium sp. CNPSo 4688. The sequence goes on from NZ_JBWLUY010000045.1 coordinate 11,025, forward strand.
CGAGGACGCAGCAATGCTGGCCCGATGCCTGACTGAAACCGAAAGGCGGCTGAATAGGAGAGAACGCCATGGTCACTATTGAATCCCCCACAGGGCGGCGGCGGGACGCAAGGCGAGCCGTACCGTCCGTCGCATTTTGGCGCTTCTACACGGAACCGCTGCTGCCGCTCTGTGGCTACCGCGCTTTTGGGCACAACGAAGGCAGCTCGCTTTCCTCGCGTCGATGAGCACACGCGAGCTTCAGGACATCGGCCTGAACACCTGCGACATTGCCAACGCCCTCGCGCAGCCAAATGACCAGGATCCGACAGTGTACCTGGCAATTGTCGCCCGCGAGCGCAGGTTGGGCAGGCAGGCTTAGGGCATTGGTCAAAGACTTGAACGTCCAACCGCCTCGGACAAGTCTGCCATAGTACCCGGATCTGGGGCGGCGAAGAGCCGGTTCCTGCGCTGGCGCTTCCGTTGTCCTCACTCCGTTCCGATCTGTATCGCAAGAGCAGAACCGCAATCACCTGAGGCGCTGGATCGCCTTGTCAATGCGAAGCGAGTTGGCTTCGGTGACTGCCGACATCGATGTCGAACTGGCACGCCACGTCCTTGAGCAACTCGGCAACCGCTTGAACCGCGCTGCATAAGGGCAGATAGTGACGCCAGGTGTTATCTTTTCTGCTATGACCGCCAGCAAGTCGTAGGACAACGACAGATCCGGTGTGCGGAGCAGTCTCATGCACGTTATCGATTCTCACTTGCACTTTCAGGACCGCGTCCGCTATCCGCTGTCGTTCCCGCCGGCGGTAGGAGATAGGCTCGATCGCGACTTCACACCCGAAGACCTCCGTCCGTCGCTGGTTGAGTGCGGCATAGACAAGACCATCCTCGTCCAGTTGCACAACGATATCGACGAGACCGAAGACTATCTCGACATCGGCAATAATGTCGACTTCATCGTTGGCGTCGTAGGCTGGGTGCCACTCGCCGATCCCAAACAATGCGC
>NZ_JBWLUY010000046.1:0-10552 GCF_057784295.1 Mesorhizobium sp. CNPSo 4688
ACCCGTGAATATCTCAAGCCGACGAACCGGCTCTTCGTCTCTGGACTTAAGCGTAAGCTCTGAAATCGTCATGTGTCGAAGCCCTCAAAGGCTCCGAGCATCGTGGCTCACGACCACGCGCGAAAGGTGGTGCCGCAACAGCGCTCACCTTCGCGCGCGCCTGCCAGGAGGTGGTCTCACTCGACGGCAAGGCGCTGCGGCGGGCCTATGAGAAGGGTCTTGCCGCCAGTCCGCCACTGACGGTGTCGGCCTTTGCCGCCGAGACACGGCTCTGCCTGGCGGCAGTGTCGCCCGGTGCGGGCGAAAACGAGGTCGAGGCTGCCCTCAAGGTCGTCGAACTCATTGATCTTACTGGTAGAATGGTCACGGCCGACGCGCTGCACTGTCACAAAAGCATGGCCCAAGCCATCACCGAACGCGGTGGCAATTATCTGCTCGCGCTCAAAGGAAACCGTCGCCATTGGGTGGGCCACGCCAAACAACGTCTGGCCGAGCTCACCCCCGCAGCAACGTCGCGGACCGAAACCAGTCATGGCCGCGACGAGTGGCGGCAGGCAGAGATCGTGGCCGCAGCCGAGCCACTGATGCTTGGCCATGGCCTTCATCCGCATCACAAGCCGGCGCAATCAGACCGAACCGGTGACACGCTTGTTCATGGCCTCGACGCTGCTATCGCCACAGCAGGCGCTCGACCTGACAAGGGCACATTCGCAAATCGAGAACGGGCTGCATTGGATGCTCGACGTCCATCTGGACGAGGATCAATGTCGTGCTCGCAAGGACAATGCCCCTGCCAACACCGCCCTGCTCAATCGCATCGCCAGAAACGTCCTACAGGCAGCCGATATCAGCAAAGTCCCCATCAGCCATCGCATCAAAAAATGCGCTTGGAATGATGACTATCTCATCCAAGCTTTAACCCATATGCGATAGCCCTCCCGCCCCCGGGGGTACTGAATCAAGTCGAGAGGGTAGAACGGGTACAGCATGAACGATTTGACCGCTGCGATGATCAAGCAACCGCCGGCAAAAGGCGCCGCGATGGTCACGAATTCAGGGAGTATGTATCTCGCGTTCAAGAACGTTTTGTAAGCCAAATTTTTTATCGTGGTAAGTCGTTCCTGTGTCCAAAAACCCAGACGTTAAATAAAAGCGTCTAGCCTTTACATTCTTTACTTCAACGGTAAGCATGAGGTGCCTGACAGATGGGCGGTTTGTCGAAATCCATTCAGAGATAAGTCCCGTTGCCGCTTTTCCATATCCGTTACCTTGGTATCTACGGCCTACGCGAAGGCTGTGCAGGGTAATCACGCCTGGCTGGGCCCATTCAGGCAGGGCTGATTCTTCACGCAGGACCAAGAAGCCAACGGTCTCATGGCGGACAACGATTGAAAATGGGTGCTCCAGGTCGGGGCGCGCGTTACCTTGAAGCTCACAGAACACCAAATCCAACGGGTCGACGAACTGCTCTTGCTCGGGATAGAGCTGCAAGTGGGCGACTCGGGCTCGATCAAAGTGAGATAAAGTCTTCAGCGTCGCATGCATAGTAGGTCTCGCTATCAGGCATTTGTAGCCTTTGTTGAAGCACGAACGAAATATTCCGACCCGCACCCTGATTTCGGTGGGCAGCTCCTGCCGGCAAAAGTCGTGCCAACTGAGCAGAAACGCACAAACAATTTGAGCATGAGAGCATACGAGTGAAGCTGGAGTACGTGCATCGTGTCGCGGACGCGACAAACTCGAAACAGGTGTCACTCTAGATGTTTAGTCCCGGCATTTGCTAGAGTATCCGTCTTGGTCAAGGAAAGGATGGAGACCATTTGCGGTCGTCCCTGATGAGAGCGTTTGCGATGACGACAAGCTTTCGCATGATTGCGGTTATGGCGACTTTTGCAGGTTTTCCGCCTGCTCGGAGGCTTTCGTATTTTGCCTTGAGAGGCTAATTGACTCGGGTGGCGACGAGGGCGGGCATGTAGAGTGCCTGCCTGAGCATTTGCCGGCCGCCCTGGATGAAGCTCTTGCCCTTCCACTGGCCGGACTGGCGGTCGACGGGGGCAAGGCCGGCCAAGCTTGCAGCTTGCTTGTTTTCGAGTGCACCCAGTTCGGGCATGTCAGCGACGATGGCGAAGGCGCTCGCCTCTCCAAGCCCCGGAATGCTGGTGAGAATATCGAAGCGGCGTCTGAGACCGGGTTCGCTGGCGATATGAGTTCGGCATTCGGCGTCGATCGCTGTGATCTGGGCAGCGATTTGTTTCAACCGTTGCTCGGCCTGGCGCTTCAACAGCGGGATGGTCAAAGACTTCTGTCGGTTCAATGTGGCGGTGCGGTCCTTGATCAGCGCTCGTCGGGCGGTGACCAGTTCGCAAAGCGCATCAAGGGCATGGCTGCGGATCGGCCGGATCTGCGGCGCCATCAGCGCGCCAAAGTGGGCGAGCATGGCGGCATCGATCCGATCGGTCTTGGACAAACGGCCGGCTGCCTTTGCGAAGGCACGCGTGCGCTGTGGGTTCATCTTGACCAGCGGCAGGCCCTTGGCACCCAAGGTGCGCTCGAGCAACCGATGATAGGCGCCCGTCGCCTCGTAGACGATGCGGGCAGGCGCAAGAGGCACCAGCAGCGGATCAGTTCGTGCAGACCGCTGGCGTCGTTGGCGTATTGCCGCTCCATACCTTCCGGCAGCAGATGAACGTCGAGGCGATCTTTCGAGATGTCGAGTCCGAGTGTGCGTGGTATGATTGCGGTCATCTTTTCCGTGTCCCGTGCTTGTCATCCGGGTCTAGAAACCGGGCTATCCGTTCAGGCCTCATGGAAAAGAGAGGGGCGATCATACTCTAGCTCGGTCCATCACGACCGTCTTTTAGTCGAACCCACCCCACCGGCCGCAGGGGGGTGGTAAAGGCCCGCTGGCGCCAACCCACTTTGGCCTCGAAACGAGGAAAGTCATAAGACAAGCGGATTTAGCCTGAAGCGTTCGGGCTGGGTGGCCCACGCCGTGCAGACGAACTCATAGGGCGTCAGGCCTTTGAGGGTCTTGAGCCTGCGAGCAAATTGTAGGCGGCTACGAAGTCGGGGAGATGACTGAGAGTTAGTCTAGTCATGGCTCTCGCAGTAAGCGCTTGACCGTAGCGTCTTTGATAGTCCGGTTCATCCTCTCGAACTGGCCGTTATCCGGTATGTGATCTGTGGTGCCTTTTCGTCCTGCTGTTCTTGTTTTGGAGCGGCGTTATGGTGAGCCCATCCGGGACATGGAGCACCGCAAACAACTCGCTCGTATCGCCTTCGCAGTCATGCGCGACGCAACACATTATGCCGGCACGCCGGCGTAAAAGTAAAAGCAGCATCGGCTGAGGCCGTGAGCCGGAATCGAGGGTGACAATGCCGTGATGGGAACACAGATCCTGAAAGCCTGCAGCATAGTCGGAGCTTCGAGCTCGCTCTCTTGATCAGGCCAAAGGATCAGCGGATACCATCAGGGCCAGCGGTCACAAGACCGCAGCAACAGGGCGGAGACATGACCGAACCCGCGACCGTCCCATCGCTGAAAACAAGGGTACCGAGCATCAACGAGGAAGACCATCGGCGCATCGGCCGTGAACGCAAAGGTTCTGGTTGGCGAGCGGACCTGCCATGTCAACCGGATTAAGGGCCTGCTTTTTGGTCAGGTCTTCACCGGCAACGAGCCGCTACGACGTGACCGGCGACATCGGCTTGAGGAATTGAGGACCGGCGACGGCCGCGCACTGCCAGAACATCTGAAGGGGCAAATCCGTCGCGAGCTCGACCGGCCCGAACTGGTAATAGCCGAAAGAGGTGCAGGCCGAGCGCGACGCTCTGCTGGCAATCGAAGTCGCCGAAACTCCAGCAGCGACATTGCTCGATCTCAAGGGTATCGGCCCCGATTGTGCCGCCATCCTCTACGCGGAAGGGCTGTTCCGGCACTTCGATAATCGCCGGCAGGTCGCCGCCTATGCCGGGCTCGCGCCGACGCCTTGGCAGAGCGGATCGGTCCAGCGCGAGCAAGGCGTCTCGAAGGCCAGCAACCCCCGGCTGCGAACGACGATGATCGAGTTGGCGTGGCTGTGGCTGTGCAATCAACCGAGTTCAGCGCTTACCCGCAGGTTCCACGAACGCGTGATGCGCAATCAGTGCCTCAAAATGACAACCATCGTCGCCCTTGCAAGGAAGCTGCTCGTGGCGCTGTGGAAATATCTGACCGCGGCGTCGTCATCGGAGGTGCCGTCATGAAGGCTGTCTGACGAGATCACACCGATACACTCATCCCTCGAGGCCTGATCAGCCTCGGCGGATCCAGGAGGCGAACCGCGATCCCAGCTGGCTGGAATGCCGTATCAAAGACGGGTCTCGCCTTCTGGGCCCCTGCCGCCGCAAGCGGGACATTGGTGCAGCCGTCTCAAGCGGCGACCGTATATGAGTTTGACTAGGCTCGATTGACCGAGCCGTGTCACGCAATCGGGCCCAGCTCTGGATTCCGCCGCCAATTGGGAGCAACACGATGCCACCCTACGACACCTCTTGACCTCAGCATCGTCATGTGAGCCCGGGACTAAACATGCACCCCCAGACTGAGACAAGGAAAATCGCGGCTGCGGGATCCGCGCTGATTGCGGATTCGCCGCCGATAATCAACGCGGCAACAGAACCTTCAAGTAATTTTACAGAACCTTTGCGATCTAAAATCGCCGTCAATGGTACGTTCACCCGAAAGTCTGAGGTGAGGACCTAGGCGCCTTAGGTGCTTGCGTATCCCAACTGAAATGCGAGCCCATGAACCTAACGGCCTAACGGGGAAGTGATATGGCGATCCAAAACTCTACCGACCCTATCGGCCCTAGCATCTCCACTATGGAACTTCTCAAAGCCGCCGCCGATGAAATTTGGAGCCCATACATGTCTCACCAGACGTTCGATGGCGCGGACGCGACCCAGATCATCGCTGAGCACAGACTGCCACCAAAAGTTCATTCTAGCGACGCTCTTTGTTGCGGCACATTCGGCGAGCTGCTACAAGGCCAGTTACCGGTCGGCTCCGTTCCCCGGGACTCTCATTTTCTGGTCACGATGCCCGTCGCGCTTTTTGCGCGAGCTCACTTTATACCGATTGCGGGCACCCGATCTGTAACAGTTTATCCGTCACATAAAATTAAAGCAAAACGATTGGCTGAGAACCTCGTGATTGAGCTCGGCGGCCCAGGAGGAATCCTAATTTTGGAATCTGAACTCTCCGAAGGCAAAGGGCTGGCGAGTTCGTCCGCAGATCTTGTAGCGGCCGCACGGTCAATCGGCTGCTGCTTCAAGCGCAGAGTCCGGACATCGTTGATCGAGAAGCTCATGGCAGAGATCGAGCCATCCGACGGGGTGATGTACCCAGGGGTAGTCGCATATCAGCAGCGAGCATGTCGCCTTCTCTCCTTCCTTGGGCAAATGCCGCCGCTTGCAATCGTTGGTATCGATGAAGGCGGTACGGTCGAAACCGTCGACTATGATCAACGGCGAGGTGAAATCTCCGCCAGTCACAGAGAAGAATATCGCCAACTACTCGACCGCGCACGGATAGCAGTTCCGCGCGGTGACACGGCCACGATAGGCAGGATTGCTACAGCTAGCGCGCTCCTGCATCAGGAGCGAACTCCAAAGGAGCATCTGAACTCGATGCTGAAAGCATCTGAGGCCACTGACGCTCTTGGGGTCATAGTCGCGCACAGCGGCACAATGATTGGAATTCTGCTTGATCGAATGGCGGCTGACTTCCCACAGAAGCTTAGGTCGGTGCTCGCGTATGTATCGCCGTTCGACAACTCGCCAAGAATATATCTGACAATGACTGGCTGCCGGTGAGGTGAGCAATATGGACTTCGCCCGCAAACGCCTGCCATTCACCAGCTATTCTGATGCCTTTGCTCTTCCCACCATTATTAGGTGTGAGACAAACCTTTATCTTGCGCAATTCGCATTCATGAAGCTTCTCCCTGCTAAGTACATCGTCGAGCAAGCGCTGGCTCGAGGGACTTTGACTCACGGCATGAAAGTTCTCGAGACATCGAGCGGGACCTTCGCACTGGGTTTGGCGGTAGTTTGTCGGGAACGTGGATTCCAGCTTGAAGTCTTCACAGACCCTGTGATGGACAAAGGCCTAGAAAACAGGTTGAGCTCCTTGGGGGCCAAAGTCTTCATAATAACTGAAAAGGCGAAGCAGGGTGGCTATCAAAGAAGCCGCCTCGACGCATTACACGCCAGGATGAGACAGTTGGGCCACTCCTGTTTCTGGCCCCGGCAATATGAAACACCCGACAACCCCGCAGCCTATGAGCTCTTCGCCGATCAGATATCGGGGATGTTGGACGCCGACGTAACTTTGGTCGGTTCTGTGGGGTCAGGCGGCTCTACCTGCGGAACGATAGAGCGCCTCCGGCAAAAGGCCCCTGGCGCCCGCCTGATTGGCGTGGACACCTTCAACAGCGTCATTTTTGGCCAACAGGATGGCGAGCGGAAGCTGCGGGGCCTGGGGAACAGTCTTGTCCCCAAGAACGTGAAGCATGAACTCTATGACGAGGTGCATCTCATATCGGCTCCGCTCGCATTTGCTGCAACGCGTACCCTCCACGAGCGGCACGCCGTTTTCGCCGGTCCGACCTCCGGAGCGAGTTACATCGTGGGGCATTGGCGCGCCCGGCAGTATCCACGAGAAGCCGTAGTCGTCATATGCCCCGATGAAGGCCACCGCTACGTCGAATCCGTTTACGACCGCCAATGGCTGAAGCAGCACGGATGTCTACATGAAAGTGTTCTGCTGGACGCGCCGGCAACCGAAAATCACCCTTCGACTGCCCTCCCACCATGGAACAGATATCTGTGGAAGCGGAAAAGCCGGGAAGCTGTCCTAAACGTTCTGGAGGACGCGTCATGATGAACCGGGGTAGCTTCCTTTTTGTCGAAAGCAACACAACGGGCACTGGCGAACTGTTGATGAAGCGGGCCCGAGCCTTAGGTTTTGAGCCCTATCTCGTTACGCGCAATCCTGCGCGCTATCCGTTCCTCAAAGACTCGGTCGCCCGAGTGATCGAAGCTGAGACCCGCAGCCCGGACGAACTTATCGGGGCCGCCGCCAAATTAAGTAGGCTTGCAGGTATATATTCGTCGTCGGAGTATTTTGTGGAAGCAGCATCACGTGTCGCTGCGGCGATAGGGCTGCCAGCAGCGAATCCGGAGGCTATAGCCGCATGCCGCAACAAATGGAAGCAAGCGGCCGAGTTGCGGCGACAATCAATCACGATCCCTGAAACACGGCTGGCCACTTCCGTCAGAGATGTCGAGAACATTCTTGCCCAGACCACTCTGCCGGTGGTGGTCAAGCCAGTGTCCGGCAGTGGTAGTAGCGGCGTGAGGTTGTGCGACAGTGCCGCAGCCGCCATCAAGGCGTTCGAGAGTGCAAGGGGCGCACTGCTCGATCAAGTGGATCTGCCCAGCCCAGACGTCCTGATCCAGCAGTATGTGGAGGGTAAGGAATACTCGGCAGAGATAATTGCGTATGATGGAACGCTGCATTGTCTCGGAATTCTTGCCAAGCACAAAGGGCCGGCTCCCTGCTTCGTCGAGGTAGGGCACGACTTCCCGGCCCCGCTACCAGAGCCATCCCTCAAGGAATTGACTTCTTTTGCCGCAGGCGCGGTGTCCGCTCTGGGCCTGAATTTCGGACCGGCTCATGTGGAGTTCGTGATAACGGAGTCGGGCCCCGTCATCATCGAGGTGAATCCCAGGCTGGCTGGAGGGATGATTCCAGTCATGCTCGCGCACGCCTTGGGCACGTCAATCCTTGACATGGTGATTAGACTTTACGCTGGAGAAGGGTTTACACCTCCCCACGCGACCGCAAGGGCGGGAGCCATCCGTTTCCAACTCGCTCACAAATCCGGCAAGCTCAAACGCCTGGACTTCTCTCGAAAACCAGACCCGATAGTGCCCGAGGCCGGGGTACTGAAATCTGAGGGGGAGGAAGTTCAAATAAATGGCGACTTCAGAGACCGGGTAGCCTACGCCATAGGCGTAGCCGATGAACTGAATGTCGCCGTCGCGGCTGCGCAACAGATGATCGACTCCACGGTCATCGAAATCGAGCCAGCTTCCGCCGAAACGGCGAACACGCAAGTCGCTGGGTCAAGCGAGAGCGGGTGGAACCTACATCCCGAAGCGATGAAGTTGCTCGCTCCACCTATCGAAATCTCGCGTGACGGTCGCCTTCTGCAGTACCAAGCGACAATAGACGAGGCACATCTGGTGATGCTCGCCGACCAAGGCTTGATCAGCCAGGCAGTGGCTGCTGATCTCCTCAAGCACATCTTGGACCTCCAGGACGAGGGGTTTCAGTCTTTGGAGGGCAGCGAGGCTCCGCGTGGCCTCTACCTTGCTTATGAGGCCGAACTTACCGCCAGAGCTGGCACGGACAAGGCCGGCTGGCTGCACCTCGCAAGGTCCCGCAACGACCTGAACGCGACCATTTCTCTCCTGGCCCTCCGAGAGGCCGCGTGTTCCATCTCGCAACAGATTGGAATTGCACAAGATGCTTTGCTTCAGCGAGCGGAAGAGGCATCGAGACTAGTGGCTCCGCTCTACAGTCAGTACCAGATCGCACTCCCTGGATCGCCAGGGCACTGCTTGCTTGGCGTCTTCTTCGCTCTGGGACGCGAGCGCCAGCGCCTCCATAGCCTGCTGGAAGACATCAGGAACTGCCCTATGGGAGCTGGTGCCGGCGGAGGCACCAGTATGCCGATTGATCCCCTGCAAACCGCAAGTCTTCTTGGATTCGAACAGCCGTCGTTCAACTCACTCGATGCGGTCGCGAGCCGAGACCATCACCTTTACGGGCTTTCAATCTTTGCTGGCATCTCAACCTTGCTCAGTCGTGTGGCCCAGGATCTGCAGGTCTGGACGACTCGCGAGTTCGCTCTTATCGACATTCCTCGAAATCTTGCCGGAGGCTCGTCCATGCTGCCGCAAAAGAAGAACCCGTTCCTACTTGAACACATTAAGGGATCGGCAAGCACGGTAATTGGCGCATACGTTTCTGCGGCAACGGCTACCTGCAAAGCGCCTTTCAGCAACTCGATCGAAACAAGCAACTACGGGTGCTCTTCATTGGGTCTAGCAGAAGATGCCCTGAAGCGGGCCATTACGCTCACATCGCTAATCGTGAGGTTCATGTCGTTTAACGAGAGGTCGATGCGTGAGAATCTGGAGGACGGGTCATCAATGACGGCCGTCGCCGCCGAACGGATGGCGTCGAGAGGCGTCCCTTTCAGGAAGGCCCATACACAAATTGGCGAGATCGCCAGGCGTGTCCGTCAGGATAGCTCCGTTGCGGAGCGCCGAAGCGAGTTGGCCAGCCACCTCGCTGGCGTGTTACCGGAAAGTCTCGAAGAGTGCAGAGATGCTCTGCAGTTCGGAGGCGGACCCGGAAAACGATCCATCGATGACCAAGTCTCCATAGCAAAAGCGCTTAGTCGGGACACACAGCTGAAATGCTCCGAAGTATGGGAGCGCTGGGCGCGCGCTGCGATCCACCGCCGACAGAGGGTAGATAGCCTTATTGATAGGCACCAAGCCACCTGAACGGCGAAAATAAGGACGACGTCCAACCGTCCTGTCGCCCGACTTGGCAACCGCGTTGATGATTACGTAGGCGCACTTCATCTGTTTCTGTTAGCCCGGCGGATTGCCAGAAAACGCCATGCTTCGATAGCCGACCAAAACCGTCGGTAAGGTGCTCGTAGCTCAATTGGAAGAGTTCCAGACTTCGCATCTGGCGGTGCAGGTTCAAACCCTGCCGAGCGCACCATAAATTTGAAAACACGCTGCCGACGTGTGCGGGTTGCGAAGTGGACAAGCGTTTAGTTTGTTACCGATTGGCGCGCATTGCGATGCCACGATGCCACGATGCCACGATGCGGTGGGCGAGAGTAGTCTGCCATCTGCAAGGGAGTCGAACCGACCCAAGTGTGTGCGGCGCGCAACGCTCTTTACGACTTCGCAAAGCAGGTTGGCATATTGGAAGAATGCGACCTCTGCGATGCAGTGGATTGCAGCCTGGAAAGCAGGCACCGCAAAAGTCTAGATCCTGTTCGCCGATGCGACTGCGGCGACGCGCAGTAGTGAGATTTGGTTAGCATGCGGCCTGTCGGCAGAGACCGGCTGTCAAGGGGGGAGATGCCGGTTTGAGCAGGTTCGAAAGGCCAGTCATTGTACAGGTTGGCCGCCATGGCTCAGAGCGTATAGTGCTCGACGTCAATGACGCCGCCGCTATCTTGCTGCGGGATATCGGTCGTCAGACCGAGAAGAGCAGGATAGCAATGGATGTCTGTCTGCAGTTATGGCGAGCTCGCCATTACTGAAGTAATCAGCAGCAGTTCATAATGTGAAGGAACGCGCCGAACACGCGATTTTCCCAGCAGGCAGGCCCGATCGGCCTTCGGCGTGCTGCGCATTATTTTTCGACATGAGATCTTTGGCTGTCGTTCAAAACGCAGTCGAGGAGATTTTC
>NZ_JBWLUY010000047.1:0-10434 GCF_057784295.1 Mesorhizobium sp. CNPSo 4688
AAGACATCATCATCCAGCCCGAGCAAGACACGGTTATCCGTGAATATGTGAAGAAACAGCCTCTCGCTTCGGTGAAGCTTCCCGGTGTGGAACTCAACGTCGGCACGGCTCTGCCTGATACGGTCGAGCTTCACGAAGTGCCGAACGTCCAATACCGTTACGTCGTGATCGACAACCGCACGGTTCTCGTGGATCCGGGCACCCGCAAAATCGTGAAGGTCTACGACTGAGCACGTTGCTACGTCAGCCCGTCGCCTCCCAAGGAGGTGACGGGCGAACAAGATGCGCGTCGTTCGCTGTCAACCGGTTGTCGGCCACGGGCAGTCAGACGCAGACCCGGACAATCGCCGCCGCCATTACGCGCCACCAGCCAACCGATCGGGCGCATGGCCAGAGCCTCAGTCCCGGCCCGCAACTGCCAGGTCAACGCGGCCTGTTGTCATTGGCCTGCCGGGCGGCTTGAGCCTCGGCAACGTCGATCGCGCAAAGAGCTCGTTGCCGCCCTGGTCGCGCACGCGTACCAACCATCCGGTCAGATCGTCAGCGCCGGGCTGCAGATCGACCAGCATGTCGATTGCGCAACGGATCGCTTCGGCACGAGAGGCCTCAAAACGTGGCATTTCGGCAGGGGGAACCTGGCCGGCCTTGTCCCCATCGCGATATTCGAACGTGTAAATACTGCTCTCCCCCGAATGGACATCGTCGCGTTCCGCAGAACCATCCGACACGTCGTTCCCGTTGACTGGCATCTCGAACGTTGCGGTCTGGACAAGCAGGGCTTTTGCACGGTCGATTGCGCCCAGCGCGCTGTCGGCGTCTTCGCCTCGCGCCATTTCGACGGCGACAGCTTCCCCGCCCTCACCTTCAAACACCACTCGAACCAGAGGCAGGCCGGAGGGCGCGGCCGCAAGCCCAATGTTGATTCCAACAATCTGCATGGGAATTCTATGAACAGCCTCTCGTCACTGCCGATTAGCGATTTGGCTGATCGTCGTCTTCATCCGCGCGGCCGAGATAGTCGCTGGCTGCCGTCAATACAGACAGGAATACAGCGGCGTATCTGGCAAATCCGAAGGCCTGTGCGGCGGCCAATTTCGCACCGCGCGCGTGTTCGGCGATAAACTTGTCCGCGGCATCCTGAACTTCAGCTCCAGCCTTGCCGAACAGGGCGCGCTCTTTTGCTGTGGGCTCGAACGCCTTGCCGATAATGTGGCCAAGCAACAGGCCTCCTGCAGATCCAGCAAGCACCTTCGCACGCATTGAGTTTGTGATCGCCTTGGGCGTATGGGCTTCGTATCGAATTGACGCTGCGTCCGAATGCGTGGTGCTGGCAACCAGGTCGACACCGTCGCCATCGGCGCTTGCTGGGCCGCGGGCACTTCGCCTGCCGGCGTCAAACACCGCAACGGCGCCCAACGCGACTGCTGCGGCGGCGCCGCCATTATCCTTCACCGCGTCGGACACACCGCCAAGCGCCATCGCAACCTTCCGCTTCGCGTAGCGGGTCGACGCATCGACCAGATTCCGGGGCTGCAGCCGCCGGCCTATTTCGCTGACAGGCTCAAACAAGGCCTGCCGTTCTGCTCGGCTTTGCAGCATGATCTCTCGCATCTCTTCACTGGGTTGAGCCAAAACGCATCCCCTGTTTTAGTGCTGCGATATCGGTGCGCACCTGGTTGACGGTCTCGACCGGTGTGATGGTCCATCCCACCAGCGCTCGCTTGGCAAGATAGAGCAACAGCACTCCGCCGACCCCCAGCAAAACACCGACCGCCAGACAAGCGACCATCGGATTTACGCCGACATGGATCATCGCGAGGATCAGGAACTGGACCATCGCGAACGCTGCCAGGACAAAGAGTGCTAATGCGGCGATGCCGCATGCACCCGATGAGACGATCGTCGACGTCTTGACCTTCATCTCCGCCTGGAGAAGCCGAAGATCGAGGCGCATCAGCGAAGCGAAATGGCTCAGCCCTTCGCTGAACACGCTCCCCAAGGGTCGGCGATCGAAACCATCATCCATTTGGAGTGCTCTTCCTCTCAGGACCGATCGGAGCTTCGCATGATGCGCGTGAGAACCGCGCCGGCCAGGATGCCGACGCCGAAAAAGGCAGCCGGTTGGCGCTGGGCGAATTTCGTCACCGAATCCAGCAATTCGCCAACGTTGCGATCCCTGATATCCGAAGAAATCCGTTCCACGCCTTCGGCCGCGCTCCGAACCATGCCAGCAACCTGTGGGGATTGCTTCTCGATGCCGTCGGCCGCTTCTTTGACGGAATGGGCGATATTGGCGATCGCGTCGGCGCCCGCGGTCTTGTTCGACTCGACCGCTTCCTTGAATGCTCCAGCAGCATCCGATGCCACCGAGCCGGCATAATTCTTCGCGTCAGTCGAAACTGACGCGGCTGCGGTTTTGAGGTGCGTTGCGGTTTCAGCCGCGCTCGACTTCAACTTGCCGAGTGCTTCCTTGCTGGTGCCGGCCTTCTCGGCATCGGAAGTGTGAAGCCATTCCAGGTCGCTTGAAGTTTCGCTGAGGTCGTTGGTTGGTGTGTTCACGATTTTTCACTCCTGTTGTCGTGAATTGAACTCGGCCAACAGCAACCAGTTCCTACCGCAGACGAATATTCCTGCCGCCAAATTTGCCGCCCAGGCCGGGGCGCCGCAAGTGGCCTCAGGTACCCCTGACTTCGTATCGCCGATGGACAACCCCGTCGCCGGGCCAATCCAGTCTCGACCAAGGGCAGCAACTGCCGACATTCAAATGACGAGCTGCAAAGGAGGTGCGATGGCAAAGCCAACGACCAGCACCGAACCGGATTCGGACACCTGCTCCTACGAGCTGAATTTTTTCGCCGACAAGCACGTCCTGTCTCTGAAGATGGCGGAGGTCATTTCGCGCAGCGACGGGCCATCCCGGCCCGGTGCGATTGCGCGGCTGCAGCCTATCTTCGCTTCAAGCGTTTGAGGGAGGTGAGAGCCAAGCCGCCAGCGACGAGTATCAAATCCCAGAGTGCCATGACGGGAAGCGCTGGTCTGGCTTCAGATCGAAAGGAACACGCAATGCCAAAAAATACGATTTGCCTCTGGTACGACAAGGACGCGGAGGCTGCGGCTCGGTTTTACGCCGAGACCTTTCCCGATAGCGAAGTGGGTGCCGTCCATCGCGCACCAAGTGACTTTCCGTCCGGAAAGAAGGGCGACGTCTTGACGGTCGAATTTACCGTCGCTGGCGTTGCCTGTATCGGTCTCAATGGCGGCCCAGCGTTCATACAGAGCGAAGCCTTCTCGTTCCAGATCGCCACCGACGATCAGAAAGAGACGGACCGCTACTGGAATGCAATCATCGGGAATGGCGGCCAGGAAAGCGCTTGCGGTTGGTGTAAAGACAAGTGGGGCGTGTCTTGGCAAATTACACCGCGCATACTGACCGAGGCGATGGCGGCCGGCGGCGACCAAGCCAAGCGCGCGTTTGATGCGATGATGGACATGAAGAAAATCGATGTCGCGGTGATCGAGGCGGCGCGTCGCGGCTGAGGTTCGATCGCGCCGAGCGGCCATGTGCGAACGTCAGGGAACGAATGATTCTTCCGCGAATTGTTAGCGGGCGCTAACAAATTTGTGGGAGGGATATAATGGGTAGTCGAGACTGCTTTGCCGTGCTGGAATTCCGATTCTGATGATCATTCTCGTCATGCTTTTCGCGCGCCAGGTGCCACATGGCTAACCAAAGGCGCCCTAGAGTGCTCGTTGTTGAGGACGAAGTGCTTGTCGCCATGCTCATCGAAGACATGTTGGCGGACTTGGGATTTGAGGTTCTCGGCCCCGCAATGCGCCTTGACACTGCGCTAAAGATGGCGAGGGAAGAAACGTTTGATCTCGCGGTTCTGGACGTCAATCTAGCGAATGAACAATCCTTTCCCGTAGCCCAGTTGCTCCAGGAGCGAGGTATCCCTTTCTTTTTCTCCACAGGCTACGGTCTGCGTGGCCTGGACGAGCGCTTCAAAGAAGTCATGACACTTCAAAAGCCGTTCGAACCGCACCAACTCGCAGATGCAATTTCCTCGGCCTTACCTAGGCGGGGATAAATAGTTTCATTTTCTAGATCGCACTTGATTAGTCTCAGCATGATGATTGGCGCGCCGAACAAGTGTGGGGATGAAATTGCCTCGTCTGTCAGCTCGATTGTATCTCCTGGGTCTGATAACAGCCGCGGTTGTACCGGTTTGGCTCTTCGCTGCTTACCTCCTCGCCCAATACGCGTTGAACGAGCGGTCGCGTTTCGAGAGTGAGGCGCTGCAGGTCGCGCACCAGATGTCACTCGTGGTCGAAGGCGAGATTACCAACCTCGCCACGGTGGTAGACGGTCTGTCTAAATCCTCCGCTATGTCTCGAGGCGACCTGATGACGCTGCACAAGGAAGCGGCCCGCTTGGTGCTGGGAACAGATCGCATCATCTTCTTGCGTGACGTAGGCCGCAACCAGTTGCTCAGCACTCAGGCGCCCTTCGGCACCGCCTTGCCGCCAGTCTCTGCGCTGTCAACATCGGAGATAGCCAAGCTAAGGTCCAATCTGCCGATCGTCAGTGGCGTCTATGCGGTTTCGGGCACATATCGAATTGCAGTCTCTATTCCTGTGCATGGCCCGAACGGCGAAGACTGGCTCCTCGCCATTTCGGTCCGCACCAACCACATTCGCGACATCATGATGCCGGCTGTGCCGGAGGGTTGGACTATTGGAGTTGGTGACCGGGAGGGCGCCTATGTGGCACGGTCCAGGCTTCACGAGGAAATGACCGGTAAGCCGGGGTTGCCCGAGTATCTGGAGAAAGTAGCCGGCCGCTCGGGCACGTTCACCTCCCGCAACTTTCAGGGCATGACGCTGCTGGCCGGCTACTACCGCTCCGGCGCCTCTAACTGGTTCTACACTGCAAACGTGCCGCTCTCGATCGTTCAGGCACCCCTTTGGCGATCTCTGGCAGCGATCGCCGCCCTTGCCCTTGTGGCAATGTTGATCTCTTCCGCACTCACCTACGTGGTCGGCAAGGGGTTTGCCGAGGCGGCCCGCGATCTGGCTAGCCGCGCTGATGCTTTGGGACAAGGCCGACCGGTCAAGGCCATGTCCACCGCGATCTCAGAGTTTGCAGTTATCGCTGACGCGCTTGTCGCCGCCGAACGCGCGCTTGCTGAACGCGAATTCGAACTGGAAGCTGTGCTGGAAACGGCCCCTGCGGCGGTCTGGTTCACCTACGATCCCCAAGCACGCCGAGTGATACGCAATCGCTTTGCGGCGGAGCTCATGGGTTTACCGACCGACACTCGGAAGTCCTTCGGTACGACCGATTTGGTTATCGACACGATTGCCCTGCAGGATGGCCATACCGTGAGCCGCGAAGATCGGCCGCTCAGCAAGGCGATGCGCGGCGAGCAGACAGACAACCAGGAATTTGCCTACATCCTTCCGAATGGCGTTCAGCGCACACTTCTGTCGAGTGCCCGCCCGATCCGCGGCACTTCTGGCAAGGTCATCGGCGCCGTGCAGGTCAGCCTCGACATAACCGCACGCAAGCAGGGCGAAGAACAGCGCAGGCTCCTTGTTAACGAGCTCAATCACCGTGTCAAAAACACCTTGGCGGTTGTTCAGTCCATCGCGAGCCAAACCCTGCGCAATGCCACCAGTTTGCCCGAGGCGGGACGCTCGCTCACAAGCAGGCTCGTCTCGCTCGCCAAGGCACACGATATCCTGACGCAAGAGAATTGGAGCGGCGCCGATCTGAAGGATGTCGTCACGGCGGCACTTTCACCGCATGCCAATACGGAGCGCTTGCAAATCTCAGGGGATGCGGTCTGGCTTACCCCTGCCCTGGCACTGTCCCTGTCATTGGGTTTCCATGAGCTGGCCACCAATGCAATCAAATACGGAGCACTCGCGTGCAAGGAAGGAACCGTCTCCATCTCCTGGGCGGTGAGTCGGCGAGAGGAGAGGAAGCACGTTCGAATTGAATGGCGCGAGCTAGACGGCCCCCCTGTGGTAGCTGTCGAGCGCAAAGGATTCGGTACGCGAATGCTTGAAGGGCTTCTCGGGCCACAATCTGCAGGGAACGTTACCATCACGTTCGAGCCGACCGGTCTCGTTTGCGTTTTTGAGGTTGACCTGGGGGAATCTCTGCGAACCGATGACGCGTCCTGGGCTCAGGTCGAGTGATCTCTCGACCGATCTATCATTGCACAGCCCGCCGAGCAGGTTTCGCCTGGAACGACCGATCCTGACATGGATGCATCGTTGACTTTCGAGCGCCTCGCCCAAAATTGAATATGGCAGCGGACATCTTGGAGACTCTCATGGATAGCGGCACACTCACGCCCGCCGACGCACTGGCGGGAAAGGCCCGGACCCCTTTTCCTGGCGCGAGCGATGAATATCGCAAGGCGCGGCAGGCGCTGTTGAAGGACGAGATCGAATTTCGTCGGCATATGACCCGCGTTGCCGAACAGCGCAGAAGCCTGCCGGATGGACCGCTCATCGAGAAGAATTATCGCTTCAAGGATGCGAACGGCGCCGATCTCGGACTGCTTGAGCTTTTCGGCGACAAGGACACACTCGTAACCTATTTTTGGATGTTCGGACCGCAGCGTGCGCGGCCCTGTCCCATGTGCACGAACTGGCTGGGTGCGGTGAATGGAAACGCCGCCGACATTAAGCAGCGCATCAGCCTGAAAATTCTTGGACGCAGCCCGGTCGAGCGCCAGATCGCGTTCGCTGGGGAACGCGGTTGGCGCGATTTGGATTTTGTCCAGACAGTCGGTGACGACTACGCCAACGATCTCAGGCTGATCAACACCGACGGCACCGAGAACCCAGCCCTGGTCGTGTTCAGGCGCGACGGTGAGCGGGTACGGCTGTTCTGGGCCAGCGAGATGACGACGGAGATGGCTGACCCCGGCCAGGATCCCCGAGACGCTCCAGACATCGCGTCACTCTGGTCGATCCTTGACCTTACCCCAGGCGGACGCGGAACCGATTGGTATCCGAAGCTCAACTACTAGGGCTCAGGCGCGGCCAGTCCCAACTCGAGGCTTCGGCATGAGCATTCTGGAGAGCGCGAAGAGAGCCGTCGAGAAGATCACCGGTGTTGCGAGACCGGGGAAGAAAGATCTCGCCGGTCTCGTCAGACGGCGCAAACCAAATGCCTTCCGATTCAAGGATGATGGCCTTGTGCCCAATCATCCGGCTTGGCCGCTGGTCGTCTACCGGGGCGCAGTGCGCCTGCCCGACGAATTCGATCCGGCCGCCGTCATGGAAGCGTTGTTCGGAGCCAATGGCTGGGGCGGCAGCTGGCGCAATGGCATCTACACCTACGTTCACTACCACTCGCAGATACACGAGGTGCTGGGCGTCGCACGCGGCACCGCCAAGGTACAATTTGGCGGCAAAAAGGGCCGGACGCTGTCCCTGAAGGCGGGCGACGTGGCGGTACTTCCGGCCGGCACCGGTCACCAATGCCTGTCTGCATCCAGCGATTTCCTGGTCGTCGGTGCATATCCGCCTTTTGGAACATACGACGAATGCACGACTGCCGACCAACATGAGGACGCGCTGGAGACAATTCCCAAGGTTGGCCGTCCACACAAGGATCCCGCCTACGGAAGCAAAGGCCCGCTTCTGGGGCTTTTTCAACGCGCTCGTTAATGGCGCAACGAAATTAGAGCTGAACTATTGTGAATGCGAATCCCCCATCGAGACTGTTCGTATGTCCAAGATCGATGACGAGTGGAAATTGGGCCGTACGGTCAAGTCGAAAAACTCGCCGATGGCGTGCTGACCGTCGCGGGCAAAATCCGAATGCCGGATCTGCCGCCGACGTCCTGTCAGCTGGAGCCCCGACCACCTCCCGCGTTGCAATCTGTGCTGCCGGCTACAGCTGAGATTCAATGGGAAGGTGGCGGACCAAGCCCGCGAGGATACGGCGATAGACCCCGGCTTCTGGTTCATGCGTGAAGTCCTGCATTTTGCCTCCGTCGCAGCCGCGCCAGTGCAGAACATTGTGCTTCAGTTCGAGACGGTAACTCGCTTCCGGAGATATCTCTGATTGGAATCGATCCCGCAGCTCGGCAACCAATCTTGCATCCTCGAAGAGCACGCCCATTTCCGAATTCAAAGACACTGACCGCGGATCGAAATTGAAGGAACCGACGAAGCCAATCCTATCGTCAACGGTGAATGCTTTCGTATGCAGACTGGCGCCCTTTGAACCAAACACCGAGATTGACGGCTGACGGCTGAAGGGCTGAAGCTCGAAAAGTTTGACGCCCTTCCTCAGCAGCCGCTTGCGGTAGTTTGCGTAAGCGCCGTGGACCGCGGCGACGTCTGTGGCGGCCAGGGAATTGGTCAGAACCGAGACGTCAACACCGGCACCGACAATGTCCAGCAACATCGCTGTGCCCCTTTTGCCGGGGATGAAATAGGGTGAGACAATTTCCAGACACTCGCGCGTCGATTGGATGATGGGACGCAGCTCTTTCATAAGCCAGCTGCGGCGTCTCCAACCACGAACCTTCTCTGGTGGATCGGAAATGATCCGCACTCCATCCACCCAATGAACGTCGTTGCCGGCCGCAATAAACTCTGAGATCGAGGTCCGGTCACCGATCCCGTTCAAGAATTTGGAGTCGGTATCGGAATCGCTTAGTTCGAAAAGCCTGACGTGCTCATGCTCCGTCGCCGAACCAAGAGATTTGATTGGCTTGGCTTCCTCGCACGCCCAGAAGGCATCGAATATTGCTGCGGTTTGCTGTACGGCTGGGCCAAGGAGCAGCATGTCGAGGTCCCGGAAATTGGTTTCTGCCGCATCGAAATAGGCATTGCCAACATTGCGCCCGCCGACAATGGCAAACTTGTCGTCGGCGATCCAAGCCTTGTTGTGCATCCGTCGTGTCAGTGCAAAAAGCCGCAACAGCACTTCCACGCCACGCATGATCCGGCCGCTCCTGATGCCGCTCGGATTGAACAACTTCAATTCGATGTTTGGATGATTGCTAAGCGCCCAATAGGCAGCATCGTTTTTGCGCGGATTGACGTCGTCAAGGAGCATGCGCACCCGCACGCCGCGCTCAGCGGCTCGAAAAACCTCCTGCAGTAACAAACGGCCAGTGTGGTCATCGTGCCAAAGGTAGTACATGAGGTCGAGCGTGCGCACTGCGCTCCGTGCCGCCAGCACGCGCACAGCGAAAGCATCATAGTTGTCCGAAACAAGTAGCAAGCCGCTCTTGCCGGCCTTGATGTTGTCGTCTGCGGTTTGAGAAACCGATACATCCATGTAAATTGGCCATCTTCGGACGGAGGTCGCAGCCGGCCCTGCTCAAAATCATAGCAAGAACCCTTCACTGCCATTCTGGTTGCATATCCAGCCGTTTAATAGCCTGGAGCTGCCCGTCAAATGATCCATCAATGACGGCGAACCGGCGGCGGACCACCTAAATCCTACGGCCGGTTCAGGTTGATCTCGCTGATGACAATGTTCTTGCCGGTAGATGGGTCTTTGTCGGTTGTCGTCAGACGCATCCCGTTGTCGCCAACCTTCTCCAGCTTCAACTGCGCAGCCCGGTCACCATTGACTTCTTTCGCCCAACGAATGCCCAGCACCAAGGCGTCGCCTGAACGATTGCCATTGAGTCCGGCCGGGCCGGTGCTCGATCCGGTATAGGTGCCAGTGTATGTCTCGCCATTTGTCTTGACGTCGGCGCCGATGGCTCGCGAGAACACGACGTAGCCTGTACAGACGCAAATTTGCAATTGATCTTGATGGGCTTGGAATCGGCGTCGGTTTTCACCGTTCCCTTGCCAACCCAACTTCCGGCAAACGATTTCAAAAAGTCACCGTCATCGGCCTGTGCGGGCCATGCGACGCAGAGCATTGCTGCTGCGAAACATCCAAGGGATTTTTTTCATAATAGGTATCCTTATGTTCACCATAGCCGTAGCGACACCGGGGCGGCACGTGCGATCCGTCTAGGCGGCGGCAACTGCCTTCTCTATCTCCTGAGCCGAATGGCCCGTGAGATCCTTGGCGATTTCGCCGATGAGCACGGCTGACAGTTTCTGATGGTAGTGTTTGCGCAGTTCGCCAAGCGTTCGGGGCGCGGCGATGATGATCAGATTGTCGATCTGCCCGCCAAGAACCCGGCGGTTGAGCAGTTCGGCAGTTCCGGCTGCGAAGCTATCTTCCTCGATCCGGCTGTTGTCCGGGTTGGCGGAGCTGCTCTGATGCCGGGCGCCGGATCCCTTGTTCTCGTTTGTCACATCCTCAACTGCCGAGGCAGTCAGACTGGGATTGGCCTCGTCTCCCGAATTGCGAAACAAATTGAGCTTCTCGCCATCAGCTACGGCTACGGTCGCTCCCTTGGGGATATCCATTTTTATTGATCTCCGAGATTG
>NZ_JBWLUY010000048.1:0-9989 GCF_057784295.1 Mesorhizobium sp. CNPSo 4688
GGGCGGTTTTGGTCGAGAAGGGCGGGGGCAGCCCGAATGGGTCAGCCATTTGTAGGACAATTTAAGCAGTTTGTCGCCATGCCACGGCAATGGATCGACCAAACCCCGCCGATTTGCGGCGATGATCAACCGGCCGGTGGCTTGCAATAAAACCGTCATTGCCGGCCTATATCAAGTCGGCTCAGGGTTTCATGTCAGCCGGCAAGCGGAGCAGCAGAAATGACTGAGTTAAAGCAGAATTCTCCGGCCAGGGATTGGCTTGAGGCCGAACTCGCCGACACGCTCGACGAAGACTATGAGCTGGAAATGTCGGAGCCGGCGCTGTCGCTGGAGATCGCCAAGATCTACAAGAACGCGCATCCGCCATCGATCGATCGCATGCAGTATTTTCGCGATCTGATCAGCCTGCAGTCGGAACTGATCAAGCTGCAGTCCTGGGTCGCCTACCACAAGAAAAAGCTGGTGGTGATTTTCGAGGGCCGCGATTCTGCCGGCAAGGGCGGCGTCATCAAGCGCATCACCCAGCGCCTCAACCCACGCATCGCTCGTGTCGTGGCGCTGCCGGCGCCGACCGAGCGTGAGAAATCGCAATGGTATTTCCAGCGTTACGTGCCGCATCTGCCGGCCGGCGGTGAGATCGTGCTGTTCGACCGCTCCTGGTACAACCGCTCCGGCGTCGAGCGGGTGATGGGCTTTGCCGACCAGGATCAGGTCGAGGAGTTCTTCCGCGACGTGCCGGAGTTCGAGCGCATGCTGGTCCGCTCCGGCGTCACGCTGGTCAAATACTGGTTCTCCATCACCGACGAAGAACAACAGATGCGCTTCCTGATGCGCATTCACGATCCGATGAAACAGTGGAAACTGTCGCCGATGGATCTGCAGTCGCGCGTGCGCTGGGAGCAGTACACCAAGGCCAAGGAAGAGACGTTTGCCCGCACCAACATTCCCGAGGCACCGTGGTACATCGTCGAAGGCAACGACAAGAAGCGGGCGCGGCTGAACTGCATCGATCATCTGCTCAAGCAGATGCCCTATGAGGAAGTGCCGCACGAAGAAATCACGCTGCCCGAGCGGGTGTTCAATCCGGAGTACGAACGGCAGGTGCTGCCGCGGGAACTTTACGTGCCGGAGAAGTATTGAGCACTTTTTCCTTCTCCCCGTTCACGGGGAGAAGGTGCCCGAAGGGCGGATGAGGGGCAGCGCTAATCTCGAAAGTAGAGCCCAGTCAATTCGCATCATCGGCGGGGTAATCATCTATCGGCAGCGCCGCCCCTCATTGCCCTGCCGGGCATTTCTCCCCGTAGAACGGGGAGAAAGGAGCCTGCACCAAAGGCTTCACCTAACCCCGCTTGATCGTCACATGCGTGGCAAGCGCCGTCGCGACCTGCTCGGTGCATTGATAGCCGAGCTTGAGCATATCCAGGCCTGCAAACAGATTCTCACCCTTGCCCAGCAGCACCGGCGACACCGCCAGATGCAACTCGTCGATGAGCTTCTCCTTGAGATACTGCCGGATGGTGGAGACGCCGCCGCCGACGCGTACATCCTTGCCACCGGCAGCGGCTTTCGCCTGGTCGAGTGCCTCATGGATGCCGCCGGTGACGAAGTGGAAAGTGGTGCCGCCTTCCATTTCGATCGGATCGCGCTTGTAGTGCGTCAGCACGAAGACCGGCACATGGTAGGGCGGATTGGTGCCCCACCAGCCCTTCCAGCTGTCGTCCGGCCAATCGCCGCGGATTGGCCCAAACATGTTGCGGCCGAGGATCCAGGCGCCGACATTGTCGAAGCTGCGGACGGTAAACCGGTCGTCCACATCGGTGGTGCCGCCATCCTTGCCGACCATCTCGTGGAAGGTGCGGGTGCCGGTCATCCATTTGTGTAGCTCCTCGCCACCAACGCCCAGCGGGTTTTGCAGGGTCTGGTCAGGACCGGCGCCGAAACCGTCGAGCGACAGGGTGAATGCATTGACACGCAGCTTGGACATGAAAGCCTCCGAGGTAACCGGTTTTGATTTGCAAGTAGTTGCTTTGTAGCAAACCGATTGCGAATTGCAAGTGGTTTTTTTAAATCACAAAGATTTAGAATATTCTAATAGTTGACGGAAAAAGCCGCCGCGTTACCCTTCGGGAGGCCCTGAGTCGGGAGCGCACGAGATGAAGGCATATCGCGTCGAGAGGATGGACGGAGAGGTCGTTCAGGAGAGTCAGGAGACCCACGCCAGCACGCCGTTTGGGGCAGCCGAAAAGGTGATCGGCCGGAAGGTCACCTTGCGAGGCGACGCCTGCAAATGGATCCGCGTGGTTGACCTGACAGACAAGGTCCCGACGCGGCGTCGCCCCAGCATTTACGAGTATAGAGCGCTGGCGGGATAGGTCAGCAAATTTGCGGCGCCTGTGACGGTAACTGGCCTCAAGCCGCGGCGCGCTTCGGCATCATCGCAAACGGGCTGAGGCCAAGCCAAGTCTGCATTTTGCCGGCGACGTCGAGATCGCCGGTCAGGCTGATCTTGTCGCGTTCCTTGTGGACCGTTGTCAGCCCCATCCAGATCGACGTCATGGTGCAGAGGTCCGTCGAGACGTAGAGATCGACGTCAAAGCCCGGATCGTACCAGCACAGATCGACATCGCCCTGTTTCTCGACGATCAGCCACCACGAGCGTTTTGACGCCGGCAGGTCATGGTACAGGAATTGTATCACGGTGCGCCCGTCGGGCAGCGGACTGGGGTTGAGATTGCGGCGCATGTCCCACATCAACAGCGACGGATCGAGATTCCTGAGCGACAGCCTGGCCTCGACCCATTTCTGACCCCAGAAGCCCATCGCTTCGACCACCGGGCGCAAATCCCGGCCCGCCTCGGTCAGCCGGTATTCGAACACGCCCTTTTCGGATTCGATCTCGGTGCGCTCGACAATGCCGCCCGCTTCGAGGTCCTTCAGCCGTTGCGACAGAAGGGTTGGCGACATTTTCGGCACGCCGCGGCGCAAATCGTTGAAACGGGTCGAGCCCGCCACCAGTTCGCGCAGCAGCACCATCGTCCAGCGTGTGCACAACAGCTCCGCCGCCATCGAGAGCGGGCAGAACTGCTTGTATCCGGCTTGCGTCATGTGGCGATCTCCAAAAGAAGTTGCCGAACCTTATTCAGAAAACCTGAGATCAGCCAGTACAGAAGCTGTACTGGTCCCCCTGGTACAGTTTGGTGACTGGAGGGGCCCGGCGCCGTCATGCGAGGCAGCGGTCACGTCGCCGGGCAGTCCGGCGCCGATCCATAAGGAGTAAAGCAATGACCGCTTACGTGATCGCAGACATCAAGGTGAAGGACGACAAATGGGTGCCGGCCTATGCCGCTTCGGTGCACGACCTCGTGCACAAGCATGGCGGCAAGTACCTGGCCCGCAGCGGCAATGTGAAGACGCTGGAGGGCAAGCCGCTCGACACCAGCCTGATCGCCATCATGGCGTTTCCGTCGGCAAAGGCAGCCGAAGCCTTCACCAACGATCCGCAATACGCCCCGTTTGTGGCGGAGCGCCAGAAGGGCAGCGACAGCCGCTTCCAGCTGATCGACGATACCGATCTGGCCGGAACGATCCCTTATTTGCCGAAGGCGTGAGGAAAAGCCGGAATCCGGAAAGTCCGGGTTCCGGCTATCCCTTCAGCGTCCCTGTGGGCAAAACCTATTCCATCGACAGGATGAGATTGCGCACGGCCGGATAGATTTCGCGCTCCCAGCGCTTGCCGTTGAAGACACCGTAATGGCCGACATTGGCCTGCAAATGATGGCGCTTCAGATGCGGACGCAGCGACCGGCACAATTCATGCGCGGCCGAGGTCTGACCGAGGGCGCAGATGTCGTCGCGCCCGCCCTCGACGGTCAGCAGCGCCGTGTTGCGGATCGCGCCCGGATCGACCGGGCTGCCCCGGAACGTGAACGTGCCGGTGGCGAGCTCCGCCTTCTGGAACACGCGGTCGATGGTTTCGAGATAGAATTCTTCGGTGAGGTCGAGCACCGCCAGATACTCGTCGTAGAAGGTTTTTATCTTCTCGGCCTCGGCGGTCTCGCCAGTCGCCAGATGGTCATGCAGTTTTTGGTGGGCCTTCTTATGGCGATCCATGTTCATGGCCATGAACGCGGCAAGCTGCAGAAAGCCCGGATAGACGCGGCGTCCGCCGCCGGCATGGCGCCACGGCACGCGCGAAATGACGGAACTCTGGAACCACGCCAGCGACTTGCTGACGGCGAACTCGTTGACCTTGGTCGGACTCTCGCGCGGATCGATCGGCCCCGCCATCAGCGTCATCGAGCGCGGTGTCGCAGGATGCTTGTCCTCGGACATCACGGCGACTGCGGCAAGCGCCTGGACGCAGGGCTGGCAGACCGCCAGTATGTGCGCGCCCGGGCCGATCGCCTCCAGGAAGCGGATGATGTAGTCGACATAGTCGTCCACGCCGAAACGGCCGGCCGCAAGTGGTACGTCACGGGCATTGGCCCAGTCGGTAATGTAGACCTCGTGGTCTGCCAGCAGCGTCTCCACCGTACCGCGCAGCAGCGTCGAGAAGTGACCCGACAAAGGGGCGATCACCATCACCTTGGGCTGGCGCGTATCCATGTCCTTGGCGAAGCGCAGCAACGTCCCGAACGGCAGCTCGAGTGCTGTCTCGACGGTGACCGGTACGTCGCGATTGCCGACCCTGGCGGATCTGATGTCGAAATCCGGTCGCGTATGGGTGAGCTTGAAGCGGCCGATCATCTCCAGCCCGGCGGCAAGGCGCTGCTTTACGCTGTCGCCTGAAACCATGCTGCTCATCGCCGAGCGCAAGAGATCGGCGAAAAAACGCGACGGGGCGATGAGGTCGTCCTGAAGCTGGTAGGCCTGGTACAGCATCGAGACGCACATCCCATTCCGAAGCCGCCATGTGGCAGTGCAAAAAATCTAGTGCAAAATTTTGTGCATTGCGAGAGGATTGTTGCCGGCAAAGGGGCTCGGAGGGCCGACGGCATGACCAAGGCGACGTTGACGATCTCGTCGAAGAACTATTCCTCCTGGTCCTTGCGTGGCTGGCTACTCTGCCGCATGGCCGGGCTGGAGTTCGAGGAGAAGCGCATCGACATCGATGACCCCGAACAACGGCAGGAATTGCTGCTCCTGTCGCCATCGGTGCTGGTGCCGCGGCTGACTCATGACGGGGTGACCGTGTGGGACACGCTGGCGATCGCCGAATATCTGGCCGAGACGATGCCGGATGCCGGTCTGCTACCTGCCGACCGCGTGGCGCGCGCGCATTGCCGTGCGATATCGGGCGAGATGCATTCAGGCTTTCACAATTTGCGCTCGGCGCTGCCGATGAGCCTGAAAGCCCGGCACAAGAGCTTCAAGATCTTTTCCGGCGCGCGCCCGGACGTGGAGCGGATCAAGACGATCTGGTCCGAATGCCTGGCAGCCTATGGCGGGCCGTTTATGTTCGGTTCCTCGCCGACCGTGGCCGACGCGATGTATGCGCCGGTCTGCACCCGTTTCCGCACCTATGCGGTTGAGCTCGAAGCGCCACACGCGGGCTATTGCGAGGTGATCCTCGACTGGTCGCTGATGCAGGAGTGGACGCGGGACGCGCTTGCCGAGCCCGAGGACATTATCGAACTCGACGTGGAATTTTAGGAAGGTGGAGCAGGGTGGCTGCGGCGCGGCTATCCCTTCAGCATCTGCGCCACCTCGGGCGCGAAATACGTCAGAATGCCGTCGCAGCCGGCGCGCTTGAAGGCAAGCAGGCTCTCAAGCATCGCTTTCTCGCCGTCGATCCAGCCATTGGCGGCGGCTGCCTTGATCATCGAATATTCGCCCGACACCTGGTAGGCGAAGGTCGGCATCTGGAACTCGTCCTTCAGACGGCGGATGATGTCGAGATAGGGCAGGCCTGGCTTGACCATCAGCATGTCCGCGCCTTCGGCGATGTCCTGCTCGGCCTCGCGCACCGCTTCGTCGGAATTGGCGTGATCGAGATAGTAGGTCTTCTTGTCGCCCTTGAGCAGGCCGGCGGTGCCGACTGCCTCGCGATAGGGGCCGTAGAAGGCGGAAGCGAATTTCGTCGCGTAGGACATGATCGCCACGTCTGAAAACCCGTTGGCATCGAGCGCGTCGCGGATGGCGCCGATGCGGCCATCCATCATATCCGACGGCGCAATGATGTCGGCGCCGGCTGCCGCCTGGATGACGGCTGCGGCGGTCACCTGTTCCACCGTCTCGTCATTGACGATGATACTGTCGCGCAAGATGCCGTCATGGCCGTGGCTGGTGAACGGATCGAGCGCTGCATCGGTGATGATGCCAATCTCCGGCACCGCGTCCTTGATGGCGCGGGTTGCACGGTTGATGATGTTTTCCGGGTCGAGGATGTGCGAACCGAACTGGTCGCGCAAAGCGAGTTCGACATTGGGGAAGGTAGCGATCGCCGGAATGCCGAGCTTTGCCGCGCGCTCGGCTTCCTTGACGGCGAGATCGAGCGACAGGCGGAAGACGCCGGGCATGGCGGCGATCGGCTCGCGCGTGTTCTTGCCGTCGATGACAAAGATCGGCCAGATCAGGTCGTCGACCGACAGCCGGTTCTCCTGCACCAGGCGGCGCGACCAGTCGGCCTTGCGCATGCGCCGCAAGCGGCGGCTGCCGGTGATCTCGTCGACGCTGCGTGCGCCGGCGGGCTTTGCGGGGGTGAATTTGTTCATCGCCATAACTCCGGATCGAGCGGCTTTTACCACGAGCCCTTGCCGCTGACCAATGCGACACGATTGTGCCAGCGATCTCCGTCATCACTTCGGTGGCCACGCCAGCTCGGGTCCGGTTTTGAAGAATGACACATTGTTGGTGAAGATGCTCTCCGGTGCGAGCCGGATCAGGCGTCCGTTCGGATGGTCGAAATCGGCCACGGTGTTGACGAACCAGCGGTTCCAGGTCGCCTCGGGACCCAGATATTTATGCAGCAGTCGTTTGAAGCGGTCGGGCGACATCGGCTCGATGGTGGCCGCGCCGCGCAGGCCGAGATGCAGCAGGATGCCGGCCTCATTGTCGAAATGGACGATCTCCACCGCGCAGCGCGGGTCGCGTTCGAGGTGTTTGACAGCACTTGCCTCGGTTGAGCCGAGCAGCCAGATCGCATCGTCCTCCCAGATAAACCACATCGGCGCATTGCGGGGCGCGCCATTCGCGGTCACGGTCGCCAGGTTGGCCATCAGCGGACGGCTGAGCACATCGTCCGGGTCGAACTTTTTCGGCATCTCCCAGCCATAGCCCGGCGCTGCGGTTTCAATCGTCATGCGTTTGCTCTTGGATCACAAGACAGGCTGAGATGGTGTTTCGCCGGCAATTTTGCTCGCATTTTTGCCCGGGGCAAAGCACGGTCGCGTTCCATTGCGAAATCCAAACCACCCTCCGCCGGTTGACGCACCCATGCGCCACCTTTAGCACTTCAGTCCCGCAGGCGCGGGGAGGGAATCTCTGACGATGGATTTTGGCGGCGGCGACGAGATCCGCTTTGAACGGTTGGGCAAGGCAGGCGTCGTCACGCTGACGCGGCCGCAGGCGCTTAATGCGCTGACGCATCGCATGATCAAGGCGCTGGACAAGGCGCTGAACGCTTTTGAGCAGGATGCCGGCGTCGATGTCGTCGTCGTCAAGGCCGAGGGCAGGGCGTTTTCAGCCGGCGGTGACATCATGCATGTCTATGAGGCCCGCGCCGGAAAGCCGCCGGTCGAGTTCTTCGCCGACGAATACCGGCTCAATGCCCGCATTAACAGCTTCAAAAAGCCTTATGTCGCGCTGGTCGACGGCATCGTCATGGGCGGCGGCGTCGGCATCTCGTTCCACGGCTCGCACCGGGTGCTGACCGAGAACGCCCAGTTCGCCATGCCTGAAGTCGGCATCGGCTTTTTCCCCGATGTCGGCGGCAGCCACCTTCTGCCGGACCTCGGCGGCAGCTTCGGCATGTACCTGGCACTGACCGGCAACCGTATCCGCTATGGCGATGCGCTGTGGTCGGGCCTGGCCACCCACACCATCAAGGCCGCTGACCAATCTGCGTTCCTCGACCGGCTCTGCGCCAATGGCGATCCGGAATCGGTGCTACGCGGCTTTTTCGTGCCAGCCAAGCGCGAGACCGGCCAGCCGATGCTGGAAGCGATCGCCCGCCATTTTGCCCAACCTTCGCTGGCTGATATCATCACCAGCCTGGAACGGGCGGCCGGCGCCGACGAATTTGCCGCCAAGACGCTGGCCACAATCCGCACCCGCTCGCCCACCAGTCTCAATGTCGCCTGGCGCCAGATCAGCGCCGGGCTGACTTTGTCGATGGAAGCCTGCATGAAGATGGAGTTCCGCATCCTCAACCGCATGCTGACCGGCCACGACTTCTATGAAGGCATCCGCGCCGCCATCATCGACAAGGGCTCGACGCCGCAATGGCGGCCGGCAAGCCTCGCCGAAGTCGACGCGGCTTCGGTCGACGCCTATTTCGCGCCGCTCGAACAGGAGCTCGAGCTGTGAGCGAGGTCACGTCACGGCGCGTCGTGCTGCAGCCCTCGGGCGTCGAAATCATCTTCGCCTGGTTCCAGCGCGTCATAGCCGGCTACTGCCTGTTGTTCGGCATCCTGTACTGGATCCGGCTGATCGGCTTTTATCCCGGCCCGCTCTGGCGCTTCGACCTGATGCCCGTGCATTGGCAGGTGGCGGCGGTGATGCTGGCCGTGTTCTTTCCCTTCGCGGCCGCCGGCCTGTGGATGCTGGCCTCCTGGGGCCCGGTGATCTGGTTCATCTGCGCCGTCACCGAGATCATCATGTATGCCGGCTTTCCCGATCTGTTCGGCCACCGGCCGCTGATCCTGTTTTCGCACTTCGCGGTGGCGCTGCTTTATGTCGTCTTTCGCGTCGTGATCTGGATGCAGAAGCGCCCCACGCGCGCCTGAAGCGCCGCCCCGCCGCCATTGGCTAAATCTTTAGGTTAATTATCCTTGCTCGGGTGACCGTTCGTTAAGCGTCTTCCGAAACCTATTACCGGTAAGCTCTTGTTAGCCCTAGCGTTTAAGTCGAATTTTATGAGTATTCGATAGTGTCGCGATCAAGGTGAAAAACAAAAAATCACCAGGGCGACAAACGAGAGGCAAAGACAATGATCAATTCGCGTCCGGCGGCGAAGACCGCCAACGTATCCGACGATCGCCGCGAGGCTATCCGTTCGCTTTACATGGAATCGCTGCAGCTGGTGGAGCGTCTGCATCGCCGTCTGCTTGACGTGATCAAGGACGAGTTCGACCGCAACGGCCGTTCCGACATCAATGCCATCCAGGCGTTGCTTCTGTTCAACATCGGCAACTCCGAGCTGACCGCTGGCGAGCTGCGTTCGCGTGGCTACTATCTCGGCTCGAACGTCTCCTACAATCTGAAGAAGCTGGTCGATCTCGGCTTCATCAACCACCAGCGCTCGCGCATCGACCGCCGTTCGGTCCGCGTCTCGCTGACGCCGAAGGGCAATGAAGTGGCCGACGTCGTCGCCGGTCTCTATGAGCGCCATGTCGGCTCGATCGAACAGGTCGGCGGCATCAACAGCGAAGAGTTCAAGCAGATGAACCGCGCGCTGCAGCGCCTCGACCGCTTCTGGAACGACACCATCGCCTACCGGATGTAATCCGGACATCGGAACGCGAGCCGCGCCAGAAGAAGCGCGGCCGGGGGAAAGCAAATGAAGGACCGGCGCCGGGGGGCGTCGGTCCTTTTTGCGATCATGGCTGTGATCACCATTTGACCACGCCGCGCCTTGCTGCGGTTTGCTTTCGCCTCCGCAATGCCTAATCTCACCGCCCGGAGGGTAGGGCTATCGCATATGACATTTTCTGAGATGTTTGCCCGGCACTTACCCCCACCCTTAATCCCTCCCCACAAGGGGGAGGGAGACCCTGCTGGCGCTGATCTTGGCAAATTACTGAGGTCTGGATGCAAGGGCGGAGACAAAC
>NZ_JBWLUY010000049.1:0-10272 GCF_057784295.1 Mesorhizobium sp. CNPSo 4688
CAAGATTGCGGTTCGTTGTCACGCCATGAGCTTCTAATGCCTTCTGCGCGACATCGCCCGTCAGCCCACGCGTTCTGAGGTCAACCATCGTGAATGGCGTATCTGTCCCCCCTGTGACGATTTTGAACCCACGTGCGCTCAAGCCGCCCGCCAGAGTTCGCGCGCAGCTCAGTACCCGTCTAGCGTATTCGGTAAACTCGGGCTTAAGGGCCTCACCGAAACAGACGGCCTTGGCGGCAATAACGTCGGGCAGCGGCCCGCCTTGAATGCCGGGGAATACCGCGGAATCGATTTTCTTACCTAAAGCCGCGTCGCGAGACATTATCAGCCCTCCCCTCGGCCCGCGTAGATTTTTGTTCGTCGTTGTGGTTACCAGGTCCATGTGAGGAAATGGGCTTGGATACTCTTTTGCAGCAATCAGTCCGGAAAAGTGGGATACATCGGCGAGTGTGACTGCGCCAACTTCCGCAGCGATTTTTGATACCTTAGGAAAATCGATAGCACGAGGATAGGATGAGCCGCCTACAATAATGAGCTTGGGACGATGCTCGCGAGCGAGCTGTTCCATCGTATCGTAGTCGATGAACCCCTCAGGTGTTGTCCCGTATGATATTGTTTTGAACCAGCGACCGGACAAGTTGGACTTGAACCCGTGGCTCAAGTGCCCCCCTGAGGAAAGGTCCATACTCAACACTGTGTCTCCGGGCGTGAGTAAAGCGAAGTACACTGCCTGGTTAGCTTGGCTACCAGAATGGGGCTGCACATTTGCGTGTCCCGCACCGAACATCGCCTTGGCTCGCTCTATGGCAAGGCGTTCAATGGCATCGACGTTTTCGACACCAGCGTGATACCGTTTCCCCGGATAGCCCTCAACGGTGGTGAATACCACCATCGATGCCATCGCTTGGCGGACCGCGTTACTCATGTAATTCTTCGGGGCGATCAATTCTACCTGGCTTCGCTGCCTAGACTCGTCTGCTGAGATTAATCGTGCAAGTTCGGGATCTGCCTGAATTAGGGGCTCTTGTTGAGCGTTTTCGTGCTCAGCGCGCTCTGCGATTCCTTCTTAAAGCATGTGCCTAATTTAAGTAGTGAACCGTTGAATGGTACTATTGTAGTAACAGTAATTATACCATATAGGGCACCCCATATAAATGTCTATCTTGTCAAGTGAAGTGTTGCTTATCTACAAAATACTGCTGATAAACACGCGCCGCAGCATCATCGCCGGACATGGCCGGCTCCGCTGTTCCATTGTGAATTGCGTTCGCTTTGTTGCTACTTTCTGGCCGCCCTCGACGCCGCCAACAGGGCCGTCCGATGCCGCCATACTCTAATTCATGCTAGTGGACATTCGTTCATATAGTCTCTTTCTTTCATATCGATGCCGCGCGAGACTCCTGGAAAAGGTAGAAGGAATCATTGATAACAAATCCGTCGAGACCTGCAGCTCGGGCATAGGTCAGCAAGTCGCTTGCACGGTTTATGAAGCCGGTGCCACTGAAGTTAAGCGACGTGTTGCAGAGAACGCCGACCCCGCTTTTTCCCTTGAACGAGGTAAGCAGCTGAAACAGGGGGGGGTTTTGATCCAATGAAATTGTCTGGGCCCGCGCTGTGCCGTCAACATGCGTAACGGCCTCTAACCGGCTATCGATAACCTTCTGAAAAAGGAGCATGTAGGGCGACGGGCGTGCCAAGTCGAAGTGGAGCGCCACGTCCTGCTCCAGGCAAACCGGTGCGATCGGGCGGAAAGCCTCCCGGTTCTTGATTCGGTTTAAACGCTCATGAGTTGCTTTTGAAAAAGGCGCCGCGAGAATTGACCGATTGCCGAGCGCCCGCGGCCCGATCTCGCAATTCCCCTGCACCCAGCCGATCACCTTGTCATCGAGCAATGCCGAGGCCACTTGTTCGTAGTCGAGTGGATAAATCACAAGTCCGGTGTGGTCAATTTCGTCCAACACGAACGGCTGCCCTGAATACACGTCCCATTTGATCTTTGCATTGCCGGTGAAATGCCGCATGGCGTCCACAGCGGTCCCGATCGCCGAGCCCGTATCGTTTGTGCATGGCGGAATGAAAACATCTGAAAAAAGCTC
Organism: Mesorhizobium sp. CNPSo 4688; assembly: GCF_057784295.1. Classification (NCBI taxonomy): domain Bacteria; kingdom Pseudomonadati; phylum Pseudomonadota; class Alphaproteobacteria; order Hyphomicrobiales; family Phyllobacteriaceae; genus Mesorhizobium; species Mesorhizobium sp. CNPSo 4688. Next base: position 2,097 of record NZ_JBWLUY010000049.1, read on the forward strand.
TGTTTCGAGCCAACGGCGATTCCACTCGCAGTTCAATCCACATCCGCCGGAAATCAGCAGCGGGTACCCCTTTGTCAGATGCCTCTTCGCGAAAGTGTGGAACGACTCGAAAATGGCGTCAGAAACTTTCCTAGCAAGGTTAGTGAACTTCTGATCGGTTACGCCAATGTTGTAGTAGGGCGAATTCAGCAGAGTCTCCTTGGACAGCGGGTACAGATCGCTTGGAAGCAAGTAGTCAATCAGGGCCTGCTCTTCCCGGTCAGGCGGTCCGGGCTGCCCGTAGGCGCAAAGCGCCATTACCTTGCCGGCGTCCTCGAAGCGCAAGTGTCCTTTGGGAAAGGTGAATTTCGGATCGGCCAACGCATAGAGAAGAGCATACTTGCTACCCGGAGCAGTTATTACTCTGCCCAAATGAGCTACCTTCAGTCGCTCATCGACCTCATAGAAATCGCCGATGTCCCCTTCCCAAATCAGCGCATAGCAGGGCATTCCCAGGGGGAACGGCGACATGCCGTAGGATCCCCAGAGATGGGAGCGTTCGTGCGTTGAGGAATAGAAATGCATCTTCCTGCCGAAGATAGATGTCTCGCCGACAATCTCCGATCCGTTGCCAACGCCATAGTAGCCTGCCGCAACGGGCCTGTGGCTCGGGTTTTCCGTGATCGACCAGCCACTCACGGCAATCACATCCGGAATGGCCTGCATGCGGCCAGCGGCGTCAAGGACCGCTGATGGAGTGATGGTCGAATATCTGGGAAAGCTATCCTTCTCAGCCTCGTATGAATAGATGAGCTCGGCTGCTGACGCATCCAGCGCTGCAATTGCGCCGTCATGACCCGGCTTAAACGACATTATTCTCATGTTGGATGAGCTCCTACAGAATGAAGACTATCGGAGATATTGCGGGAAGACTTTGACCAAGCTAGGCGCGTTTCGCCTCTTGCGGCACCAACGCCTCAAGCCAGGCTAGCAGATTGATCGCCAGAAGATTGCTATATATAAAAGGCGCCTCTTTCTTACAATAACTCTATAGCATCCGTGTAGCAAGTGCGGCCTGATCTTGAAACCCCGGCGATGGTCAATTTTTGTGGTTGTAGGCAAAATAATTGTAAAGATATATGACATTAATATTTCCATTCAATGGGACGTTGCGTCAACTGCTTCTGGCGAGCGCGTTTCACTCTGTTGGTGGTCTGGGGCCGCCGCGATCGTGGTAGTCAGCCAATCGAGGATCGGGCGTGTGGCGGAGCAGGAACGGCGTCATTAACGATTTGCTGCGCGACAAGACATGCCCCGAGCATTGCACCACTTCAGTCTGCGCTGGTCGAGAAGCTCGTGGAGGGGACGCTCGCCGATCACACGAGTTCGACTCACTGGGCAGTCCGCGCGACGGTGAAGGCGGGCGGGCATCGCGGGCATAAGGTGGTGAATATTTGACCCGACCATACTTCGCGTGTCGCTTTCGCTAAGTCATGCCCAATGAGCGCGAGGAGAGCGCTGTCGCCCTCGTCGCGGTCGCCGTTGCATACCTTGCTAAGAGTCCGTCCCGAAACTGCTCATGAGTTACGCGCGATGCGCCTAACGAGGATCATGACGGCCGCAGCGTAGAGGAACGCGGTGGCGGACTCGATGGTCGCCTCGGCGTCCTTCCATAGCCGCCGGTTGCGGTTGATCCAGACGAAGAAGCGCTCGACCACCCAGCGCTTGGGCTGGACGGCGAAGCCGACCTGATCGGGCTTTCGCTTTACGATCTCGACTGCGACGGAGGTAGCTTCGGCTACTCGGGGGGCCTTGATAGCCAGCGTCGGCGAAGACCTTGCGGATGAAGGGAAAGGGTCGCCGCGAGGCTTGCAGGACCGGCCCAGCGCCGTCGCGGTCCTGGATGCTAGCTGGATGCGGGAACAGCACAAGTGCCCGACCGTCCGCATCGACCAAAGCGTGGCGCTTGCGCCCCATGATCTTCTTGCCCGCATCATAGCCGCGCGGCCCGCCGCTCTCGCAAGTCGTGACGCTCTGGCTGTCGATGACCGAGGCTGTGGGCGAGGCATCCCGGCCGCAACGCTCGCGGTCCAGAATGAGGAGCCGGTGATTGACCTTCTCGAACAGGCACTCGTCACGGAAGCGGCGGAACCAGCGGAACACGGTGCTTCTCGGCGGAAGGTACGATGGCAGCAGCCGCCAAGGGCAACCCGAGCGCAGCACGTAGAAAATTGCGTTGACGAGCTCACGCAGCGGCCAGGAGCGAGGGCGGCCCTGATCGCAAGGAGGTGGGAGGAGCGGTTTGATAAGTGTCCATTCGGCGTCGGTCAGATCGCTGGCATAGCGTAGCCCTGTTCGGCTATGCTGCCGACGGGTTGTTGGAGTCCACATCGCAGGTTCCAGAACGGTTACAGCAACCCCTTTTGAATCAGCGCTATCGTGACCACTCAACCCCGTTCGCAAGTCATGACACCACCTAAGTCCATGCTGCACGATATTCCCGGAGGCGAGGCCCTCGTTAAGTGGTTCGGGCGCGTGCCACGCTTCCATGATGCCGAACTGATTGAGACGCCTTCTCCGGAAAGGGGGGCTACTGCGCATACAGGCCTGGAATATGACGACGAGGTGGATGCCAAAGGCTACTTTGTTCTCGACAAGCACGCGACAGTTACCCTCGCCCTTGAGGGCGTGAGCTCGAACAATTGCGCCGATTTCGACATGATGCCGGCAATCATCTTTGATCTGGAAATCACCAACGTTGACGAGAACTACCGCATCGAGTGGGGTGCAAGCTACGGGGTGGCCGGCTTCATCACTGCCAAGCACGTGCGGGTCAGTCTTACGCCCAGAAGACCCGACTAGGAAGAGTTTCGAGACAGGCTCTAAGGCAAACTGCCACGATAGCTCCGCCGCTGTAATGGCATAGACGACGTGGCAGTATAGGCTCAAAACCAGTCGGCATCGAGCACCCAGTATGCAGGGCATCAACGTCGCTACCGGCCACAGCCGGTGCGGCGGGTCCCGTCAGTCGACTTGAACTGGCCGAGGACGACCTGTTGATATGGATGATTCCCGCACCGCAGAGTGGAAACGGTGCCTGACCCAGCTGCAATGCATGGTTCCCCAGCCGATCGCTTTCGAACCCGGGCTTGCCATTAATCTGTCCTAACTCTTGACGATCGCAGTGCAGAGGGCACATTCAAGTACCGTCTTGCGCAACCGGCGGCGACGCGCATCAGCACTTCCGGAGCATAAGCGTCAGCGGCCGCTGCGAGATCATTCACGGTGAAACTCTCACCCAGCAATTCGACCGAGACGGTCGGAAGACAAACTGCCTCAGGAACGTCCGTTATGTCAATCGCGGTGGAGTCCATCGACGTTCTTCCGACCAGAGGAGCCGAATATCCAGCAAACCGGACGGATATCTTGTTTCCGCAGGCCCAAGGAAGGCCATGCTTGTAACCGATGCCCAAGATCGCTATGCGGCTGTCTCGGACCGTACGAAATGTCGCGCCATAACCGACCGCCTCACCCTTGGGCACATTTCGCACATCGAGTATATTTGCCTGAAGTTTTACGACGGGCAGAAGAGGGTTCGGTTGAATGCCGGCGTTGTTGAGACCAAAAAGCGCTGAACCCACCCGGACGATATCGAAATGAAAATTCTTCCCGAGCCAAACACCCGCGGATGCGGCTAGACTGCAACGGGCAGGTTTAAGCAGATTGGAGATCGCCCGAAAGCGGTTACTCTGCAGCACATTCATTGCGTCGGCAACGCGATCGCTACAAGCGAGGTGACTGAGGACGACTGAGGGGTGGTGCCGCTTAAAAGTGCCGGAAAGATAATTTCTGCGTACGTCGTCAAAAGTAAGCCCGAAGCGAGAGAAGCCGGTTTCCACATTGAGAAAATATGTTTGCGCCTCGCCCGCAGCGCTAATAGCGTCCAGTTCACCGGAGTTATTCACTACAGGTGTAATCCGGCTGGATCTATAGTATTTCCTCAACGTCGTAAATTGATCGCAGAGAACCGCAACCGTCGCGCCTATCTTGGAACTCCTTATTGCCATCGCTTCGTGGAGATCTCCAACAAAAAAAAGATCGCATCCGGCGGCGGCCAACGTCCTTGTGACCTCAATAATACCAAGCCCGTAGGCGTCGTTTTTAACGACTGCTGCCACCTTTACATGTGGTCCGACCATGGCCGACACAGTCTGGAAATTTGCCTGAACTGCCGCCAGATTGACTTCTAGCACAGCATCCGCGCGCTGCGGTATGGACAACATCTTTTACCCCCTTTGCGAGTTGATCGAGAAGCATCGCATTCTTTTTATTGGTTGCGATCCGAAGTAGAGCACGGGCGAGCAACAACTTTTGTCGCGCCCGCTTGGCCAATGTATTAAAAGTTCGTCTTCCGCAGTGCGGCTGGCGACTAGGAAGAGGATCTTCATTGCGAGTACTTGATTCTAGCTGGGATCGCGTGCTAGCGGGCAAGTCATGCAACGGCCGCCACCTCGTCCACGGCTGAGTTCTGCGCCCTCGACCGCTATCACTTCAACGCCGGCGCGACTCAGCAATGAATTCGTGTTGACGTTGCGGTCGTAGGTAACGACAACGCCCGGCTCGACCGCAATTACGTTATTTGCGTCGGACCATTGCTCTCGCTCCGCCTCATAGTGATCGCCGCCGGTAGGCACTATTCGGAGAGCCTTAAGTCCTAGGGCCTTGGCCACGACAGACAAGAAGGGTTCATCCTCTTCGGTGACATCGAACGTATCCTCAGAATTGCCCGGGCGGAGAGTGAACGTTCGCAGCCCCTCCACCACGGGTGGGTAAATCGTCACCAGGTCTCGGTCGCAGAAGGTGAAGATGGTGTCGAGATGCATGAAGCTACGGTCCCGGGGCATCAGAGCCGCAATAACGCGAGTGATTTTGTCGACCTTGAACAAAGCGCGCGCCAATGCCTCGACGGCCTGCGGCGTGGTCCTCTCACCCATACCGATTAGAACAACACCGTCACCAATTGGCATCACATCCCCCCCCTCAAGACTGAGCGCACCGTTGGTTCGATCAGGCAACAGCCGTGTGAAGCCAGCGTCCCGAAATCGAGGATGGAAGCGATAGACTGCCTCAACATTCTCTGCCTCAGGCCGTCTAGCGCGCCAATACAGGGGGTTGATTGAGACGCCGCCATAGATCCAGCATGAACTGTCACGCGTAAAAAGCTGGTTCGGTAAAGGAGGTAGAACGAAATCCTCGGGCTTTAATGTTCGCCCAGTCAGCCCGTGCGGCTTAAATTCAAGATCCTCACGCGCGATCCCGCCAATGAGCAAGGCCGCGAGTTGACTTGACGGCATCTCGTCAAGCCAGCTCCGCAACTCATTGGCGAAATCCAGGCCGACGACTGAAGGACAGACGCGTCGATTTAGGAGCCAGCCGCGGGCGTCGGACAACGCCAAAGTTTCCGACAGCAGGTCGCCCAAAGAACGAACGACGACACCGCGCTCACGAAATTTTTCCACGAAGGCATCGTGCTCCTGTTGCGCACGCTCGACCCAAATCACATCATCGAAGAGGAAGCCCTTGCAGTTCTTCGGTGTAAGGCGGCGGAGGCTAAGGTCTGGTCGATGAACAAGGACCTCACGTAGCCGGCCAACTTCTGAATGAACCCCTAAGGTCGTCATATGGCCGTCCTCACTGTCAGTTGAAGGCCATACACCGCCACAAGGTTGGGGTGACTGGTGCCTTCTACGGTCGCCAGCGCATAGCTTTCAAATGAAATCGTTTGCGTGGACATAGGCGGCTCCGTTAATGTGCGAATGAGTAATCCTCCGCCTGCAACAAGTATGCCGACCAAAGACGACTTATGATCAAGAGGTTGACTGTCGCGTCCGACAGGTAGGCTCACAGGTTTGTCCGACTCCCTACAAAGGGTAAGACCGTCGTCTAATAGCGAGATTTGCAAGCGCCTTTTGGTGCGGGAGGTGTTTGCCGGGAGCACGGTCGTCTACGCGGTCGACATGGGTCGCCGCATCATGGGGCTTCGTGGGATGGTCCCTCCAATGTATGTCTCGCACGCTCCGAGCAAACTCGTGGTGCGACGGTCTTACGGAATGGACCAGCCTGGGTCCTGGCAGGGACTCCTCTTCACGCCATGGGCGCTGCACAGCTCGAGAGTTAGGCGATGGCCATCGCCCTGTTGAAGAGCTCACCGGAGCGGAGCATCGCATGCATGATGACGGCGAGCTCTCGCAGCGGGTCGACGAAGCCGAGTTGGGCAGGCGTGAAGATTCGATCGCGGTCGAGCGAGGGCTGGAAAGAGAAGTGGAAGCCGGCGAGCGTCTTGATCGTGGCCAGGCGCCCCATGCGCAGTGCCGTCTTGATACGGCTGTTCTCCCGCAGGGTCAACTCTTCCGAGAGGAGGATGTCCATGGCTTCGAGGGCGGCGATATCGGCTTGCTCGAGCCGACGCACGATATGATCGAGCGTTTCGAGCGCCCGCGGCATCCAGGCCGACGAGGTCGTGGCGGATTCGATCGATTGTGGATGCGTGTTATCGAGCGCGTTCGTCACGGACGCTGCTCCTTCGCCATCAACCGGGCGACGGCATCGTAGAAGGCCAACGGGCGCTGAGCGACCCTGTCACCGGAGCCGTGAAGGGTGACGTCGTCGTTCTTCGGTCTCTCTCGGCGCTTGTGGACATGGATGTTGCGATGACCGGCCCAACATGCGCTGATGCCGACCTTCGAGAATGGAATGGGTGGCTCAGCGCGCCGTCCTCGAAGACGCGCACCTCTTCGGGTGTGCACCTCGACGACACGGCGCCTGGTGGCGTCGGGCGCGCTGTAGAAATTGCCGCCGACGCTTGATCATGCCCTCCCGGCTGATGCGTCGCTCGAGCTTCAGGACCGATCTGAACGGAGCCAATGGCAGCGGCCGCAGCGCTGCCCGCTCCCCGGCGAAAGCTTCGTTGACGACACGCCTTGTGGTGGCGTGAACTCTCGGGTTTGCGACCATGTCCAGCCAGTGGCGCAACTGGGCGTTCAGGTCTTCGAGATTACGAAAGGACCGGGCCAGGAAGAAATCCTCGCGAATGTAGCGGAACGGTCGCTCGACCTTGCCTTTCGTTTTGGCGCGATAAGGCCGACAGGCCTTGGGATGGAAACCATAGTGCCGGGCAAGATCGACAAGGGCACGGTTGTAGACGATGCCGCCGGCCTCACCTTCGCCGATCACAGCCGTCTTCATACGATCGTAAAGCACTTCGCGAGGAGCGCCGCCCAGCGCCTCGAAGGCGGCGGCATGACAACCTAGAAGCGTCGATAGATCCTGGTGGACGACGAAGCGTGCCCAGATCAAGCGGCTGAAGCCGAGCACCAGAGAGAATAGCCAGACGATCCTCGGTGTCGTTGGTTCGTCGGTAAAGAGTCGAACCTGCGCCTGCTCGCCGGGCGGGTCTCGAAGCGAACCTCGTAGCCCCGCTCCGCTGACGCAGGACGGACGTCGCGCAGGAAGTCGTGAGCCCGGATATCGCGTGACGCGTTCGCGAAGATAAGCTGTGAAGGGATCGATCACCGCCTGACGCGGTTTGCGCGGTCCGTAGGCCGGAGCCTCGAGCCCGCCCCCGCAATGTATTTGCGCACCGTCTTGCGGTCGATCCCGCTCTCCCTGGCGATCGCCGACACCGACAGGCCCTGCCGATGCAAATCCAGTATCATGATCATCTCCCCGATCTCGATCACCGAAATCCCAGCGCACGCCCTCAGCCACGACCATTTCGTCACGCGCGCCACCAGTGTCTGCGTGGCTTCATAAAGCAGCGTTCGCATCATGCCGTCGCCGCAGCGGCATATCCGGACGATGCGGCGGGCGCGTGGCTGCGGGAGGGATCGCACCTCGATCTCATAGGCGCGTTTAAGCCCGACATGCGCGAAAGTGATACGGCTGCGATCTGGGGCGCGGGTGTTCGTCGACGGGCGCGCGGGGGCTGTTTTGGCCACCCGGGCCGCCTAAACGAGATCGGCCGGACCGTTTTCAAATCCAGCTGCCAGGAAGGTCATACGACGTTGATGGGGCGCTCGATGATGCAATGCTGGGTGCCACACCTTCAGGTCATCTCGGGATAAAGGCCCAGAAGCTCATCAATCAGATCGGCAAATTTTTGTTCCGGAGGGGTCAGCGAGCTCAAGTTGGAAGAGAT
>NZ_JBWLUY010000050.1:0-8164 GCF_057784295.1 Mesorhizobium sp. CNPSo 4688
TCGTGAAGCTCGACCGTATCAGGCAGAGCCGTGCCGACGTTGAGTTCCACACCGGGAAGCTTCACCGAAGCGAGAGGCTGTTTCTTCACATATTCACGGATAACCGTGTCTTGCTCGGGCTGGATGATGATGTCTTCTGCAGCAGCGGCGCCGATGCCTGCGATAAGCAGAAGCGCCGCTGCGGTGCCTGTAAGATAGATTTTCATGATTTTCTCCATTGTTAGGCCAGCACGGACCGACCCTCGTCGTCGGCCTGGCCAATCCAACTTTGTCGTATTGCAAATGTTCCCAGGCACAGACTTCGGTCGGGTCGACGCAGGACCAAGGTCTGACTGCAAGACGCAATGGTCTTGCGGATTATGCTGCCCGGAACAGCCACTCCCTGCGCTCGTTGTTTGATGCAGATTGCAGGAGGAACCTGTGGATAGAAGTGTTGGCCAATCGCGTTGGCTGCTCGCGCCGATTTTTGCGGTGGCCGTCACGTTCCTAATGATTGGAATATCCCTTGGCTGACGATCCCAACATCTGCTTGGCCCATTGCTGCGCTGAGACGACTCTACTGCAGCGGAAAATGGCGATTGAACCCTCTGTCCTGACTGGTGAGCGTGGGGTGAACTAATGTTTCGCGACAAAGAAGTCCGGTTCCTGGAGGCAGGCTTACTCGCGGCAGTGCCAATTTGCGTCGCCCTCGCTTCCCTGATTGCCTTGTTGACCGTGGCAAGGACATGAACCGCATCCTTTTCGTGGCGGCCGATTTCCTATCGCGGCCACCGGGTTTCTACGTCTTGATGATAGCCATGGTGGCGTGTACCGCTCTGGTGCCCTTTGGCATGACAAATGCAGTTACCTATGCGCTTTCAGTAGCGGCTATCGTGATCACGGGGATTGTCCTTATTCAGGGCTATCGAGACACAGCCGCCATCCACGCCAAACTCGATGAAATCATCGTTTCACTGGATGAAACCAGAAACGATGTCGTCGGACTGGAGCACGCCGAGCCGGAGGAGATCCGGGAAAAGCTTATCGTGCTCGAAGAAGAAGCGGCAGATCGAGGACAGCGATAATGAGCGTTTCTGGCCCAGCAGACGACGTGGCCATGTCCCTCGACCCTCTCACGGCATCTGATCAGAGGAAGCGCACACCGCGAAAGCGTGCCAAGCGTCTGGCTGAAGATGGGGGCGGGTGTGTTGCGCCCGTTCCATCTGAAGAGAAGTCCTTCCGTGTCTTCTTCTTGTCGAGGGAAACCGGCATCGACCCCGATCAGGCTCGCGAACTCGTCAATAGCATTGATGGGGACGGTGCCGCGTTGGTGGACGCCGCACGCCGAATGAAAGTCAAGCCCAATGACTGACGAATGCGACATGCCTGATCTGCTTTTCGCTTGCTGGCAGCGGGTGACGGTGGATCAAAAAACCCGGTCGCGCATTTAAGTTATGGCTAATAATGGCCTAAGGAGGAATCAATGAAAAAGACGCTTCTTATTTTGAGTATACTTATCCCGCTCGCAGCATGTTCACGCACCGAACAGGGCGCTGCCGTGGGCGGATTGGGCGGCGCGGCAGTAGGCGCCGCCGTGGCAGGCGACCCCGTCAAAGGCGCGGTTGTTGGTGGCGCAGTTGGCGCGATAGCCGGCGCGGTCATTGGACACGCCAGCGAAGCCGGCCAGTGCAGATACCGCGATAGGTATGGAAGAGTTTACGTGGCTCGGTGCCCGGAGGGCTACTGATTTAGAAGGCGCGTGGTCCTCTACGATCACGCGCCTTTTGATTTCGGTCCTTCCCACGGCTGCTTTCTTCCATCAGTTTTGGCTTCGCGATGGGACATTGAAGCCGATGCTGGCGTCAAATCAATGAAGCCCAATAGCTCTTTGCGGCAGCCCGCGATCCACCATCCTTTGAGAGGGGTAGGATTGCCTGCCAGCCAGGGGCGATCAGCTCCCGTTCCCGACAGTAGGGCGAAGTGCCAGCCGAAGCCGTCCTTGCCTGCCACCTCGACAACGTTGATGAGGCCCTGGTAGGTCACATCCTGCTTTCTGAATCAGGTCAAAATGACCGATTTGGTGGGTATGCCTACTTGGGTTTGCCGCTAGCGTCGGCCATTTCGCCCTTGAAGGTAACTTTCGTGCCCTTTTTTACCATCGAGGCGAGGTCTTCGGCATCCCAGTTCGTCAACCTGATGCAGCCATGCGAGAAGGTCTTCCCGATCTTGCCGGGTTCGGGGGTGCCGTGAATGCCGTAGCTTTCGATCGACAGATCGATCCATATAGACCCCACCGGATTGTTAGGGCCGGCAGCAATGGTGAAGGGGCGTTTGGTCTTGACGCCCTTGAAAGCGAAGTGGGGATCGTAGTGATAGGTCGGATTGTGCACCACGCGTTTGACCTCTGTCTGGCCGCTCGGCGCGGGCTTTTCGTCGCTTCCTATGGACGCGGGGTAGACTGCGAGCGCTTTACCGGAAGGATCAAGCGCGCGTAGCACGCGAGCCTCCTTATCGACCTCGACCTCGGCAATGGCGGCGGGAGGATCGCCCCGACCAATGTCAGGGACCAGCAGCTTCGTGCCGGCCTTTCTCAGGCCGATGCCAGGATTGAGTCTTTGCAATAGCGGTTCGCTGATGTGGAAGCGCTCCGCCAGCTTCTCGGCCGCACTGTGATAGCCGAGCCTCGACAGCCGGGCCATGCGCTCCAGGCGAGCAGGAATTCGCTTTGTAAAAGGTCCGCGCACATCCTTGCGCGTCAGTTCATAGGTGATCAGGACCGGGCTCGCGGAGGTAGCCAGCAGCTTGTCCCAGGTTTCCTGGGTGAGCTTGCCATCGGACGGGAATCCGTTCGCCGTCTGGAAGGCGCTGATCGCCTTGGTGAAGCTCTCACCAAGGTGGCCGTCGATCAGGCCTGGCGAGAAGCGCGCGCGGTCCAAGAGAATTTGTGCCTTCAGAACGACTGGGCTGAAACCCTTTGGAGTGTCGGATGCAAATTGCGCCTGGTTGACGTCGGCTAGATCCTCCTTCGCCGCTTCGGCTCCCCCACAAGCGAGGAGGAACGCTGCCGCGACGACAAGGAGCCTGATCATCGAGTTCACTCCGGATGGGGACCTGCCTCTATGACGCGGCACAGCCTATTTGGTTCCGTGAACTCGGTCCAAGGCATTTGGATTCAAGGCTTTAGCGCAAGCGCAACCTCGTACCGGCACTCACATCTTAGTCGGACGGCCCCGGACAACGCCGCAGCGATACCCAGCATTAGATCGTCGCTCGCGGAACTTTTGTGAAGCTGAGCCCTTCCTCCATTTGAACCGTGGAGGAGACCAAAAATGGCAAATCTGGGAAGATTGGCGATCGCGATGCTTGGCGTCCTGGCATACCAGAATCGCGACAAGATCGGCGACATGCTCCGTGGGGCGGGAGCTCGTAATCCAAGCGACCCGCAAGGCGGGATTCTGGATCAGATATCGAAAGGCGTGTCGGGAACAGCCCTCGGTGACATCCTCGACCGATTCAGAGGGGCAGGGGCAGGATCGAAGGTCGACTCTTGGGTTGGCACCGGGCCGAACCAGCCTATCCAGCCAAGCGACGTGGAGGCGGCCATAGACGAAGACACACTCACTTCGCTCTCGATGCAGACGGGTCTTTCACGCGAGGACCTCATCAGCAGGATCACGCGCGATTTGCCCGAGGCAGTCAACAAGATGACGCCAGATGGAAAATTGCCCGCTGAGCCGACGCGAAACTCGGGTGAGACGACCTTGCTTGATGACGTGCCCACCCGTAGGCCACAAGCTAAGAATTCAACCGGTCAGGACGATGTCTAGAGCAACAGCTCTAGAACGGGGCGAGTTGATAAATCGCACACGCCCGGCCGCTGAGACGAGCCGGGAGGGCCATCGCGATTCTGATGTGGCAACAGCAATTGTCGAGTTGGATTTATTGGCCGCGTTGCTTGATTCCCGCTGGCGCATTCCAGGAACATCAATACGTTTTGGACTGGATGCCCTGGTGGGTCTGGTGCCCGTACTCGGAGATATGGCGACGGGCCTAGTTTCGGCATATATCGTGGTGCGAGCCCGAAACTGCGGTGCTGGAAATGGCTTGGTCGCCCGCATGTTAGGGAACGTGCTGGTTGATACGGTAGGGGGAAGCGTTCCTATTCTCGGTTCAATCTTCGATATCTATTTTAAAGCCAACAACCGCAACATCCGACTGCTTCGTCGTCACCTCCAGAGGTAGGCGGAAGCTGGCAGCTGGGGGTGACGCGATCTGCCTGAGTGTAGCTCAGTATTCACCCGAGGAACTTTATTGGCGTATGGCACGTTTTCCCGCCGAACCAATTTCGGTTCAAGTAAAGGGGAAATTATGGAAAATCCAGGCGTTGGTTGGATAGCTGCTATCGTCATCGGCGGTATCGCCGGCTGGCTCGCTGAGATGTTCATGAAAAGCAATATGGGCGTGCTCATGAACATCATTTTGGGGATCGTCGGCGCCATTGTTGCCAACGTCCTTCTCGGGCTGCTTGGCGTATCGTTAAGCGGCTGGCTTGGCTATCTTGTCGCCGGCTTCATCGGTGCGTGCATTTTGATTGCCCTGGCTCGAATGATTAGACGCTGAACCAACAATCGAGCTTGCACGTTCTTACTCATGATTGAGGCGCGTGGTCGTAGGGGTCACGCGTTTTTTCACAGCCCTCTTGCGACGCTTAGCCCTCGGATTTTGAGGCGAGTGCGAAACTCATGCTGTGGTCCCACCCGGAACATCGGAAGTGCTGGTGCATTGCTAGTGAACGCCAATGCAACTGGGGCTCAAAATGCGTCGCGCGCTGACAAATGCATGGGGCATCGTGCGAGAAAGTGTCGTTGGCTTTGTCAACGACAACGCTCTTAGCCACGGCGCGGCAATTGCTTTCTACGCCACGACGTCGTTGGCGCCAATTCTGCTCATCGTAGTGGCAATCGCGGGTGTCGCATTCGGCCACGAAGCCGCGCAATTGGCTTTGTCTGCACAGATCACAGGCCTGATGGGTCCAGAAAGCGCAAGTCTCCTTCAAACCGCACTAGAGAGCGCATCCGGAAAATCATCCGGCACCTGGGCGGCGGTGATTGGCATCATCACCTTGCTTGTGACCGCTTCAGGTGTCTTTGGCGAGATGCAGCAGTCGTTGAACGCGATATGGAAGGTCGAAGCGCAGGGCAGTTCGTTGTCGCGCCTGGTGCGCGCACGTGCAGCAAGTCTGGGACTGGTCGCTGCACTTGGCTTCATGTTGCTCGTCTCTCTCGTAGTAAGCGCGGCGATTTCGGCCCTAGGCAACGTCATCAACGCACAGTTGCCGTTCGGCACAATCGTCCTAGGCGTGATCAACGCGGTCGTTTCGTTTGTCCTGATCGCCGCCATGTTCGCCGCTATCTTCAAGATCTTGCCTGATCGAAGCTTGGAATGGCGCGATGTCGGAATTGGCGCGGTTGTGACCGCTGCCCTGTTCACGCTCGGGAAATCGCTTATTGGTTGGTATATCGGCTCCAGTGCGATCGCGTCCTCATATGGGGCTGCCGGTGGTCTGCTCGTCATCCTGCTGTGGGTTTACTACTCGGCGGAGATTTTTCTTTTTGGTGCGGAAATCACTCGCGCCTATTCCGTTCGACACGGCAGCAGGTCCGATCTGGACGCGGTGGTTCACAGAGGTCTGCCAGCAAGACAGGTGGGCGCATTTCGCGCGGAGCAAAAGTCCAACCCTGCTGGAGTTGTCGTGCTGTTTGCGGTGGCATGCGCGAGCGCAACACTGACCACCTTGATGTTGGGTCTTCGCCGCTGACCACGCGGTAAGCCATCGCAATCCTATAAGCCATCGCGACTTCCGGCAGGATGTAGCGTGCCGCGTGAAAGGCACGGAACCTTTCGCCTCGCCCGCTCTTTCACTCGAAGCCAATTCGGGCAAGGGAGCATTGTAATGAAAACTCTAGCCGACATTTTCGAGCATACCCTCCAAGACATGTATTACGCGGAGAACGCGATTACCAAGGCCTTGCCCAAGGTGGCTGTGGCCGTGAAGGACGCCAAGCTAAAGAAAGCTGCCGAGGACCATCTCGAAGAGACAAAGGGACAGATCAAGAAACTCGAGCAGGTGTTCAAGTCGATAGGCAAGAAAGCGTCTGGGGAGAAGTGCGACGCGATAGAGGGCCTCATCAAGGAAGCTGACGGACTGATGGAGGAAGCGTCGGGAACGGCTCTCGATTCCGGCCTGCTGGCGGCTTGTCAGGCAGTCGAGCACTATGAGATATCCCGGTACGGCTCGCTGCGGGAATGGGCAAAGGATCTTGGGCATGATGAGGCGCACAAGTTGCTCAGCGAGATCCTCGACCAGGAAAAAGCCACCAACAACAAGCTGACGAACCTGGCGGTTACGTCGATTAACAGGACAAATTGATCCCCGGCGTTGGTGCGAGCAGTTCCTGGCCTTCGGAGTGACAGTCGCTCCTTAAGCTATAAGGGGCACAGCGGGGAGGAGGCGCCCCGCTGCATCCAACGAACTGCACAGCGAGCTCAGCTCTGTTTGTTGATGGGTGCAGGAGGCGACCGCCAATTCGTCGGAGGCATGGCCCGCGCGACGCGACTGCGAGCTTATCGAGCGTCCCTGCAAGGGGCTGGACGCCGTGTGGCATGAGGTAGAGCACGGCGCGATGCGAAAGAGAGGGATGGCGGGGTTTCCCTTATGCCTTTCTCTGCCGGCGGCGCCACATTCTATTGTCGGTGGTGAGACCATTATCATCTTCAGGGCGGGCGAGCGATGGAGTGCCTCCGACGGTGAAGACAATTCCGGCGTCCTCAAAGGCTTGGCGCATGGCAGCGATGTTATGGGGACGCGGTTTCCTAACGCCGTTCTCAAAATCGCTGATCGTCATTTCGCTAAGATTGGCCTTTACGGCAAGTCGGACCCGCGACCAGTTCAGTAGGGATCGTGCTGCTCTTAATTGATCTGCTGAGAGTAGGTTGCGGCTGTCCATAAGCATTCAAACATTTAATATGGCTAATATGTTCCTTGACCTTTCTGCAGCAATCTGAGGCCTATAAGCCGCGACTAGTGCCAAATCTGCCGCACCTTGACGATGCGTGCAGCTTGCAGGACCACGAGCTTATCGAACGGCCTGGCAAAAGCTGGGGCGCCGCGGGCAAAGGGTGCAAAGGTCCATCTACTCCAAAACGCGGTGCATGTAAGGGTCGCTATCGGATGGCTAAGAAACTCAAAGTCTATCAAACCTCCATCGGCTTCTTTGACCTTGCCGTCGCCGCACCATCGATGAAGGCTGCCGCAGAAGCATGGGGATCGGACCCCGACATCTTCAAGCGCGGATTCGCGAAACAGACGGAAGACCCCAAAGTGGTTGAAGCAGCGATAGCCACGCCAGGCGTGGTTTTGCGGCGGCCTGTCGGATCGCGCGAGAAATTCACTCAAAAGGCTGCGCTTCCGAGAGCACCCGACGTGGGTCAGCGAGTTGCGCAGGATCGTGTGCAACGCCAGGACGTTAGCAAGAAAGCCGACAAGAAATCCGCAGAGAAAGCGGAACTGAATGCGGCTGCGGCTCTCGAAAAGGAGAAAAAACGTGAGGCCCTCGATCGCGCAAAAGCAGAGGCCGAGCGCGAGCGTGCGAAAAGGCTACGCGAACGAGCGATTGCCAAGGCCAATGCCGTTTTCGAACGGGCTCGTAGCCGCCATGAGAGCGCCATGAACGCCATCAGGCAGCGACGGGAGGACCTGGACAAAGAGGAAGCTGACGAGGAGGAAAGATGGGAGCGCGAGCAGCAGGCGCACGACGCCTCGTTGAACGAAGCAAAGGCGTAGGCTGCAAGCACGGCGCTGTCCGACCGCATCAGTTCGAGCCAGCCCAATAGGGCGGCGCGGCAAATTTGCATTGTGCTCGCTGCCTCCCGCTGACCGGCCATCGCTTGCGTTCGGCCGCCGCAGGAACCAAAGCGGCCGACGGAGGTTGGTTTATCGAAGGGACCTCGAACCGTAAGGATTCGGAACGATGGTTGAAATCTATGACTTTGAAGCGGCGAAGGCCCGGCTGCGCGTGAAGCGTGCGGAGCGTTCGCTTGATCAAGCAAATCAGGCTTTGGACGACGATACCGGCGTTTGTCTCAGCCTTGCGATGCTCTGTAGTCGCATCGGATCCGACCAGCT
>NZ_JBWLUY010000006.1:0-398816 GCF_057784295.1 Mesorhizobium sp. CNPSo 4688
AAAACTCAACGGCGTCGACCCGTACGCCTACCTCACCGACGTCATCACCCGCATCGTCGCCGGCCATCCGCAAAGCCAACTCGACGACCTGCTGCCCTGGGCCTACGCCCCCGCACCACTCAAGGCCGTGGCCTGAGAACAGCGGTTACTCTGCAAAGGCGCCGACGAAATCTGGATCGGGCCGGAGAACGGCACATCCATATCGAGGATCAGGTAAAGCGCTCCGGCAATCAGCGCTGCCGAGACGACGAACGTCTCTATGGTGATGGCATTTCGCGGCGCCCTGAAACCGAAACTGGCGAAGATCAGCACCAGCCAGGCAACGAGCATAACGATCAGCGGCCGCGGGATGGTACCTTCCGATTGCTCAATCAAAGCCCAGCGCAGTTCCACCACCTTCTGCAGATGCTGGCGAGCGTCCTCCAGCATAGAACCATGCGCTGCGTCAGGAGGCTGCAGAGCGGTCAATCGTGTGCTGATCTCGGTCAACAGACGTTCAGACAGCCGGTTGGCGACGAGGGGTGTTTCGTTGGTTTCTGTCCAGTTGTTGGTCTGTCTTTGCACATAAGCGACCAGCGGCTGACGGACCTCGGCGGTCTCAGGCCCATATTGCCGAAGCGACCGGTCGAGAAGGATCAACTCGGTCGCATATGTGTGCACGTTGCGGTCGATCGACTCGAAAGTGTTCTTGGCCGAGTTGATCATCAGACCAAGCACCAGCGAGGTCATGACGACGAACAGGTTGGCGGCCAGCCGTACCACATTGTTGGTGTCGTCCTCGCGGTGATGCGCGGGCAATTTGCCATAGACAGCCATGCTGACCAGCGGCGCCGCCGTCAGGCAGAGGAAAACGGCGACCGCGATGAGTGTTTCGTGCATGGCAGCCATTTCTGCACGTCAAACGCCGAATGCCAATGGCCGGCAGAAATACCCTGTCACGCAAGTATCATGTTCGCGTCCTAGACCGCTTTGCGGGGGGCGACATCGTCGATGCGACACGGAGCCCTTTGCAGTCTCAGCCGCTTGAAGGCTTGTCACAAAGAGGATCTCCATGAAAATCTCGCACCGGACCCTGTCGCTCGGCGCCGCATTGGCGCTGTTTACCGCTTTGACCCCTGCCCTTGCCGACAGCACCGCCACCGTTGGCGGCGTCAGTTTCGTCAACAAGGGCCTGGTCGGCGTCGGCCGCATCCCGGCCGACCTGAAGGACAAGTTCGGCGAGACCTTCGGCTCCGGCTCCGGCATGTCGATCGACGCCTCGAGCTGGACGCATGACGCCAATGGCTACAAGGGTTCGCTCTGGCTGCTGCCTGACCGTGGCTACAATGTCGTCGGCACCACCGACTACCGGCCGCGCATCAACACTATTCGTATCGAGCTCACGCCGACCGCACTGGGCGCCACGCCCGCCGCCGGCCAGGAACAGACCGGCGTCAAGGCGACGCTTGCCGATTCCCTGCTGCTCACCGACGACAAGGGCGCCGATGCGACCGGCCTCGATCCGCTCAACGGCGTGCGCGCGGCGAGCGGCGAGCTACCGATCCTGCCCGAGGCCAACGGCAAGCTGGCGCTCGACAATGAGGCGATCGCGCGGCTGCCCGACGGCACCATGTTCATCTCCGACGAATACGGCCCCAACATCTACCGCTTCTCGGCCGACGGCCATCTGCTGTCGGCGACGCAGCCGCCGGCGGCCCTGGTGCCGATGCGCAAGGGCAAGCCGAACTTCGCCTCCGACAATCCTGGCCCGGGTGCCGCCGAACCAGATCCGAAGGATCCCGAAACCGGCCGTCAGAACAACCAGGGCCTCGAAGGCATGGCGCTGACGCCGGACGGCAAGTCGCTGATCGCGGTGCTGCAGTCGGCGCCCCGGCAGGATGGCGGCGATTCCGGCGCCACGCGCCAGAACACTCGCGCGCTGGTCTATGACGCCACCGACCCGGCCCATCTCAAGCTGGTGCACGAGTATGTCGTGCCGCTGCCGGTATTCAAGGACGACAAGGGCAAGACCAAGGTCGCCGCGCAGAGCGAGATCGTGGCGCTGTCCGACAAGACCTTCCTGATGCTGGCGCGCGACAGCGGCAACGGCCAGGGGGTGAAGGGCGACACCTCGCTGGTGCGCCAGATCTTCGTCGTCGACGTCTCGGTCGCGACCGACATTGCCGGCGGCGCCTTCGATGCCGCCGACAACCCGTTGGCGCCCAAGGGCGTACTCGACCCCTCAGTGACACCGGCCAAGCTGACGCCCTTCATCGACATCAACGACAACAAGGAACTCGGCCGCTTCGGCCTGCATGACGGCAAGCCGAACGACAAGAACAACCTGTCGGAGAAGTGGGAAGCGATGTCGGTGGTGAGCGTGCTCGATCCGGCGCTGCCCGACGACTATTTCCTGTTCGTCGGCAACGACAACGACTTCCTTGCCCAGGACGGCTTCCAGGTCGGTGCGCCCTACAAGGCCGAAGACGGCGTCGATGTCGACACCATGTTCCTGGTCTATCAGGTCACGCTTCCGGGCCTCGCCAGGAAGTAGCAGCATAGAAAAAGGCGGACGCGCCGAACGCGTCCGCCTTAACTGCTTATCGACGATCAGCGATGCCGCGAAGGCTATTTCAAGATCTCGGCGTCCCTCGGCACGCCGGCATCGATCGGCTCGGCGGTCCTGTTCGACACGGCGGAGCTCTCCCCGGCGACCGAGAAGTTCGCGCGCACATGGACCTGGGTTACGCCGTTGACCCGGCTGTAGAGGTCGATGATGTCCTGGTTCATGAAGCGCACGCAGCCCGACGACGCGTTCTTGCCGATGGAATCCCATTCCGGCGTGCCGTGCAGCCGGTACATCGTGTCCTTGCCGTCGCGGAACAGATAGAGCGCGCGGGCGCCGAGCGGGCTCTGCGGTCCCGGCGGCATGCCGTCCTTGTATTTCGCCAGTTCGGGGCGGCGCTGGATCATTTCCGGCGGCGGCGTCCACACCGGCCACTTCTTGCGCGCCTGGACCACGGCGCTGCCGGTCCAGCCGAACCCGGCCTTGCCGAGGCTGACGCCGTAACGGATCGCCTTGCCGCCATCGCGCACCAGATAGAGGAAATGCTCCGACGTATCGACGACGATGGTGCCCGGTTTTTCGCCGGTCGGGTCGGTCACGATCTGGCGCACGAACTTCGGATCGAGCTTGGATATCGGGATCGCCGGCAGTTGGTAGCCCTCGTCGACGCGTGCCGCGTACATGCTTTCGGCAGCGCCGAAAGCAGAATCGCTTGGCGGCGGCGGCGCTTCCACCGGCGGCGGCGCCACGTCCGTCGTTGTGCAGGCCGAAAGCGCCACGGAAGCGGCACCCAAGGCGGATGCCCCGAGAAACGCGCGCCGGTTCAGGCGCTCGGAAAAAAGCGGATTGTCGGACATGATCCCCCCGGGTTTGCGGCCCCACGCGGCGTCGATCCATATCCCATTCCGGATGCTTTGAGAACCTGATTGGCTCAGACGCGCAAGGCCGAATGTTCCGATGGCGCATCGACCTTATCCGTTAAATCGGCAATCATTGCCGGGCGGACTTTGAGATGAACCTAGGCCGAGCAGCCCATGGACGAAAAAATGCCCGCGCGTCGGCGCCCGGTCGACCTGACCAGCGGCCCCATCCCGCGCACGCTGCTTTTGTTCGCGCTGCCGGTGCTCGGCTCCAATGTGCTGCAATCGCTCAACGGTTCGATCAACGCCGTTTGGGTCGGCCGCTTTCTCGGCGAATCGGCGCTGACCGCGACGTCCAACGCCAATCTGGTGCTGTTCCTCATCCTTGGCACCGTGTTCGGCATCGGCATGGCGGCGACCATACTGGTTGCGCAATCGGTCGGCGCCCGCGACCTGCCCGAGGCCCGCCGCATCGTCGGCACCAGCGCCTCTTTCTTTTTCCTCGTCTCGGTGGTGTTCGCGGTCTGCGGCTGGATCTGGGTCAACGCCATTCTCAACACGCTTGGCACGCCACCAGATGCGCTGCCGCTGGCGCGCTCCTACCTGCGCATCGTCTTCGTCGCCGTACCGATGATGAATCTCCTGTCCTTCGTCATGACCGTGCTGCGGGGTGCGGGCGATTCGCGCACGCCGTTCTTCTTCATGGCGCTCGCCGTGGTGCTCGACATCGTGCTCAACCCGCTGCTGATCCGCGGCATCGGCCCTTTCCCCGAACTCGGCATTGCCGGCTCCGCCACCTCGACACTGATCGGCCAGACGGTGAGCGTGATCGCTATCCTCGTCGTGCTCTATGCCCGCAGGCATCCGCTCAGGATCGCCGGCGCCGACCTCGCTCTGCTGCGGCCCGACCCGACGCTGCTCAGGATAATCGTCTTCAAGGGCGTGCCAATGGGCCTGCAGATGATCGTCATTTCGGCGGCGGCACTGACGGTAATGGGCATCGTCAATTCCTACGGCTCGCAGGTCGCCGCCGCCTACGGCATCGCCGCCCAGCTGTGGACCTATATCCAGATGCCGGCGCTGGCGATCGGCGCCGCTGTCTCCTCGATGGCGGCGCAGAATGTCGGCGCCGGGCGTTGGGACCGCATCGGCAAGGTCGCCGCCTCCGGCGTCGGCTTCAACCTCCTGCTCACCGGCGCGTTGGTGGCGCTGCTGTTCTTCTTCGACAGGCCGGTGCTCGGCCTGTTCCTCAGCGGCGACAGCACCGCGATCGACATTGCGGCCCACATCAACAAGGTGGCGTCCTGGTCCTTCATCCTGTTCGGCGTCACCATCGTGCTGTTCGCCACCGTGCGCGCCACGGGTGCCGTCATGCCGCCGCTGATCATCCTGGTGATTTCGGTGCTGGTGGTGCGCACCGGCTTTGCCTACTTCTTCCGGAGCTACATCGGCGAGGAAGCGCTGTGGTGGAGTTTTCCGGCAGGCTCAATCACCTCGCTGGTGCTGGCCGCCGCCTACTATCGCTTCGGCCGCTGGCGCACCATGCACATGATCGAGGACCGTCCGGCCGCCGGCGAGCCGCCCGACACCGGCCTCGGCATACCGCGCCACCGCGCCAACCTTGCGCCCGAGACGCCGAACGGGTGACATTCAGCGCGCGTATTTTGCGCCGAATCCCAACGCGATTACGGAGAAGAGAGCGATCATACCGGCAAAGGCCAGGCTTGCCGTCGTCGGGCTGCTCCAGTTCGACAACAGGCCGATGCCGATGACCGGCAGCGCATTGCCGCAGAAGCAGCAGATGAAGAAGGCCGACACCACTTCGGCGCGGCGGTTCGTGGGCGCGATCTGGTTCACCACTTGCAGGCCGCCGCGATAGCCGAGCGCGGCCGCCACGCCGCAGAGAGCAGTGGCGGCAATCATCAGCGGCATCGAGGCAAAGACTTGCGCGGCAACCACCAACACCACAGCTGGGATCATCAGCCCCAGCGCCGCCAGCATGCCGGCACGGCTGGGCAGTCTGGTCGTGGCCAGGATGGTGGCTGCGGCCACGATCGACAATTCGAAGAACAGCCCGCCTGCTTCGGCATGGTTGGCCACATGCAGCTGCTGCGCCAGGATGCTCGGCGCCAGCGCTGCATAGAAGCCGACCAGCGCCATGGCGCCGAAACCGGTCACCGCCGGCGCCACGAAAGCGACGCGGATGTCGGCCGGCACCGAGAGGCGCGGCCGCAGCGAAACATCGGCCAGACTCCCCGGCCGCGACACGGTTTCGCGCGTGCGCCAGATCATAAGCGTGACCACGACAAGCATCGCCAGATAGACCGCAAACGTCAGCCTGAGCGGCCAGGGCGCATATTCGGCGAGCAGGCCCGAGGCAAGCGCGCCGAGGCCGAGGCCGACGAAGTTGGTGCTGGTAGCGATGACGGCCGCGCGCGACTTGTCTTTGCCTTCGATCAGCTCGGCAAGCCAGGCCGTGCCGGTTCCCGCGCCGATGCCTATGCCAAGGCCGCTCAGGATGCGGGCCGCATCGAGCCAGGCGACATTCTCGGCCAGCAGGAACACCAGCGCGCTGACCACCGCCACCGCCATCGATGCCAGCGCCGCAGGACGGCGGCCAATGCCGTCGGACAGGCGCCCGAACATCAGCAATGCGCCGAGATTGCCGACGACATAGACGGCGTAGACCAGCGTCAGCGTGATCTGCGAGAAACCGAAAGCCTGCTTGTAGATGACGTAAAGCGGCGTCAGCGCCGTGCTGCCGGCGAACAGCGCCGCGATCATGGCGGCAACCGCAGTCATCGCGGCACGGCCGCCGTGTTCATGGCCGCGTCTCGTCGTCTCGGCATAGCTGGTCATAACAAACTCCGGCCAGTTGCCCCAACGCCCCGATCGAATCCCAACGTCTACGTAAGGATTGCCGTTCCGCCTGCCGAACCCGCTCCTGACAATCTTGTCAGGATGGTCTTGCACGAAATCCTCCCGTAACGTCCGTCCAATGAGAGGGAGGAACCATGGGTAAAGGCAGAGTCGAGGCATTCACGGATGGCGTCGTCGCCATCATCATCACCATCATGGTGCTGGAGCTGAAGGTGCCGCATGGCGAGGACCTTTCCGCGCTGGCCCCGCTGTGGCCGATCTTCTTCAGCTATGTCTTGTCCTTCATCAATGTCGGCATCTACTGGAACAATCTGCACAACATGTTCCACACCGTGCAGCGCGTCGACGGCCGCGTGCTGTGGGCAAATCTCAACCTTCTGTTCTGGCTGTCGCTGATCCCGGCAACGACCGCCTTCATGGGCGAGAATCATTTCGCGCCGGTCCCTGTCGCCGTCTATGGCGTCGACCTCGTGCTGTGTGGGGTCGCTTACAGGATTCTTGTGACCAAGCTGCACCATCTGCATGGCAACGAAACCGCCTTCGCCAAGGCGTTGGGCAGTGACCGCAAGGGCAAGATTTCGGTAGCGCTATACATAACTGCGGTGCTGCTGACCTTCGCCAACCAGTGGATCGGCGTCGCGATCTACTTTCTGGTGGCTGCCATCTGGTTCGTGCCGGATACGCGGTTTTCGCGAGTGATCGAAAAGTAGCGGGCGCTACTTGCGCATCGCCTTCAGCTTTTCGGCGACCGATGCCGCAAGGTCGGCGTAGCGCTCCTCCAGCCGTTCTGCCGCCTTGATGATCGAAAAATCATGGCCGAACTTTTCCAGCGCCATGCGCAATTTCTCGACGAACTCGGCCTGTTTTTCCAATGCCGAAAACAAGGTCTTCACCTGCGCTTCGCTGATATCGGGATTGGCGAGCATCTGCGGCACCTCGCGGCCCATCTGGTCGCCGGTGGCGGTCTGCTCCTTCAGGATTGCGATCCAGTCGGTCAAACGGCAGTCTCCCTTTTCAGCTGCACCATGCGCAGCCAGCGCCTATACGGTCAACCCGAACACGCTGGACAGCCTTGCACGAAGCGCTTCCTGCGCTAAGTTCGGCGCGACCCCAAACAAGGACCTGACCATGACCAGCGATGCCGAAATTCAGTCCGCTCTGCCCGCCCTCAGCCCAGGCAATGTCGCCGTTATCACCGGCGGCGCCAGCGGCATCGGCCTTGCCGCGGCAAAGAGGCTGGCGGCAATGGGCATGAAGATTGTGCTGGCCGACATCGGCGGCGCGCGCCTCGATGCGGCCCGCCAGGCGGTCGCCGCGATCGCCGGTGAGGATGCCGTGCTCGCCGTCGCTACCGATGTCTCAAAGGCGGACGAACTCGGCCGGTTAGCGGAGACGACGCACCACGCCTTCGGCGCCGTCTCGCTGCTGATGAACAATGCCGGTGTGGGCAACAATCCGGGAAAACCCTGGGAAAACGGCGACGCCTGGAAGCGGCTGATCGACATCAATTTCTGGGGCGTCGTGCACGGCGTCGAGGCCTTCGCGCCAGCCATGCTGGCGTCGGGCAAGCCAGGCCTGATCGTCAACACCGGCTCCAAGCAAGGCATCACCACGCCACCCGGCAACCTGGCCTACAACGTCTCCAAATCGGCGCTGAAAACCTTCACCGAAGGCCTGGCGCATGCGTTGCGCAACGAACCGGGCGCGAAGGTTGCAGCGCATCTTCTCATCCCCGGCTTCACCTTCACCGGCATCACCGAGGGAGCGACCGAAAAACCGGCCGGCGCCTGGACCGGCGAGCAGGTCATCGACTTCATGCTGACCTCGCTGACGCGTGGCGATTTCTACATCCTGTGCCCCGACAATGAGGTGAAGCGGTCGACGGACGAAAAACGCATGGCCTGGGCGATCGGCGACATCATCGAGAACCGCCCTGCTCTCTCGCGCTGGCACCCCGACCACAAGGACGCCTTCGCAGCCTTTATGGAGCGCTGAGCAACGGTTCACGCGGCGCGTTTCTTGGGAGTGCGTTTCTGGGCCACGGCTTTCTTGGCGGCCAGCTCGGCGAGTTCGGTGTCATGCCGTTTCGCCGCCCGTTCGCATTTGTCTCTGATTTCCTCGACCTCGGTCTCGGTCAGGTGCTCGATGCCGATGAAACGGTTGTGGCCTGCGCTGACCCGGATCAGTTCGTCGAGCTTGGCCTGGACCGCGGCGCCGTCGCGGTTCTGGGTGTTCTGGATCAGGAACACCATCAGGAAGGTGATGATCGTCGTTCCGGTGTTGATGACCAGTTGCCAGGTATCGGAGAAACCAAAGAACGGTCCGCTGACCGCCCAGACGATGACGATCGCGCAGCAGCCGACAAAGGTCAGCGGCAGACCGGCCAGATGGGAAACGGTGTTGGCGATCTTGGTGAACAGCTTTTCCAATTCAAAATCCCTCATGAGTTAGACCCGATGGGAGCCGCATTCATCGCTCCAGCAAGAAACAACCGGCAGCCGCTCCCGGTTCCCTGTCGCGCGTGATATCGCTGATGCAATTGAGCACACGCCAAAGGCGCAGCGCCGGGAAAAGCCGCCTTATGGGTTTCCTGCCATAAGTCGCCATGCAGGCCGGAGAGCCTGTTCCTTCCGCTTCACAGCGGTTTACCTCCAAAGCCCCTTCCGCTGCGCCACCCCCGCATAGCGGAAGGGGTTGTTGCCGTAGACCGGCGGCTCTCTCCCCCCAACAGGCGCGCTGTCTCAGAATTTCGGTGCGAGGATTTCGACCAGCCAGTCGATAAAGACGCGCACGCGCGGCGAAAGCTGGCGGCATGCTAATCCGACCGCTGCGCTCAGGAGCGCTCTTGCTCCCAGCGATCGAGGAAGTCCTCGATCGGCAAGGCCTGCATGTCGGGAACCGCTTTGGCGAGTTTTTCCGGCGGCCAGTCCCACCAGGCGAGGCTTTCGATCCGCGCCGCGATCTCAGGAGGAAAACGCCGGCGCAATGGCTTCGCGGGAACTCCGGCGACGATCGCGTAGGCCGGCACATCCCGCGTCACCACCGCATTGGCGCCGACAATAGCGCCATTGCCGATGCTGATGCCGGGCATGACCACCGCGCCATGGCCAATCCAGACATCGTTGCCGATGTTGACAGCTTTCGCCTGCCGCCGCGCGCGAAACGCCGCATCGACGCCCAGCCAGCGGAAATACTCGTTCGGGCGGTAGCTGAGCTTGTGCTGCGTGACCCGCTCGATCGGATGCTCCAGCGCGTTGATGCGGCTGTTGGCGGCGATCGAGCAGAATTTGCCGATCGTCGTGTAGATCGCTTCGGCATGGCGCTCGAAATAGGAGAAATCGCCGACATTGACCTCGCGCAGCACCACCCGCTCGCCGATCGAGGCATAGCGACCGAGCTTGCACGCCTTCAGCTCGGCCGTCGGATGAATGCGCGGTTCAGGGTCTTTGAGGACAAGGTTCTCGGTGCGGTCCATGGCGCGGATTTACCTCCGCGCAATTGCGGAAGCAATTGTCCCGCGCAATTGCGCAAGCAATTGTCGCGTCCCCAAACAACCCACAGAGTCCGCCCTATTTCGGCTGACCGTTGGTCCACACCACACTCTGGCCGAACAGCGGCACGGTGGTCACCGACATTTTCGCCGAGCCGTTCTGCACCTGGCGCGAATGCGAGAGGTAGATCAGCGTCTCGTTTTTCTTGTCGTAGATGCGGTTCACCACCTGCTTCTTCCAGATCAGGCTGATGCCTTGCTTGAACACCTCCTCGCCGCCTTCGCTCATGTCGATGTCACCGATGGTGATCGGGCCGGTCTGGCGACACGAGATCGACGAATCCGACGGGTCCTCGAACCAGTTGCCTTTCTGCAGGCGGTCGATGACGCCGCGGTCGAAATAGGAAACGTGGCAGGTGATGCCGTCGACCTTCGGGTCCTTGATCGCCTCGACAATGATGTCGTTGCCGAGCCAGTCGACGCCGACCTTGCCGACCTCCTCAGCCGCGGCAGCGCCGGCGCCGAGGACAATGCATGCGGCCAGTGCGCCACCGATCAGTTTCTGCCCAATCCGTCTCTGCAAAGCAGCCTCCTCAGGTTCTGGTTGCCGGTCTCAGGTGGGGCGACCAGCCTGGCTTTGCAAGCTAGGCCTGTCGGAATGCCAGCATCCGCCGCAGCACGTCGGTCTTGAAGACGAAATGCTGAACCAGCGCCCCGGCGGTGTGCAACAGCACGACATAGAGCAGGATGTTCTGGCCCAGCACGTGCACCTGGGCCGCCCCCGGTACACCAAGGAACCAGGCGGCGGCGCCCGAAAGCGGCACGATGAAGATCAGCGCGTAGATGACAAGATGCGTCGCCTTGGCGAGCAGTCTCAACGCCGGATGCTCCATACCCGACACCGGCGGAACGCCGCGTGTGGTCCTGAGCCAAAGCCGCCATGCGGCTAGGACCAGCACCGTGACGCCGATCACCACATGCATATAGGCAAGGGGCAGGTCATTGGGCGAGACCTCCAGCCCCCGACGAAAGGCGCGCCACACATGCTGCATGCCGTCAGGCACGAGAAACTGGACCAGGATCAGCGCTGCGATGCTCCAATGGAGCCCGATCTGGGTTTTCGAGTAGGACGCAACGGACATATCCGACATTGGCTGGTTCCACAGCAAGAGAACAGACCGTCAAGATAGGTAGGGGCTCGAATCGGTCAAATTACGGTTTGGTAACTCCGGCCACGTTCGGAGCAGCATCGAGAGCCGGTTGCGGCAACGCGGCATCTTTGCCTTGACCGCCGCTACCGGCTAAGACTTCCGCCGCAGGTGCCAATCCGGCGCCTAAAGAAATCACGACGGACACTTCCTGATGATGCGTTCAATCCTGGTCGGCATTCTCGTTCTGATGGCGGCCGGCATCGGCTGGCTCACCTTCGACTGGTATAAGGGCCACTATGGCGGCGAGCCGTTCGGCGCGCCGTTCACGCTGGTCGACCAGAAAGGCGCGCCGATCACCGAAGCCGCCTTCAGGGGCCATCCCAGCGTCGTCTTCTTCGGCTTCACCCATTGCCCTGAAGTCTGCCCGACCACGCTGTTCGAACTGGCCGGCTGGCTGAAGACACTGGGCGACGACGGCAAGAACCTCAACGCCTATTTCGTGACCGTCGACCCCGAGCGCGACACGCCGGATGTGATGAAAACCTATGTCAGCAATTTTTCCGACCGCATCGTCGGCATATCGGGCGATCCCGACAAGGTGCACGCGATGGCGAAGTCGTTCAGCATCTACTGGAAGAAGGTCGACACCGGCGACGGCGACTACACGATGGACCACACCGCC
The DNA here is from genome assembly GCF_057784295.1 of Mesorhizobium sp. CNPSo 4688. NCBI lineage: Bacteria > Pseudomonadati > Pseudomonadota > Alphaproteobacteria > Hyphomicrobiales > Phyllobacteriaceae > Mesorhizobium > Mesorhizobium sp. CNPSo 4688. The sequence continues at coordinate 11,609 of NZ_JBWLUY010000006.1, forward strand.
TCGGTGCTGCTGCTGAATGCCAAGGGCGAGTTCGCCGGCACCATCGCTTACGGTGAGAGCGCCGACACGGCGATCGCCAAGCTGAAGCGGCTGGCGGCAGGCGCCCAAAGCTGATGGTGCAGACCAGGCTCCATTTCACGGCCGGGAAGGTCGAGGCCGACCGCGTCTTTGCCGCGCTCGAAGTGGCTTTCGAGGATGAGGGCCTGCCACTCGCCGTGCTCGAAGTCGACGAGGACCGCGACATCCATGAAGTCTCGCTCTATGCCGACGGCGATGTCGACGCGATCGAGGCACGGCTGAAAGATATCCTTTCTGGCCTCTCCCTGTCGAAGCCGATCGAACGCGAAGTGCTGCCCGACATCGACTGGGTGGCGCGCTCGCTGGAAGGGCTGAAGCCGGTGCGCGCCGGGCGTTTCTTCGTCCATGGCGCGCATGACCGCAGGAAGCGCCACAGCGGTGAACTCGCCATCGAGATCGAAGCCGGCCTTGCCTTCGGCACCGGCCATCACGGCACCACAGCCGGCTGCCTGGAAATGCTGGAACGGGTCGTGCGCCGCGAGCATCCCAGGAATGCTCTCGACCTCGGCACCGGCAGCGCGGTGCTGGCGATCGCCGTCGCCAAGCTGGCGCATATTCCGGTGCTGGCGACCGACATCGATCCGATCGCCGTCAGGGTCGCGGCTGCCAATGCCCGCCTCAACCACGTCAAGGCGCTGGTCGAAACGGTGACGGCGCCCGGCTTTCATCACCCGATCTTCGGCAAGCGCGCGCCTTTCGACCTCATCGTCGCCAACATATTGGCACGGCCGCTGATGCGGCTGGCGCCTGAGATGGCGAGGCATATCAGCCTCGGCGGCTCGATCGTGCTGTCCGGCATCCTCGATCGCCAGTGCAACGCGGTGATCTCGGCCTATGTCGGCCAGAATTTCCGCCATGTCAGGACCTTGCACCGCGAAGGCTGGGTGACGATCCACCTCAAGCACTGAATAGAGCGCGGAGCCCGCCGGGGCGAAGCGCACTTTGGACCAATCCGCTCTTTCGAAAATCGATTCCGGTTTTCTAGGGCATGCGCTACGCTCAAGCCAAGCACCTGAGGAGGCCTATCATGTTCCAGACCTTTGACTCCGCTGGCGATCCCAGCGTCGGCAAGCCGCGCGTGAAGCTGCTGCGGCAATGGCTGGCGGATAATGGCCTGGATGGTTTCCTGGTGCCGCGCGCAGACGAGCACCAGGGCGAATATGTCGCCGACCGCTCGGCGAGGCTGAAATGGCTGACCGGCTTCAGCGGGTCGGCCGGCGTCGCCCTTGTGCTGCGCGACCGCGCCTTCATGTTCGTCGACGGCCGCTACACACTGCAGGTCCGCCACGAAGTCGATCTCGACATTTTTGCGATCGAGAGCCTCGTCGACAATCCGCCGGCCGTCTGGATCAAGGACAATCTCGGCAAGGGCGCGCGACTTGGCTTCGACCCCTGGCTGCACACGATCAATGAGGTCAAGGCGCTGAATGTTTCGGCCGAGCAATCCGGCGCCACGCTGGTTCCGCTCGACAAGAACCTGATCGATATCATCTGGAAGGATCAGCCGGCACCACCGGTGGCGCCGGTCGAGATCCACCCGATCGGCTTTGCGGGCGAACTGGCCAAGGACAAGCTGGTGCGGCTGGCGGCGGCGATCGCCAAGGACGGCGCCACGCACGCCGTGCTGACCGACCCCTCCTCGATCGCCTGGGCCTTCAACATCCGCGGCGGTGACGTGCCGCACACGCCGCTGGCGCTCGGTTTCGCGATCCTCGCAGCCGACGGCAAGCACCAGCTGTTCATGGACCAGCGCAAGTTTTCGCGCACCGTCGCCGCCTATCTCACCCAGCTTGCCGACTTGCACGAGCCGGGCGAATTCGAGGCGGCAATCATAGCCCTTGCCAAGGGTGGCGCAAGGATCGCGCTCGACCCGGTGCTGGCGGCCGAAAAGCTCAGAATGCTGGTCGAAGACAATGGCGGCACCTTTGTTGCCGCGCCCGATCCCGCCCGTATTCCGCGTGCGACCAAGAACCAGGCCGAGATCGCCGGCAGCCGCGCCGCGCATCGCCGCGACGGCGCGGCCGTCGCGAAGCTGCTGTGCTGGCTGGAGCGGCAGAAGCCGGGCTCGCTCGACGAAATAACCGTCGTCACCAAACTGGAAGAGACGCGCCGGCAGACCGGCGAGGAAACGCAGATGCCGCTGCGCGACGTCTCCTTCGACACCATTTCCGGCGCCGGCCCGAACGGCGCTATCATGCACTACCGCGTGTCGCGCGCCACCAACCGCAAGCTGGCAAAGGGCGAGCTGTTCCTGCTCGATTCCGGCGCTCAGTATCAGGATGGAACCACCGACATCACCCGCACCGTGCCGATCGGCCAGCCGACCGAAGAGATGCGCGAGCGCTTCACCCTGGTGCTGAAGGGCATGATCGGCATTTCGACGCTGCGCTTCCCGGCGGGCACGCGCGGCTCCGAGATCGACGCGGTGGCGCGCATGGCACTGTGGAAGCATGGCTGCGACTTCGCGCACGGCACCGGCCATGGCGTCGGCTCCTATCTCGCCGTCCATGAAGGGCCGCAGCGCATCGCCCGCACCGGCACCGAAAAGCTGCTCGCCGGCATGATGCTGTCCAACGAGCCCGGCTACTACAAGGAAGGCTCCTACGGCATCCGCATCGAGAACCTGGTCCTGGTGACGCCGGCCGAACAGGTCGAAGGCGGCGACATCGCCATGCACAGTTTCGAGACGCTGACGCTGGCGCCGATCGACGTCAGGCTGATACGCACTGATCTGCTGACGCGTGACGAGCTGCACTGGCTCGACGCGTACCATGCCCGCGTGCTGGCCGAGATCGGGCCGATGCTCGACGGCGAAACGCTGGCCTGGCTGGAGAAAGCGACCGCGCCGCTGCCGCATGACGCCAAGATCTGAAGACGTGCCGGCCTGGAGTCCGTGTCCGATAGGACGCGGCGCTTAACCGACCAGATACCGGCCAATGATCAACACGGCTGCACCAACCAGAAACATTGGTAGAAGCCCACCGCGCAGCGATACTGCACCGGCGAGAACCAGCGCAGCCCATTCCACCGGCCCGGCCCCGAGCGCGGCCGGCGCCACCAGCGTTGTCAGCACTGCTGCTGGTACAGCGTTCAAACCCGCCTCGACGCGCGGATGCACGTGTTCGAAACGCGAGAGGACGAGGTGCCCGCCTACACGCGTGGCATAAGTGACCAATGCACCCGCTAGTATAATCCACAGTGTTGCGCTCACAGCGCCGCTCCACGTTTCGGCATTGCAGCGGCAAACACAATTCCAGCGGCGGCACCAATCGACACATGCCAGGGTGAGCCGACAAAGTTGTAAGCCAGGATAGAGGCGGCAGCGCTTATCAGGACGACCGGCAACCAAAGCGGCCGGTCACGAAATTCGGTCACCAGTCCGAGAAAATAGATAGGTAGCAGGAAGTCGAGGCCAATCGCATGCGGATTGGGTATCAAGCCGCCAAACGTCGCGCCCGCTGCCGACAGCGCCACCCAGAGAATGTAGATCGGCAGCGCCATGCCCATATACCAGACGAACGTCACTTCTTCACCGCGCTCGCTCTTGACCTCCGCCTCGGCATATTGCGGATCGACGAGGAAGAAGTAGGCGATCGCTTGCTTGATCGGCGGCCAATGCGCGAGGCGCGGGCCAACCGACGCCGAATAAAGCACGTGCCTGAAGTTTACTGCAAAGATCGAAAGCACGATCAGCCAAGGCGCGACCTGATGGCCGAACAGCTCAATGCCGACCATTTGACTGGCGCCGCCATAGATCGTCGCACTCATCAGCGTCGCTTCAGTCACGGACATGCCATTGTCAACCGCGAGCGCACCAAAGAGCAACGCAAAGGGCGAAGCCGCAATCACGGTCGGAATGCTCGCCCGGACGCCAAGCCAAAAATCGCTGGCCGGAGAATTTTCGGTCAAGGTCTCTGCTGACATCTCACGTTCCTAGGTCGCGCCGACATGTAGGTGTCCGCGATTGAAAAGTCAGACGAATTCGCTTGAGCCGATGAATCAGCGAAACTGATGTCATGGACCAACGCTCAGCATTGGCTCAAACAAGCAGAAGCTGTATGGTTCTTAGGTCGTCTGACCGGAACAAACCGTCGTCTGTTGAGGGCAGGCTCATGAACGGCATAAACCACCTCGTTTTGGCAGCTCACGATCTCGATGCGCTTCGTGCTGCCTATCGCGAACTCGGTTTTACTCTGACCCCGCGCGGTCAGCACCCATTCGGCACCGGCAATTCGATCATTCAGTTGCACGGCAACTATCTGGAACTTCTGTCAGTCACGATTCCGCAGGACGTTGTCGAGCATGGAGAAGGCAGATTCTCCTTCTCGGCTTTCAATCGCGACTATCTGGCCCGACATGAAGGATTCTCGATGACGGTGCTAGATACGTCGGATGCCGCCGCCGACAGAGCGGCCTGGATGGCAGAAGGGTTGCGGACATATCAGCCGTTCGAATTCTCCCGCATGGCAAAGATGCCGACCGGCGAGGACGTTCGCGTCGGCTTTTCGCTGGCTTTCCTGTCAACGCCGGCGGCACCGTGGTTCGGCCATTTCGCTTGCCAGCATTTCCGGCCGGAATATTACGCGCAGCCACAATATCTTGGGCACGCCAACTCGGCGCAGACGGTTCGCGACGTCTGGCTTTCGGGCAAGGATGCACTTGAGCTTGCTGAGCATATGCGGGCTTTTACGGGCGTGGCTGCAGAAAAGGGAAGCGCAGGCAGCATTGTCTTCAATACCCTCACAGGGGCCATCATTTTGGCCAGCCCTCAGGCTTTTGAGGATGCCTTCGGCATGCCACCTCCCCACCCTGATGACGGCCCCCATCTTGCCGGACTGACCATCAGGTGCCGAACGCTCGAAACCTTCACCGATCTCGGGCTGCCGTGGGCCGGCAGTCGGCTCGTCCTGTCGCCGACACGGGGATTCGGAACGGCGGTCGCCTTTTCGACTTAACAGCACCTGCAAGCGCTATGGGACCTTGCCCTGGATCGCCCTGCCCCAGTCGAGCAGCGGCTTGGCGCGCAATGTGAAATCGACAAGCTCGTCGACCAGCGCCGGCGCGTGAATTCCAGCCGGATCGATCATGTGCTGGACATAGAAGTGCCGGTTGCGGATGGCGTCGACAAGATCGGGTTCGTTGACCTGCTCGAAGCCGCGCGGCGTGCGCTTCAAGCGGCCCTCGGTTTCGAGTTCCAAGCCGTTTTTCTTCAGCGTTGAAAGCAGTTTTCGGAACTCGGCTGGCCGGGCGATAATGGCCTTGCGCATCGCCAGCAGCAGCGGCGGCTCCGGGTTCCACCAGGCAACGTCGGCAAAGCAGCGGTCGATCCCGACATAGACGAAGAACACGCCCTGCTCCATCTTGGTGCCGTCCGGCGACAGCATGGCCGACAGATGCTGGTTGTAGGGCCGCTTGTCCTTGGCGAAGCGCACGTCGCGGTTGATGCGGAACAGCGATTTCTTGCGGTCGCCGCGCAGGCCGAGCCCCGCCGATGCAAAGCGCTCCGTCAGCGTCTCGACCAGATCGCAGAACGGCTCGTGCAGTTCGCTGTCGTAAAGCGCCCGGTTTTCCTGGAACCATTCGCGGCTCTGATGGAAATCCAGCGCCTTCAGGAACGGGATGGCCTTTTGGCCAAACCCTTTGAACGAACCGCCGGTCATGCCTTGCCGACCCGTTGCAACCAGGTGTCCTCGTCGATGACTTCGACGCCGAGTTCGGTTGCCTGCTTCAGTTTGGAGCCGGCACCCGGCCCGGCCACCAGGAGGTCGGTCTTCGCCGACACCGAACCCGCCACCTTGGCGCCGAGCCGTTCGGCCATCGCCTTGGCTTCGGAGCGGGTCATCTTTTCCAGCGTGCCGGTGAAGACGATGGTCTTGCCGGCAACCTCGCTGTCGGCCGAGACGGTGACGATATACGGCTTCGGCTTGACCTGCTCGAGCAGTCTGTCGAGCACGTCGTCATTGCGCTCATTGCCGAAGAAATCGCGCAGCGCGCCGATCACCGTGTCGCCGATGCCGTTGACCGATGGGAAAACGGTGTTCGGATCGGCCGCCGCCGCTGTCTCCTTGCCGACCCGGATCAGTTCCTCGATGGTCGAGAAGGTTCGGGCAAGCACGGCGGCCGTCGTTTCGCCGATATGACGGATGCCTAGCGCGAAGATGAAACGATCGAGTTCGGGTTCGCGACGAGAGTCGATGGCGGCGAAGAGCTTGTCGAGGCCTTCGTAATTGCGGTCCTCGACACCGCGCACATTCTTGCGCGCCTTGCCCGAGGCGGCCTCGCGCTGCCGCGCCTGCTCCTCGCGCCGTTCGGCCAGCGCCCTGGTGACCGCTGGCCGGCGATCCCTGAGGGTAAAGATATCGGCGGCTGTCTTGATCAGTCCGGCATTGAAGAAGATATCGATGTTCTCGGCGCCCAGGCCTTCGATGTCCATGGCGCCGCGCGACACGAAGTGCCGCAGTCCTTCCACGGCCTGCGCTGGACAGATCAGTTCCCCGGTGCAGCGTCGGCGCGAATCTTCCTTGCCGGTCTTCTCGTTGATTTCGCGCGTCGCCGGCGAGCCGCAGACCGGACAGGTGTGCGGAAACTCATAGGGCACGGCATCGCCCGGCCGCTTGTCGATGACGACGCTGACGATCTGCGGAATGACGTCGCCCGCCCGTTGTATGACAACCGTGTCACCGATGCGGACATCGATGCCGTCACGGATCGGCACGCCGTTGCTGTCGAAGCCCTTGATGTAATCCTCATTGTGCAGCGTGACGTTTTCGACCACCACGCCGCCAACCGTGACCGGCGCAAGCCGCGCAACCGGTGCCAGCGTGCCGGTGCGGCCGACCTGGATGTCGATCTTTTGCACCGTCGTCATCGCCTGTTCGGCCGGGAATTTGTGCGCAACCGCCCAGCGCGGCTCGCCGGTGACGAATCCCCAACGGCGCTGCAGTTCCAGCTGGTCTACCTTGTAGACGACGCCGTCGATGTCGTAGCCGAGCGACGAGCGCAGTTCCTCGATCTTGTGATACTGCGCAATGAGATCTTCGACTGACTTCGCCCGCACCATCAGCGGACTGACCTTGAAGCCCCATTCGGCGAATTTCTGCACGGATTCGTACTGCGTCGGCGCGGGATCTGCCGTCGTGTAGCCCCAGGCATAGGCGAAGAACTTGAGGTTGCGGCTGGCGGTGACGGACGCATCCTTCTGGCGCAGCGAGCCGGCCGCCGTGTTGCGCGGATTGACGTAGTCCTGGCCGCCGACCGCCGCCGAGCGCGCCTTCAGCGCCTCGAACTCGGCATAGGTCATGTAGACCTCGCCGCGTATCTCGATGGTCTCGGGCCAGCCAGAACCTTTCAGCTTCGCCGGGATGTCGGCGATGGTCCTTAGATTGGCTGTGATGTCTTCACCCACCGCACCGTCGCCGCGCGTGGCACCCTGCACGAACACGCCGCGTTCGTAGCGCAGCGACGCCGACAGCCCGTCGATCTTCGGTTCGGCCGTAAAGGCGATGTCGAGATCCTTGTCGCGGTCGAAGAACCGCCGGCCGCGTTCGATGAAGTCGGCGACATCCTCATCGGTATAGGCCTTGGCGAGGCTGAGCATCGGCACCGCATGGCGCACCTTGGCAAAGCCTTCCGCAGGCGCAGCGCCTACCCTGCGTGATGGCGAATCCTCGCGCACGAGCGCGGGGAAGCGCTGTTCGATGGCGAGGTTGCGCCGCGTCAGCGCATCATATTCCGCGTCCGTGATAACAGGCGCGTCCTCGGTATGGTAGTGCCGGTCGTGCTCGGCGATCTCCTCTGCCAGGCGCGCAAGCTCATCGGCGGCTTCGCTTTCGCTCAACGATTCGACTGGTTTTTCAGACATGCGGCGCGGTCCTCGAATTCTGGTGGGCCACTATAAATCAGGATTTGCCGGCAGCGAGATAGGCTGTGGAAAAATCAAACCCGAACAGAGACATGCAGACATATCCTGACTCGGGTTTGGTGAGGAAAAATCTAGCGCCCAGGATACGCTGAGCTGAGGTCAGGCCGAAGCGAAAGGTGTCTGGCGCAGTGAGTCAGATCGAAATTCAGCGCTTGTGGCCGGGCGGGTTGACAGCTGAGACATAGCTTTCCTCGATCCATATAGAATGCATGTAGTCTGGTTCTCCAAAGACCTCGCCGACTTGTAGCTCCAGCAGGTTTGTCCCGGAAACGTTTGTGACGCTTACCACTTCGAACTTTCTTCCAACGCACCCAAGAAAGAGTTCCCTGGTTCGCATCACATCGTCGTCCGGAAGATCTTCGGGGACACCCTCCACGATCACCATGGTACCCGTAGAAATCACTGTGAAGCCTCCGACACTGAAAGCGTGCCGGGCACGCTCTTTTAGGGCTCGCACGCCACTGGGTTTTCCGTTTCCTAAGCCGCCGCCGTATTCTCTCGCAGCAGCCGCTCCGCCGCCGCCCGCGCCTCGTCGGTAATGGTGGCGCCGGCCAGCATGCGGGCGATTTCTTCCTGGCGCGCCGCCCGGTCCATCTCGGCAATGCCGGTGGCGACCTTATCCGAGCCGCCGGATTTGGAAATCAGGAAATGCGTCGCAGCACGTGCCGCCACCTGCGGCGCATGGGTGACGGACAGCACTTGCACCCGAGTCGACAGCCTGGCCAGTCTCTGGCCGATGGCATCGGCCACGGCGCCGCCGACGCCGGTGTCGATTTCGTCGAAGACCAATGTCGGCGCCGAGCCGCGATCGGCCAGCGCCACCTTGAGCGCCAGAAGGAAGCGCGACAGCTCGCCACCGGACGCCACCTTCATCATCGGGCCGGGCCTTGTGCCGGGATTGGTGCGCACCCAGAACTCGACCTGATCGATGCCTTCTTCCATGCGGTTTTCGCCATCGCTGGTCAGCCCGACGATGAACTCGGCCCGCTCGAGCTTCAGCGCCGGCAGTTCGGCCATGACAGCCTTGGTCAGGCCGATCGCAGCCGCATGGCGAAGCGAGGACAGCTGGGCCGCCGAAATGTCATAGGCCTCGCGCGCCGCGGCGGCCTGTTTCTCCAACCCATGCAGACGTTCCTCGCCGGCATCGAGATCGGCAAGGTCGGCCGACATCGTGTCGCGCAGCTGCGCCAGATCGTCGACCGCCACGCTGTGCTTGCGTGACGCCGCGCGCAGCGAAAACAGCCGCTCCTCCGCCTTCTCCAGCCGCTGCGGATCGTATTCGGTGGCGCGCAATGCCGCCTCGACACCGGACTGTGCCGCATCCAGCGACAGCATCGCCTCATCGAGCGACTTCACCACATCCTCGAGCAGGCCAGGTGCTTCGCTGGCCTTGCGCTGCAGGCGCCTGAGCAGGCTGGCCAGCTGCGGCAGCGGCGAGGATGGACCTGACAGCACATCCTGCGCGTCGTGTATTTCCGAGGCGATCTTTTCCGCCCGCATCATCGTGGCGCGCAGTTCAGCCAGTTGCGTTTCCTCGCCGGGCTGGGGATCAAGCTTCGCCAGCTCAGCGACCGATGCCCTGAGATAATCGGCCTCGCGCGCCGCCGCCTCGACCTTGGCGCGATGCCGGGCAAAGTCCTGCTCGCAGCCGCGCCAGTAGCGCCACGCCTCGCCTGTCGCGCGGGCAGCACCAAGATGGCCGCCAAAACTGTCCAGCAATTCGCGATGCGCGCCAGGATCGACCAGGGCCCGCTCGTCGTGCTGGCCGTGGATTTCGACCAGCGCGTGGCCGATGTCTCGCATCAGGGTGACGCTGGACGGCTGATCGTTGACGAAGACACGGGTGCGGCCATCCGCCGTCTGCAGCCGGCGCAGGATAATGTCCCCGTCATCCTCGATGGCGTTTTCGGCAAGCAGCGCACGCACCGGATGGTTGCGCGGCACGTCGAACACGGCGATGACCTGGCCCTGGGCGGCGCCATGGCGCACCAGCGAGGCGTCGCCGCGCGCGCCGAGCGCCAGCGACAGCGCGTCGAGCAGGATGGATTTGCCGGCGCCGGTTTCACCGGTGAGCACGGAAAGGCCGGGCTGGAAGTCGATATCCAGCTTCTCGATCAGGACGATATCGCGGATCGACAGTCTGGAAAGCATCAGAACCCGAACCTATCGCATGTCGCCCCAAGCGGACCGGTTTGGGACAACGGCATGCACAAAACCAAAGACTTAAAGCGCGCGACGCGCCTCAATGCGGCATGCGACCGGTGGAGTCGCAGCGCCGCACTATCTTTTTGTTTGGGCGTCGGATCAATCCGAAAAGCGCTGTGATCGCTTCAGTCGATGCTCAGGCGTCAGGCGCCGGTGATCAGCTTTCCGGCCTTGGATATCCACGACCCGGCATTCTCGCGCGGCTCAAGCCCATTGCTCTGCAAGAGCTTGTAGGAATCCTTGTACCACTGGCTGTCGGGATAGTTGGTGCCGAGCACGGCCGCGGCCGTCTGCGCTTCCGAGGTCAAGCCCATCGCGTAGTAGCTCTCGGTCAGGCGCGCCAGCGCCTCTTCGACATGGCGGGTGTTGGAATAGTTCTCGACCACATTGCGGAAGCGTTTGACGGCGGCAATGTATTCACGCCGCTCGAGATAATAGCGGCCGATCTGCATCTCCTTGCCGGCGAGCTGGTCGTTGGCGAAGCGAATCTTTTCCTTGGCGTCGTCGACATATTCCGAAGTCGGCCAGCGCGTCACCAGATCCTGCATCGTCTGCACGGTCTGGCGTGCTTCCTCCTGATCCTGAGTGACGTCCTTGATCTGGCGGTAGTAGCTCAGGCCAATGATGTACTGGGCGTAAGCGGCGTCGTCGGTCGACGGATAGAGCGTGAGATAGCGCTTGGCCGAGCCGATCGCCTCGTCATAATGGCCGGCGCGGTAGTCGGCGAAGGCGCCCATCACCATCGATTTGCGGGCCCATTCGGAATAGGGGTGCTGGCGGTCGACGGCGTCGAACTTCTTGCTCGCCTCATCCAGCCGGCCGGCGTTGAGATTGGCAAGGCCTTGATTGTAAAGGACGTCGGCCGGTTCGGTCTGGTCGACATAGGTCGACAAATCGACGTCTTTCTCGGACGACATGCAGGCCGACAGGAACAGCGATGGCACAACTATCGAAAGCGCCAGGAAAACAGCCCGATACGGCGCTTTCGATTGACCAACTCGCGTGAAGAACATGATTGGATTGCGCCCTTTCGGCGTTATTTCAATGCCTTTCGCATGGCGTTCCCTCAAAACTGGTCCCCACTTTTGAGCGACATGCGTCTAATCGACGGCAGCAGCCATAAACCATAACTGTCTTGCCCAGCAACGCTATGTCTAGCCAATCGCACATTTTTGTGGCGGCTTGGTGTTGCCGCGAAAGCTATGCGCTTTCACCGGCCGGTGATGCATCCGTGCAACACCAGCCGACGCTCAGAAAGCCAGAAAATCGTTAAGAATCAGATCACCCAGGGCGCGAAGACAGGGCCGGTGACGGCGCTCATCTCGGCGGTGCGGCCGCGCTCGCGGCGTGTGGTTTCGACGACCTCGAAGGCTGAACGGTCGGACAGCAGGCGCCGCAACGCCGCGGCGTTCATCCGGTGGCCGCCGCGATAGGAGCGGAAACAGCCGATGAAACGGGCACCGGCCAGCGCCAGATCGCCCATCGCGTCCATCGTCTTGTGACGGGCGAATTCATTGGGATAGCGCAGGCCACCCATATTGATCACCCGGTTGTCGTCGCCGATCACCAGCGAGTTCTCCAGCGAGGAGCCCAGCGCATAGCCGGCCGCCCACAGCCGCTCCACGTCCTTCATGAAACCGAAGGTGCGGGCACGCGCAATGTCCTGGCGGAAGACGTCGGGATTGATGTCGGAGGCGAACAGCTGACGGCCGATCGCCGGGCTCTCGAAATCGATTTCGACCTCGAAACGCGTGCCGCTATAGGGCCTGAATTCAGCCCAGGACGCGCCGTTCTCGATCCGAACCGGCTTGACCACCCTGATGTAGCGGCGCTTGACCGCCAGCGTCTCGATGCCGGCCTGGTCGATGGCCTCCACGAACGCCACCGCGCTGCCGTCGAGGATCGGAACCTCGTGGCCGTCGATCTCGATGACGATGTTGTCGATGCCGAGTCCGAAGAGCGTCGCCATCAGATGTTCGACGGTGGCGATATGCTCGCCTGCCGGATCGCCGAGCATGGTGCAGAGATCGGTCGCGCCGACTTCGGCAACCAGCGCACGGAACTCGCGGCTCTCGCTTCCGGTCGAAAGGTGGAAGACGACGCCGGTGTCGGCGTCCGCGGGGAGGAAATTGACGGTGACCGGTTTGCCGCTGTGAACGCCGGTACCGGTCAGCGTCGCACGCGATCTAAGTGTCGTCTGGTAGTCTTGCAAGACAAACCCCATAGCCCATAACGCCCATGTCCGCTTTATAGCCCCAAAGGGCGCGGCTCTTGATTATCGGCAGGCAGGGCCAACTCCCCGAATCCCAGCACACCGAAAGTGCTGCGGCAAAGATAGTGGTCCGTCAGGGAGACTCCAAATCACGGTTTCTTACTCTGTGTAACCCCGACCGACCGTGAGCGCCACCTCGTAACACTATGGTATCAAAGGATTTTTTTGGTTAACAGGCAAACGATCTCTCGTCTGCCTGTTAACAAGTGTTACATACCGTTAACGCCTCAGTTGGCCTGGCGGCGCAGGAACGCCGGGATCTCCAGCTGGTCGTCTTCCTGGGCAGAGCGGGTCTGCGGCGTCAACCGGCCCTGGTCGTCGAGCTGGCCACGGCGCGGCGCATAAAGCTGCGGATCCTGGCTGGCAAGGCGGCGCATTTCGGGCGCTGCCTGGCGCAGTTTCGGTTCGCGCGGCTGTGCCGGCTGCAATCGGGCCGGCTCTTCCTCGCGGCGCGTCAGTCCGTTGGTCAGCCGCTTGAGCAGCCCCATCGGCCCGCTGTTTTCATGGTCGGCCGGACGGCCCTTGGCTTCCACCTCGGCCTTCACCACCGGCGGAAAATCTTCCACCCGCGGCATGCGCTGCGGTGCGGCAGCCACCGGCTGCGGCATTTCCCGCAGCGGCGCCGGCTGCATCACCGGCTGCACGACAGGTTGCGGCTGCGCCGGCGGGGCCTGGAAGATCTTGCTCTGCGGACGGAAGTCTTCCGCCTGGGCCATCGGCGCCGGACGAGCCATTGCCGCCGCATTGGCTTCGGCAAGCTGAATCGCCTCGGCGACCGGATCGGCCGCGCGCGTCTCATAGGTCTGCTGGACCGGCGCCGGCCGGCCTTCCGCGGCCGGAGCCGGACGGCTGACAGGCTTCTGCTGCGGCGGCACGGCGCGGATCGAGATCGGCACCGCGGCGATTTCGGCCGCCGACTTGTCGATGCCGGTGGCGACCACCGAGACGCGGATGACACCTTCGAGTTCCTCGTCGAAAGTGGCGCCGAGGATGATGTTGGCGTCCTGGTCGACCTCCTCGCGGATGCGGGTCGCGGCTTCGTCGACTTCGAACAGGGTCAGGTCACGGCCGCCGGTGATCGAGATCAGCAGGCCCTTGGCGCCCCTCATCGAGGTCTCGTCCAGCAGCGGATTGGCGATCGCTGCCTCGGCGGCGGCCATCGCGCGGCCCTCGCCCGAAGCCTCGCCGGTGCCCATCATCGCCTTGCCCATCTCGCGCATCACCGAACGGACGTCGGCGAAGTCGAGATTGATCAGGCCTTCCTTGACCATCAGGTCGGTGATGCAGGCAACACCGGAATAGAGCACCTGGTCGGCCATGGCGAACGCGTCGGCGAAGGTGGTCTTGTCATTGGCCAGCCGGAACAGGTTCTGGTTGGGGATGACGATCAGGGTGTCGACGCATTTCTGCAGCTCCTCGATGCCCATATCCGCCGTCTTCATGCGGCGCTGGCCTTCGAAATGGAAAGGCTTGGTGACGACGCCGACGGTGAGGATGCCCTTTTCGCGCGCCGCGCGGGCAACGACTGGGGCAGCACCCGTGCCGGTGCCGCCGCCCATTCCGGCGGTGACGAAGCACATATGGGTGTTGGAGAGGTGATCGATGATCTCATCGATGCACTCCTCAGCCGCCGCACGGCCGACTTCCGGCTGCGATCCGGCACCGAGTCCCTCGGTGACATGTGCGCCGAGCTGGATCAGCCGCTCGGCCTTCGACATGGTCAGCGCCTGCGCGTCGGTGTTGGCCACGACGAACTCGACGCCGCGCAAGCCCGCGGTGATCATGTTATTGACGGCATTGCCGCCACCGCCGCCGACACCGAAAACGGTGATCCGGGGCTTGAGCTCGGTGATGTCCGGCTTTTGCAGATTGATGGTCATTGTCTCCGTCCTTTGCCTTTCCCGCCGCTTCGCCGCCGCGGCCGCCTATGGGGCTGTCCCCGTCAATTAGAAACTGTCTCTCAACCACTGACTCATGCGATGCAGTTTTCCGCCCGTTCCGGTCATCCTGAGACCGGAAATTCCTTTCGCCGGATGGCTCTCGAAACTCGCCATCTGCGGATAGATCAGCAGTCCGACCGCCGTCGAGAAAGCCGGGCCCTTGGCGGCTTCCGGCAGCCCCGCCACGCCGAGCGGGCGGCCGATGCGCACATTGCGTCCCAGAATCCGGCGTGCCGCTTCCGGCAGGCCCGCAAGCTGGCTGGCGCCGCCGGTCAGCACGACGCGCTTGCCCACGGCATTGCCGTAGCCCGACTTGTTCAGCCGGTCGCGCAACAGCTCTAGCGTCTCGTCGATGCGGGCGCGGATAATGCGCGTCATCACCGAGCGCGGGATCTGCAGCGGCATCTCGCCTTCCTCGCCGATCGGCTGGATCGACACCAGGTCGCGGTCATCGGCACTGCCGGGCAGCGCCGAGCCATGCATCACCTTCAGCCGTTCGGCCGCGTCGAGCGACGTCGACAGACCCTTGGCCATATCCAGCGTCACATGATTGCCGCCGATGGCGATGGCGTCGCCATGCACGAACTTGCCTTCCGAAAACACCGAGATCGTTGTCGTGCCGCCGCCCATGTCGATGCAGGCCGCGCCCATTTCGAGCTCGTCATCGACAAGCGCCGCAAGTCCGCTGGCATAGGGCGTCGCCACCATGCGCTCGACCGACAGATGCGAACGGTTGATGCAAAGTTCGAGATTGCGCAGCGGTGCGGCGTCGCCGGTCAGCACATGCATGTCGACGCCGAGCTGGTCGCCGACCATGCCGCGCGGATCGCGCACGCCGCGTTCGGCGTCCAGCGAAAAGCCGACCGGCAGCGAATGGATCACGTCGCGCTCGGCCTTGAGCGCCTGCTTGGCGCCGGCGGCAAGCACGCGCTTGATATCGGCCTCGTCGGCCTGATGGCCGCCGAGATTGATGGTGGCAGAATAGGTTTCGCTCTTCAGCCGGCCGGCCGTCATGTTGACGATCAGCGAATCCACCGTCAGTCCCGCCATGCGCTCGGCGGCGTCGACGGACAGGCGAATGGCGTGCTCGGCACGGTCGAGATCGACAACCACGCCCGACTTCACGCCTTGCGACTTCTGATGGCCGATGCCGATCACCTGGATGCGGTGCGAGCGGCCGCGCAGCAGCTTGCCGTCCTCGCGCGGCTTCAGTTTCGCCACCACGCAGCAAACCTTGCTTGAGCCGACATCCAGCACGGTCAGCGTGCCGGAGCGGCGCGAAGAGGCATCGCTGTTGCCGCCAAGCCAGCTCATATCTTCGTCTCCGACTTGCGCTTGAGGCTTTGCGGCTTTTCGTTGAGCGCCGCCTGGCGCTGCGTCGCCGCTTCCGGCGTCAGTTGCACCACCAGGCGATCGGAGATGCGCATGTCGACGGCCGCGATATCGCGCGTCAGAAGACCGTTGTCATGATCCATCCGAACCAGCTCGGCGATCGCCCGGTCCTCGCCATCCTCGGGCAGCTTGACGGTGATGCCGTTTTCCAGCTTCAGGTCCCAGCGCCGTTCGCCGATGCGGATATAGCCTTTGACCCGCGCCGCGAGCTCTGGATACTTCTTGATCTTGGCCAGGAAGTCGGGCGCCTTGGCCGGCGCACCGGTGCCGATGATCAACGGCAGCAAAGCCTGCTTGCCGCCCGAGAACGGCGCGATCACCGCGCCGGAGCGCTCAATGACCGAAAGCTCCGAGCCCTGCTGCCAGAGCGCGAAGGGTTCGCGCTCCTCGACACGCACTTCCAGTGTATGCGGATAGACCTTGCGCACCGCCGCCACTTCGACCCAGGGCAGCGTATCGATGCGCTCGCGCGCCGCCTCGGCATCGAAGCCGATCAGCGACGTCCAGCCATCGAGTTCAAGCCGGCCCAGTATGTCGATCTCCGAGGTCTGACGGTTGCCGACCACCTTGATCTGGTCGACGGCAAAGCCGGTGCGGGCGGTGATACTCTGGACGATGTCGTCGGCATGGCCGCCGAGAATGGCACCATAGAGGCTGCTCGATGCGATGAGCGAAGCGGACAGGATGGCTGCCGAAAAGCGCGGCGCGACGAAGTCGCCGCCACCCAGGCGCGCCAGCACGCGCACCGGCCGGCGCAGCACGCGCGGCAGCACGAAATGGTCGAACGACAACGGCATGCCGAACAGCGCCGGCCCGGCGCCACCCCTGCCCTTGTCCTGCCCCCATTTCAACGCAGACACGAAGCGTCCTCCACTATCCAACTCAACAGATCGCCGAACGAATGCCCCGCTTGGGCGGCGATTTCAGGCACCAAAGACGTCGGCGTCATGCCAGGCTGAGTGTTGATCTCGAGCCAGACAATTTCGCCGTTTTCGGAGTGACGATCGTCATAGCGGAAGTCCGACCGGGAAACGCCCCGACAGCCGATAGCCAGATGTGCCTTGAGCGCCAGTGTCTGTATTTTTTGGTAAATATTCGGTGAAATTTTAGCAGGGATTTCGTGTTTTGATCCGCCGGCGACGTATTTTGAATCATAGTCGTAGAAGGAGTGGCCGGTCGGGATGATCTCGCAGACGCCGAGCGCCACATCGCCCATGACGGCGCAGGTCAGCTCGCGGCCATGGATGTAGCGCTCGACCATGACGGTCTCGCCATATTTCCAATCGGACGAACCGATCACCTGCGGCGGATGCGACTGCCCTTCATGCACGATGACAACGCCGAAGCTTGAGCCTTCATTGACCGGCTTGACCACATAGGGCGGCTTCATCGGGTGCTTGTTCTGAATGGCGAAGCGGCTGGCAACCTTCGATTCCGCCACCGCAATGCCGGCAGCCTTGGCAACCTTCTTGGCCTGCTCCTTGTTCATGGCGAGCGCCGAGGCGAGCACACCCGAATGGGTGTAGGGAATCGCCAGATATTCGAGGATGCCCTGGATGGTGCCGTCTTCACCGAACGGACCGTGCAACGCGTTGAAGACAACATCAGGCTTGAGCTCGCCAAGCACGGCGCCGACATCGCGCGCAACGTCGACGCGGGTAACCTGGTAGCCTTCCTTCTCAAGCGCATCCGCACACGCCTTTCCCGAAGACAGAGACACGGGCCGCTCGGACGAGAATCCGCCCAGGAGGACAGCCACATGCTTGTTCTTCATATCCCGTCATTCCTCTCACGGCGGGCCCGCAACCACGCATTCAGCGACCAGATGGAGTCCGAGTCTCCCGGCAGGTTGCCCCCCAGACGGAAAACGCGGTCGACGCGTCGAACGACTCAAATCAGGAAACGCTTTAGGGCAGAGAATCAGAGAGTTGATTCGCTGGCAAGTGCTTATGATTCCGACAGATTCACTTTCCTCGAAAACGGCTGCAAAAAGCCCGTTGTGAGTCTTTCGGGCAACGGTCGCGGTGTTGTTTCAGACCGTTTGAAGTTCAAGCATCACATGAACTTCAGCTTGCGCCAAGATGCCTAGAGAAGTTGCCCAAGGAACTCTTGCACGGCGTGGCCGGGGCGGAAATTGCCGATGCGCTTGATTTCCCACTGCAGCCTTATGCCGGAATTTACAAGCACCCGGGCGCGCACCGTCTCGCCGAGATATTCGAGGTCGTAGCCGGTCGCGGTTCCGGTGTTGATCATGAAGTTGCAGTGCATCGGCGACATCTGCGCGCCGCCGATCATCAGCCCGCGGCAGCCGGCCTTGTCGATCTCCTTCCAGGCCGAGGTGCCCTCCGGATTCTTGAAGGTCGAGCCGCCGGTCTTCTCGCGGATCGGCTGCACCGTCTCGCGATGCGTCTGGACGGCGTCCATGGCCGCCTTGATCGCCGCCTTGTCTTCCCGCACGCCTTCGAAAATGGCGGAGGTGAAGATCAGCCCGGCAGGTGCTGCCGAGTGACGATAGGCATAGCCCATGTCTTCATTGCTCAGCGTGTGCAGATTGCCCTTGCGGTCGAGCGCCCGCACCTCCACGACCCGCTCTCGTGTCTCGACGCCATTGGCGCCGGCATTCATTCTCAGCGCCCCGCCGATGGCGCCGGGAATGCCGTGATAGAAATGAAAGCCGCCAATGCTGGCCTCATAGGCAACGGCAGCAACGCGCTTGTCCGGCGTCGCAGCGCCCGCCTTGATGCCGGTCGGCGATATGACCTCGGCTTCGCCAAAACCCTTGGCCGAAAGCCTGATGACGAAACCCGGAATACCGCCGTCGCGCACCAGGAGGTTCGAGCCGACGCCGACGACGGTGAGCGGGATCTCCTCCGGCACGGCGCGCAGGAAGGCGGCAAGGTCTTCCTCGTCGGCCGGCTGGAACAGCACCTCGGCCAGCCCTCCGGCGCGGAACCAGGTGATCTTGTCCATCTCGGCATTGGGCGTAATGCGACCACGCAGGCCGGCAAGCCGGTCGCCAAGTCTGTCGATCAGGTCCTGGCCGCGCATCATGAGACCGCACCGCCAAGTTCCCTGGGCAGCGCATAGGCCCATTGGGTGATGTTACCGGCGCCGAGGAAGACAACGAAGTCGCCGGGCTTGGCCAGTTCGCGGATGGTGGGGGCTATGGCAGCAGCACCGTCGATATAGCGCGCATCGCGGTGACCGCCGGAGCGGATGCGCGACACCAGCGCCTCCGAAGTCACGCCGTCGATCGGCTCCTCTCCCGCCGCATAGACCGGCGCCACCATCACCGTGTCGGCATCGTTGAAGCAGACCGAGAATTCGTCGAACAGATCGTGCAGGCGGGTGAAGCGGTGCGGCTGCGCGATGGCGATGACGCGGCCCTTGGTGGCGCTGCGCGCCGCTTTCAGCACCGCTGTGATCTCGACCGGGTGATGGCCGTAATCGTCGAAGATCTCGACGCCGTTCCACGAGCCGGTATGGGTGAAGCGCCGCTTGACGCCGGCGAAGGACGACAGCCCCTTCTTGATCGCCTCGGCCGACAGGCCGAGTTCATGCGCAACCGCAATCGCGGCCGTCGCGTTGGAGACATTGTGGCGGCCGGGCATCGGCAGGCGCAGGTCCGATATCGTCGTCTGGCCGCCGGTTTTGCGGTCGCGGATCACCACGTCGAACTCGGAGGCAGCACCGACCATGCGATGGTTGGTGAAGCGCACATCGGCCTGCGCGTTCTCGCCATAGGTGATGACGCGGCGGTCCTCGATGCGGCTGACCAGCGCCTGCACCTCCGGGTGGTCGGTGCACATCACGCCAAAGCCGTAGAACGGCACGTTCTCGACAAACTGGCGAAAGGCTTCGCGCACCTTGTCGAAACTGCCATAGTGATCGAGATGCTCGGGATCGATGTTGGTGACGACGGCAATTTCGGCCGGCAGCTTGAGGAAAGTGCCGTCGCTCTCGTCGGCTTCGACCACCATCCATTCGCCATCGCCCATGCGGGCATTGGTGCCATAGGCATTGATGATGCCGCCATTGATCACGGTCGGGTCGAGCCCGCCGGCATCAAGCAGCGTCGCCACCATCGAGGTGGTCGTCGTCTTGCCGTGGGTGCCGCCGATGGCGACGGCCTGGCGGAAGCGCATCAATTCGGCCAGCATCTCGGCGCGGCGCACGATCGGCAGAAGCTTCTCGCGCGCTGCCTTCAGTTCCGGATTGGATTTCTTGATCGCGGTCGAAACCACCACCACTTCGGCAGCACCGATATTCTCGGCCTTGTGGCCGACGAAGCAGTCGATGCCCTTGTCGCGCAGCCGCTGCACATTGGCGCTGTCGGCCTGATCGGAGCCCTGCACCTTGTAGCCAAGATTGTGCAGCACCTCGGCGATGCCGCTCATGCCGATGCCGCCAATGCCGATGAAATGCACAAGGCCGATGGTTTGCGGCATCTTCATCAATGCGTCCCCTTC
The DNA here is from genome assembly GCF_057784295.1 of Mesorhizobium sp. CNPSo 4688. Taxonomy (NCBI): domain Bacteria; kingdom Pseudomonadati; phylum Pseudomonadota; class Alphaproteobacteria; order Hyphomicrobiales; family Phyllobacteriaceae; genus Mesorhizobium; species Mesorhizobium sp. CNPSo 4688. The sequence goes on from NZ_JBWLUY010000006.1 coordinate 31,886, forward strand.
CTGAAATCCGATACGGTTTTTCTGGACGCAATAGCCTCTGTGAGATCGGCGAGCAACCGTGCCGCGTCCGGCCGGCCGGCCGACTTCGCGCCGGCAGCCATAGCCGCCAGCCGCTCGGGATTGTCCATCAGCCCGCCAACAAGCGTCGCAATGCGCTCTGGCGACAGCGATGATTGCGGGTGGACTTCGCCGCCGCCGGCTGCCGCAAGGGCTGCCGCGTTCGCCGCCTGGTCGTGGTCCAGCGCATAGGGATAAGGCACCAGCAGCGCCGGCCGGCCGATGACGGCGATTTCCGAGACCGTCGAGGCGCCGGAGCGCGAGATCACCAGATGCGCGGTGGCCATGCGCTGCGCCATATCGGTGAAGAAGGGCGACACCTCGACATGGACGCCAAGTGCCGAATAGCCCGTCTTCACTCGCGCCACGTCGTCGGCGCGGGCCTGCTGGGTGATCACCAGCCGCTTGCGCTGCGCCTCCGGCAGGAGTGCGATGGCCGCCGGCATCGCATCGGAAAAAAACTGCGCGCCCTGGCTGCCGCCGAACACCAGGAGCCGGAACGGCTCCTCGCCTTGGGATGCCGTGTACGGCGTCTTTGCCGCCTCCAGGATCGGCGGCCGGACCGGATTGCCTGTGATGACCGTCTTGGCGCCGGCAGCACTTTCATCTTCAGGCAGAAAGCCGCCGGCAATGGCGTCGACGCGGCCGGACAGCGCCCGGTTGGCGCGGCCCATCACCGCGTTCTGCTCATGGATCAGCGTCGGCACCTTGCGCCGTGTCGCGGCATAGAGCGGCGGCAGGGTCGGATAACCGCCGAAGCCGACGACCGCGTCAGGTTTGATCCTGCCGATGACAGTGGAGGCCTGGCGCACGCCGCGCCAGATCTTCCAAAACGCGCCGAGCAAGGCGACGGGGTTTTTCGAGCCCATGGTCGCCGACTGGATCGGATGGATGGCGGCGGCCGGGAAATGGCCGGCAAACCGCTCGGCACGGTCGTCGGTCGCCAGATGCACGCTCCAGCCGCGTTCGATCAGCTCATGCGCCAGCGCCTCGGCCGGAAACAGATGCCCGCCGGTTCCGCCCGCCGCGAGAAGAATGACACCGCGCGCCATATCACTCCGCCGGCAAAGCGCGCTGCGACAGGGCAAAGCCCATCTGCTTGCGCTTTTCCGGACGCTTGCGCGTCAGCGCCAGCACCATGCCCATAGAGATGGCAATGGCGATCTGCGAGGAGCCGCCATAGGAGATGAAGGGCAGCGTCATGCCCTTGGCCGGCATCAGCTGCAGGTTGACGCACATATTGATGACCGACTGCAGGCCGAACACGGTCACCAGGCCGCCGACGGCGTAACGGGTGAAATCGTCATGCTCTTTCAGCGCCGTGTTGAGGCCGCGCAGCACGATGAAGGCGAAGATCGACATGATGAAGAAGCACATGATCAGCCCGAACTCTTCGCCGGCGACCGAAAACACGAAGTCGGCATGCGCGTCGGGGATGACGCGCTTGACCGTGCCCTCGCCCGGTCCGACGCCGAACCAGTGGCCGTTGATCAGCGCCTCACGGCCCATGTCGACCTGGAACGTATCGCCTTCGCCGGTCAGGAACTTGTCGATGCGGGCGGCGACATGCGGGAACACCGTATAGGCGGCAAACAGGCCGCTGGCCCCGGTGGCGCCAAGCGCGATGATCCAGAGCCATGGCAGGCCGGCCATGAAGAACATGACGCCCCAGGTGCCGGTCACCAGCATGGTCTGGCCAAGATCGGGCTGCGCCACCAAAAGCGAGATGACCAGGATCAAAAGCAGCATCGCGAACAAATTGCCTGGAATGTCAGGCTGGCGCTTGTGTTCGGCGAACAGCCACGCGCAGACGATGACGAAGGCAGGTTTCAAGAATTCCGACGGCTGGATCGACATGCCGACAAACGACACCCAGCGCCGCGCGCCCTTCACTTCGACGCCGATGTAGAGCACCGCCACCATCAGCACCAGCATGATGCACAGGATGACCAGCGCCATGCGCCGAATTTGTCTGGATTCCAGGAAGGACACGGCCAGCATCACGCCGAGCGCCGGGACGGTGAAGATGATCTGCCTGGTGGCAAAGTGGAAACTGTCGAGGCCGATGCGTTCGGCCACCGCCGGGCTTGCCGCAAAGGAGAGCACGATGCCGAGCCCCATCAGCGACAGGAATGCCGCCAGGAACCAGCGATCGATCGTCCACCACCAGGTTGCAACCGGGCTTTTGTCGAGACGGCTTTGCATTATCGTGCCCCTCCGATGGGTTTCACGCCCTCGATAGCATTCGCAGCTTGCCTGAAGGCTTCGCCGCGAACTTCGAAATTCTTGAACTGGTCGAAACTGGCGCAGGCCGGCGACAGCAACACCACCACCTCGCCGCTGTCATCCTTGGCCGCGTCCTGGGCGGCATGGTCGACCGCGGCGGCCAGCGTGCCCGAGATTTCATAGGGCACGGCTTCGCCCAGCGTCGCCGAAAAGGCAGGCGCCGCCTCGCCGATCAGATAGGCCTTGGCGATGCGCGGGAAGAAACCGCGCAGCGGCTCGATACCGCCTTCCTTGGGCAGCCCGCCGGCGATCCAGTAGATGCGCGGAAAACTCGACAGCGCCGGTGCCGCCGCATCGGCATTGGTCGCCTTGGAATCGTTGACGAACAGCACGTGGTCCTTGCGGCCGACCTGCTCCATGCGATGCGCGAGGCCCGGGAAGCTCTCGAGCCCCGCCTGTATCTCGCCGAGGCTTAAGCCCACCTTGAGGCAGGAGGCCACCGCGGCAAGTGCGTTCTGCGCATTGTGCTGGCCCCGCAGCGAACCTATGCCTTCGAGGAAAGCGACGCGGCTGTAGCGGCCATGCACGGCTTCCATCAGATTGGAGCCGTCGGCGAAATAGCCATCGGTCAGCGGCAGCCGCTTGGAGATGCGGATCACCTGCCTGCCCGCCCGCTCCAGCCGGTCGGCGATCTGCGCGCACCAGCTGTCGTCGACGCCGACGATGGCGGTCTCGCTGCCGGCGACCAGCCGTTCCTTGATCGAAGCGTAGTGCTGCATGGTGCCATGGCGGTCGAGATGATCGGGCGTCAGATTGAGCAGGATGCCGGCCGTCGGGTTGATCGAGGGCGCCAGATCGATCTGGTAGGATGAGCATTCGACGACATAGTGCCGGTCCGCCTGCGGCGGGTCGAGCGTCATGATGGCACGGCCGATATTGCCGCCCATCTGCGTGTCGCGGCCTGCCGATTTCAGGACATGCGCAGTCAGCGCCGTGGTCGTCGACTTGCCATTGGTGCCGGTGATGGCGATGAAGGGTGCTGTGGGCGCGCGCGAGATCCGCTCGCGGCAGAACAGCTCGATGTCGCCGATTACCTCGACGCCGGCGCCGCGCGCCAGTTCCACCGTCCAGTGCGGCTTGGGATGGGTCAGCGGTACGCCGGGCGACAGCACGAAGGCCGAGAACTTCGCCCAGTCGGCGCCGCGCAGATCGGCGGTCGCAATGCCCTGGCCAGCGGCCTTGGCGACGCTGTCGGGATTGTCGTCCCAGGCCAGCACGTCGGCCCCGCCTTCGATCAGCGCGCGCGCTGTGGCGGTCCCCGAGCCACCGAGCCCGAAGAGCGAAACGCGTTTGCCCGAGAAGGATGCGGCGGGGATCAAGCAGGCTCCTATCTCAGCTTGAGGGTCGACAGGCCGACCAGCGCCAGGATGACGGCGATGATCCAGAAGCGGATCACCACCTGGCTTTCGGTCCAGCCGAGCTTTTCGAAATGATGGTGTATCGGCGCCATCAGGAAGACGCGCTTGCCGGTCATCTTGAAATAACCGACCTGGATGATGACCGACAGGATTTCCACGACAAACAATCCGCCGACAATGACCAGCACGATCTCATGCTTGGTGGCGACCGCAACCGTGCCGATAAGGCCGCCCATGGCCAGCGAACCGGTGTCGCCCATGAAGATCGCCGCCGGCGGCGCGTTGAACCAGAGGAAGCCGAGACCGGCGCCGATGACGGCGCCGAGCACGACGGCCAGCTCGCCGGTGCCTGGCACGAAATGGATCTGCAGATATTCGGCAAACACCGCATTGCCGGAGAGATACGCGATGACGCCGAACGAGGCCGCTGCGATCATGATCGGCACGATCGCCAGACCGTCGAGGCCATCGGTCAAATTCACCGCATTGCCGGCGCCGACAATGACGAAGCAGGAGAACGGCACGAAGAACCAGCCGAGATTGACGATGAATTCCTTGGCGAAGGGGAAGGTCAGCGACGACGAGAACGGCGCCTGGCCATTATGCATGATCACCCAGGCGGCGATGCCGGCGATGACGAATTCCAACGCCAACCGCGCCTTGCCGGAAAAGCCGAGATGCGACTGCTTCGTCACCTTGAGATAGTCGTCGTAGAAGCCGATCGAACCGAAGCCCAGCGTCACCAGAAGCACCACCCAGACATAGATCGAGGAGAGATTCGCCCACAGAAGCGAGGAGCCAATGATGCCGCACAGGATCATCAGCCCGCCCATGGTCGGCGTGCCGGCCTTCTTGAAATGCGTCTGCGGCCCGTCGGCGCGGATCGGCTGGCCCTTGCCTTGCCTGAGCCTGAGCGAATTGATGATGGTCGGCCCGAAGATGAAGACGATCAGCGCAGAGGTGATCAGCGCGCCGCCGGTGCGGAAGGTTATGTAGCGGAAGACATTGAAGACCGAGATCTTGTCCGCAAAATCGACGAGCAATGTAAACATGCGATTCCGTCCCCCGGACTAGTTCTGTTTCGTGCCTGCGGCTTCAGCTGGAAATTTGCCGAGCAAGGCATCGACCAGTTTTGAAAAACCGATGCCTTTCGACGATTTGATCATCACCACGTCGCCCGGCTTCAGCGCCGACAGCAATACCGGCTTCAGATCCTCGGCGCCGGCGCGGTAGTCCGCTTCGATCTCGTCGGGCAATATATCAGCCAGCGCCCGCATCTCCGGGCCGCCGAGAAAGACTTTGCGTGTTTCGGTACCGACGATCAGATCGGCAAGGGCTGCATGCAGCTTTGCCGAATGTTCGCCGAGCTCGAGCATGTCGCCGAGTACGGCGATCCGGCGGCCCTCGCCCGACACTGGCGTCGCGTTGAGCAGCGCCATGGCCGCACTCATCGACGCCGGATTGGCGTTGTAACTCTCGTCGATCAGCGTGATCGGTCCCCTGGGATGGCGCAGCACATGGCGCTTGCCGCGGCCGCGCTCGGCAGAGAGATCGGCCAGCGCCTCCGCCACCTTGCCGATGTCGGCTTCAACCAGATGCGCCGCGCCGAGAACGGCCAGCACATTTTGCACCATGTGGCGGCCGGGTGCGCCGATACGGGCGACGACGTCCTGCCCGCCGATCCTGGCGGTAATGTCGGACTGATCGGCATGCAGCTCGCATTTGGTGAGCTTGTAGGTCGAGCGTGCGTTTTCGCCGAAGCCGAAGACATGCTCGACGCCGGCGGCGCGCGCCATTTTGTCGAGCAGCTTCCAACGCCCATCGTCGCGGTTGAGCAAGGCAGCACCGCCGGGCTCGATGCCTTCAAAAATCTCTGCCTTGGCCTTGGCGATCTCGTCGAGATTTTTGAAGAAGCCGAGATGTGCGGCGGCGATCAGCGTGACGATGGCGACATGCGGCCGGACCATCTTGACCAGCGGCCGGATCTCGCCGGGATGGTTCATGCCGATCTCGAACACGGCGTAGTCGCAATCGTCCGGCATGCGCGCCAGCGTCAGCGGCACACCCCAATGATTGTTGAAGGATTGCGCCGAGGCATGCACCCTGCCGACGGCCGACAGCACATGGCGCAGCGCTTCCTTGGTCGTGGTCTTGCCGGCAGAGCCGGTCACCGCGATGATTTTCGCCTTGGAACGCTCGCGCGCGGCGACGCCAAGTTTTTCGAGTGCCGCCAGCACATCCTGCACGACGATCATCGGCGCCGTCAGCCGCCCGAGCGATGGCAGTTTGCCTTCGGCGACAACCAGAACGCCCGCGCCGGCCTTGATCGCCGCGGTCGCGAAATCATGGCCGTCCATCGCCTCGCCTTTAATGGCGAAGAAGGCGTCGCCCGGCTGCAGGCTGCGGCTGTCGATCGAGATTCCCGATATGCCCTCCGGCATTGGCCCGAGCGGCCGTCCGCCCATGGCGTCAACCAGCGCATCGGCGCTCCAGAGCACGCTCATGCGGCCCGCTCCCGCAACGCCGAGCGGACTTCCTCATGGTCTGAGAAAGGAAATGTCTCGGCGCCGATGGTCTGGCCCTCTTCATGGCCCTTGCCGGCAACGATCAGCGTGTCGCCGGCCTTGAGCATGGCGACGGCATCGTGGATCGCCTTGCGGCGATCGCCGATCTCGATGGCGCCGGACGCGGCCGCCAGGATCGCGGCGCGGATGGTTTCGGGCACTTCCGAACGCGGGTTGTCATCGGTGACGATGACGACATCGGCAAGCCGTGTAGCGATCTCGCCCATGATCGGCCTCTTTCCCCGGTCGCGGTCGCCGCCGCAGCCGAACACAACAATGACGCGGCCGGTGGTGAACGGGCGCACAGCGGCCAGCACATTTTCCAGCGCATCCGGCTTGTGGGCATAATCGACATAGACCGGCGCGCCATTGGCAGTCGCGCCGACAAGGTCGAGCCGGCCAGGCGCGCCCTGGAGTTTCTCCAATGCCATCAAAGCCTTGGCGACTGGCGTTCCAGTGGAAATCGCCAGACCCGCCGAAACCAGGGCGTTGGCAATCTGGAAATCGCCGGCCAGCGGCAGGTCGATCTCGTAGAGTACGCCATCGGCTTCGACCTCGGCGCGCTGGCGGTGGCGCTCATGCTCGACCCGCTTCAGGCGGAGAAAATCGCCGTGGCGGCCAACCGTCAGCACCTTGAGCCCAGCGGCCTGCGCTGCCTTGACCGTCGGCGCAGACCACGGATCGTCGGCAAAGATGATGGCCGGCGCGCCTTTCGGTAGCAGCGTATCGAACAGGCGCAATTTGGCGCGATGATAGTCCTCGACGGTCGGATGATAGTCCATATGGTCGCGGCCGAGATTGGTGAAACCGCCGGCGGCGAGCTTCACACCATCGAGGCGGCGCTGGTCGAGACCATGGCTGGAGGCTTCCATCGAGGCATGGGTGACGCCGGCCTCCGCCAATTCCCTGAGCAATTGGTGCAAAGCCACCGGATCGGGCGTGGTCAGCGATCCATACTCATTGCGGCCCGGCGCCACCACGCCGGTGGTGCCGATTGAAGCGGCGGCGAAACCGGCCTGCTCCCAGATCTGCCTGGTGAAGGCGGCGACCGACGTCTTGCCCGCGGTGCCGGTGACCGCGACCATAGTTTCAGGCTGCCTGCCAAAGAAGCGCGCGGCACTCAGCGCCAGCGCCAGACGCGGATCATCGACGCTCAGCACCGGAACCGACAGGCCGGCAATTGCGCTGGCCTTACCCACGACAACCGCCGCCGCGCCGCGTTTTGCCGCATCGGCGACATAGGTGGCGCCGTCCGCCTTGCTGCCGGCAAGCGCGAAAAAGACGACGCCGGGTTTGACCTGGCGGGAATCCGACGAAATCCCGGTTACCTCCAGATCGCGGGACGCTGTTCCCTCGACAGGCAGGATACCGGCTAAATCTTTCAGGTGCATCGAACCCCGTTCATCGCAACAAAATAGCGCGCAGTTGCCGGCGCGCCCTAAGAATCACTGATAGGAAACCAGCGTTGCACCATTTTCATGGCTGAAATCTGGCTTCACGCCAAGCATAGCCGCTGCTCGCCGGATGATATTGCCGGCCATAACCCCCGCATTGTTGGCGGCAACGTCGGTCATCCCGGGCTTTTCGGGGTGCGGAGCGTCGGCAATCGTAAACACCAGATATTGCGGATCGTCCATCGGGAAAGCGGCGACGAAGGTGTTGAAATTCAGTTCCTTCGAGTAGCGGCCATTGATGACCTTCTCGGCCGTTCCGGTCTTGCCGCCGACGCGGTAGCCAGGGGCCCTGGCGTTTCTGGCCGAGCCCTTCTCGGCATTGAGCGTGTAGAGGTAGCGCATGCCCTCCACCGTCTTTTCGCTGACCACTCTCTTGGCCACCGCCATGGCTTCCTGCTGGCTGCGGACCAGGAATGTCGGCTGGATCAGGTAGCCCTGCATCAGTGCCGCGCAGCCGACCGCGGCCTGCAGCGGTGTCGTCGACACGCCATGGCCGAAGGCGATGGTGAACGAGTTGACCTGTTTCCAGACCTTGGGCTCGGTCGGGCGTGCGACCTCAGGCAGTTCGGTCTGCATCCTGTCCAAAAGGCCGAGGCGATGCAGGAATTCGCGGTGCCCCTCGATGCCGACCAGCTCGGCCTCGCGGGCCGATCCGATGTTGGAGGAATAGAGGAACACTTCCGGCAGCGACAGCACGCGGTTCTTGCCATGAAAATCGTGGATGGCCTGATGGCCGACACGGATCGGATGCGACGCGTCGAAACGGCTGTTCATGTTAGCCTTGCCGGAATCAAGCGCCATCGCCGAGGTAAAGCTCTTGAAGGTCGAGCCCATCTCGTAGAGGCCGGCGGACATGCGGTTCAGCCGGTCCTTGTCTTGCGCATTAAAGGGATTGTTCGGATCGAAATCCGGCACCGAGGCCATGGCCACCACTTCACCGGTCTTGATGTTGAGCACGACGGCGCCGGCGCCCATGGCGCGATAGCGTTCGAGGCCGGCGGCGATCTCGTCGCGCACCACATGCTGGACGCGCAGATCGATCGAAAGCTGCACCGGCTTCAGGTCCTTCGCCACCGCAAGGCCAGAGGCCTGCAAGTCGCTCAGGCCCTGCTCGTCGATGTATTTCTCCATGCCGGAGATACCCTGATTGTCGATGTTGGTGAGGCCGACAATGTAGGATGAGGTCACGCCGGCCGGATAGAAGCGGCGCTTTTCGGTGCGAAAGCCGATGCCTGGAATACCAAGCTGCATGATGTCGGCTTGCTGCTTGGGCGTCAGCTGCCGCTGCAGCCAGACGAAGCCGGCGCCGCTCTTCAGCTTGTGGTAGGTCTGCTCGGGGTCGATATCGGGCAGAATGGTCGACAGCTTTTCGATCGCCTCGTCGGCATCGACGATGCGGCGCGGCTCGGCAAACAGCGATGCCGTCTTGATGTCGGTCGCCAGCACCTCGCCATTGCGGTCGACAATGTCAGGCCGCGACGCCGTCACCCGGCTCTGCGGCCCGTTCGACGTGTCGGGGTTCTGGAAACCGAGATAGACCAGCCGTCCGGCGATGGTGGAATAGATGCCGAAGAACACCGCCATCGTCATGATGATGCGGGTCTTGGCCTTGCCGCCGGTCGCCTTGCGCGCGCCTTCGACGACGATCGAGCCGTCCTCGCCGGTCCTTGCGCGCCGCTTCAGCAATTTGCCGATAGACGGAAGTTTGGCGGTCATGGGAAGTCCCGCGATCATTGCACGATGGCTCCGGTCACCACGGGATCCTTGCCGGCTGGTCCTTCGCCGGAATTATCGGCCATGCCGCCGAGTCGCTGCGACGACAGGTCCTCGATGTTGAGCGGTTTTGCCGGCAGGTCGTCGATCCCTACGATCTGCCGCGCATTGACCGGCTCGAGTGCGAGCTGCGATTTATAGGTTTCAGCCAGCTTCTGCAGGCGCGACGGCTGAGTCAGCAGGCTCCAGTCGGCCTTGAGCAGGTCGATCGTGTCCTCCTCATAGCGGATCTGTGCCTCGATCTTCTGCACCGAGGCCAGTTGTTCCTCAGCCTCGCGCTTGGCCTTGTAAGTGAAGGCCGCGGCCGAGACCATGACGGCGATCAGGACTATGTCGCTGGTTCGAAACAATTGTTCACCTCTCTCGCGGCGCCTGGATGCCGGGAAGCTTTGGAAGGCCGAAAATGGAAAGATCGCCGGCGCGCGCAGGCGCCTCGGTACGGATTGCAGCACGCAGCCTGGCCGAGCGCGCCCGCGGATTGGCTGCTATTTCGGCGTCGCCGGGCGTCACACCGCCACCGACCTTGCGGAAGGTCGCGCTGCGCGCATGCGCCTCGGGCATATGGCGCGAGCCGGTCACCGCGTCGGCGCGGTCGGCGATGAAGCGCTTGACGATGCGGTCTTCCAGCGAATGGAACGTCACCACGGCAAGCCGCCCGCCGGGCTTCAGCACGCGCTCTGACGCCACCAAGGCTTTGGCCAGTTCACCAAGCTCGTCATTGACGAAGATGCGCAGCGCTTGGAAGACGCGGGTGGCCGGATGGATCTTGTCCTTCGGCGCGCGGCCGATATGCGTCTCGATGGCGTCGGCGAGATCGAGCGTGCGCTCGAACGGGCGTTTTTCGCGCCGGCTCTCGATCATGCGGGCAATGCGCCCGGCGTTGCGCTCCTCGCCAAGGAAGCCGAAGATGCGGGCAAGATCGCCCGTCTTGAACGAATTAACGACATCGGCAGCGCTCAGGCCGGCCTGTGCCATGCGCATGTCGAGCGGCCCGTCGGCGCGGAACGAAAAGCCGCGTTCGGCCTGGTCGACCTGCATGGAGGAAATGCCGATGTCGAGCACAACGCCGTCGGCGCTTTCGACCTGCTCGTCCAGCGTCGAGAACGGCGCTTGCACCAGCCTCAGCCTGCCTCCGGATTGCTGTTCCAAGGTCCGCCCCGCGGCGATGGCGTCCGGATCGCGATCGATCGCCACCACCGAGGCGCCGCTCGCCAGGATCGCCTTGGTGTAGCCGCCAGCGCCGAAGGTACCGTCGACGATCACATCGCCAGCTTTGGGCGAGAGCGCTTCCAGCACTTCGGCAAGGAGGACCGGAATGTGGCGGACCGATCCGCCAACGGCGCTGATATCATCGCCGTGATCCGCCATCATTCCGGTCGCTCCCCAGGCTTCGTCCCCTGCCGAAGCTGCAAAAGCCGGGCGCGCGCCTGCGCCCCATAGGCGGCAAGCCGCCCGGGTTCCCAAACTTGAAAGAAATTGCCGCGACCGACAAAAGCCACTTCGCTCGAGATGCCCGTATGCTCGCGGATGAAATCGGTCATCGTGATGCGGCCGTCCTGATCGAGTTTCAGGAACGTCCCGTCGCCATGGCAGAAGAACGACATGTCGTCCGCCGTCTGCAGGAAAGGATCCTCCAGCGCGATGCGCTGCTCGTAGCGGTCGAGCAGGTCGAGCCCGCCGACATCCATCGCCGGGACATCGAGGCCGCGCAGCGCGTAGAGCTCCGAATAGCCGCGTTTCTGCACGACCGTGCGGAAATGCGCCGGAACGGAGACCCGCCCCTTCGCATCGATCCTGTTCACCGCGCTTGACAGAAACCGGTCCATGACCCTCTACAGCCGCTTCCGCCGCCGCACCCCTCTCCATGTTTTCGTCCGCGCCATTGAGGCGCGTCCCCTGCCGAAAATCTGCTTCGGTCCCAACGGCAAAATCCTGCAAACGCACAGCCGCCGCGGCTGCCCGATTGGCGTACGCTTTACCCTGACGCGGAACGAAGGCTTTGGTATCGAAATGGGATATCATGGGGCACTATGGGCGTCAACGGGATCAGGCTTCACAAACGCGCGCGCCACAACCGGTGAGAGCAGCTTTGACGACGCTCCCGTCTTTATCGTCCATTAAGCCTAACGAAGCGTTTAGAGCGGCTTGGCCCAACCGGAAGCGGCTTGCCGCGCATCGCTACCGCGCATAGCGTCAGCCGTCTTTCCGCCCAGCAACAAGGTTAGAAAATCCATGTCCGAAACAGCCAGGTCACGCGCGGCCTCCCTTGCCCATCTGCGTCGCGACGGGCTTGCCAAAGGCGACCCCATCCCTTTGCCGCTGACCATGGCTGCCATTTTCCATAATCCAGGCGATGGCGCCGGCTACAGTCAGTACGGCCGCTACAGCAACGCCACCTGGGATGCGGTCGAGCATATGCTGGCGCATCTGGAAGACGCTCCATGCGTCGGCTTCCCTTCGGGGATGGCGGCGATCTCGGCGGTGTTTTTCGGCCTGTTGAAATCGGGCGACCGCGTCCTTTTGCCATCCGACGGCTATCACGCCACGCGGGCGCTGGCGGAGCGTTTCCTGAAGCCGTTCGGCATCACCTATGATCTCAGGCCGACATCGACCTTTCTCGACGGCGGCTTCGACGGCTACCGCCTTGTCTATGCGGAGACCCCGTCAAATCCGCGACTGGACATCTGCGACATCACAGCCGTCGCTGAGGCTGCCCACCGCGCGGGAGCGACGGTCGTTGTCGACAACACGACGATGACGCCATTCGGCCAGCGCCCGCTGGATCTCGGCGCCGACATTGTCGTTGCCGCCGACACCAAGGCGTCCAACGGTCATTCCGACGTGTTGTTCGGCCATGTCGCCAGCCGCAATGCCGACATCATCGCCGCGGTCACCGGCTGGCGCGAGACCGCGGGCGGCATTCCTGGCCCATTCGAGGCATGGCTGGTGCATCGCGGCCTGGAGACATTGGACGTGCGCTTCGACCGCATGTGCGCGTCGGCTGAACTGATCGCGAAGCGCCTGAAAAACCATCGCGCGGTGAGCGGCCTGCGCTATCCCGGACTGGAAGGCGATCCGTCGCACAATCTTGCCCGCGCCCAGATGGAGCGCTTCGGCTTTCTCGTCTCCTTCGAACTCGCCTCCGAGGGCAAGGCCGAGGATTTCATCAACAACTGCACGCTGATGCAGGCGGCGACATCCTTCGGCGGCGTCCACAGCTCCGCCGAGCGGCGTGCCAAACGCGGCGACGCCGTTCCGCCCGGATTCGTGCGCCTGTCGGTCGGTTGCGAGCCGGTGGAAGAGCTGTGGCAGGCGATCGAGGCATCGCTGGACAAGATCAGCGGTTGATCTGAGCGCTTAGGTGATGACGTCATCGGCGCCGATATTGCGCCTGCCGTGCAAGACACGAACAATCTCGATCGCGTCGTCGCCGACGCGGTACAGAATGAGGTATTCTCCAACGATCAGATGACGAATACCGGGCGCGATGTCGTCACGCGGCGCGCCCGAGTATGGATACGTCGCCAATTGCTGCCAGCGCGCCTCAATCCGGTCGAGCAACCTGTCGGCAGCAGCCTCGCTGTCGCGTCCAACATGCAGCCAGATCGCGATCAGGTCTTCTTCTGCGCGCGCATTGCGGACGATGGGCAGCAAACTCATGCTGCGTCATCGCCTCTCAATCGCCTGCGTGCTTCGGCCTTGATCTCGTCCATCGACGCAAACCGTCCCGGCCCACTGTCGATCCCCTCCTGCACCAGCTTGCGCAACTCCTCGACCGTGTAGCCGAGCAGGTCGCGCCGGTCCTTCCACTGCCGCAGGGCGTCACGGATTACTTCGCTGGCCGAGGCGTATTCGCCGGCGGCCACGACATCGTCTACCGCCGCTGCCAGCTCCGGCGAAAGCGTGATGCTGCGTTTGTCGACATGACCCATGACGTGCTCCTTGATCCATCCATCACGAGGTCATGGTACGATTTAATCGCACCAGCTTCAAGAACGCCATTGCGCCCAGCCCACGCCGGCGATTGATTCAATTACTGAAGCACCTGAATCGACAGCTGCGCCCGAAGGCGCAACCTGTTGATCTCAAGAGATCTTCGATATCGCGGAGAATTGCCAGCTGGCCTGTAAGCCGGGTTTTGTATGGCCCTCGCCCCTTACGGAGCGAGAACGTGGCGGCCATTCATCTTGGACGCATGTTGCCATGCGCCTCACGCAACCTACCCGGACGGTGAGCCGGAAACAGCCCTCGAAGGTTTCCCCTCGCACCGTCCCTATTCGGTCTTGCTCCCGGTGGGGTTTACCGTGCCGCTCCTGTTGCCAGTCGCGCGGTGGGCTCTTACCCCACCCTTTCACCCTTACCTCGATAAATCGTGGCGGTTTGCTTTCTGTGGCACTTTCCCTGGGGTCGCCCCCGCCGGCCATTAACCGGCACCGTGTCTCCATGGAGCCCGGACTTTCCTCACCCGCAGCCTTTCGGCTTTGCGGGTGCGGCCGCCCGGCCAGCTGGCAGAGCGTATAAAGGGGTTCACGTTCCAAAACGCAAACGAAAAAGCAGACTTATGCGGGAGATCCAAGGGCCGCCATCTGCACCTTGACCTTGCCGCAATAGGCGGCCGACACGGGATTCATCCGCGTCGCGGCATGGCCGGCATTGTATTTCAGGATGGTGCCGCAGGTCGTTCCGCCACCGAGGTTGCGCGCCATGGCGAGATACTTCATGCCGTATTTGATGTTGGTGTCGGGATCGAACAGGCCCTTGGCCGAACCGCTGTAACCCATCATCCGCGCCGTTGCCGGCTTGATCTGCATCAGACCGATCTCGCCAGCGCTGCCGACGATGTTGGGCCGGTAATTGCTCTCGATCTTGATCACCGCCTTGGCCAGCGATACCGGCACGCCTTCGGCCGCCGCGTAGCGGGCGATGATCGCCGAATACTGGCCGCCGAGCGCGGCCGCCGCCGTCGATTCCGCAGCGGTGCTTGGGCCGATCGACGCGGTCGTCGACAGGTCGATGCTCTTCCTGCCGCGCTTCAAATGCCTCTTGGCCGTCGCTTTTCTGTCCTTCACCACGGCTGCTTTCTGCACTTTCGCGGTGGTTGCCCTTTTGGCTTTTGGGTTCGCTTTCGTCATGGCGGTTTCGGCGGGTGCGTTTACGAAGCCCTGGTCTACCCTTTGGCTCAGTGGCGCAGCATCTGCCGCCCCGAAGGCAAAAGTCATCACGCCAGCAGCAATAGCTGCCGTTACAACGGTCAATTTCTGCATGTGGTCCTGTTCTGTCTGGGCCGCGCGAAGATCTTCGCGCAGCAACGCCTAATCAATATCGGAACATTCGGGGGGCTGAAGGTCCGATAACTTGCACGAACTGCCTTTGATGGCCGAATTGGTGTCGAACAAGGCGAGGCAATTCACTTTCAGTGACAGGCTGTAACTCGAATATCAGGAAAAGGTTATTTAGACGCAGCTGACTTAAGGGAAGTCAGCAGGCTTTGCAGCGTGCGGATCGTCGAACCGTCGGCGACGCCATCCACCAAGCGTGGCCGGAAATGCCGCTGAAACGCTTCGACGACGATTTCGGTTTGGCGGTCGAAGACACCGGATATCTCAACGCCATAGCCGTAGAGCGCCAGCATCGACTGCAGCGCCTCGACCTCGGCGCCGGTATCGCCGGCTTTCAGCATCGCGCTGTGCCGAATCGGCGCCGCAGGCAGGAAATGGCCGACCCCGGCTGCAAACAGCGTCTTCCAGGGGAATTTCTCGCCCGGGTCGATCTTGCGCCCCGGCGCGACGTCGGAATGGGCAAGCACCCGTTGCGCCGTAATGGAATGGCGCCCGATTATCCCTTTGCAGAGGCCAATCACCGCCTCGATCTGCCGCTTGGGAAAGGTCGAATAACCGAGCGAATGGCCAGGATTGACGATTTCGATGCCGACCGAGCAGGAGTTGATGTCGGTGCGCCCGAACCAGGAACTTGCGCCGGCATGCCAGGCCCGGTCGCTCTCGCGCACCATCTGGACGATGCGGCCGTCCTCGTGGACGAGATAGTGTGAGGAAACTTCGCTGGCGGGGTCGCACAGCCACGCTTCGGCTGCAGCACCCGTCGCCATGCCGGTATAGTGCAGCACGATCATGTCGGGTCTGAGCGTCTCGCGCCGCGGGCCGAAATTCGGCGATACCCTGACCTCGGCGCCTGGCTCGTCGGGCAGGAAGCCGCTCATGCGTGCCTAAGGCCCCGCTCGATCATTTCATAGGCCGCGTTGATCGCCGCGACCCTGGTCGTCGCGATCTTGATGAACTCCTGCGGCAGGCCGCGCGCGATCAGCCGGTCCGGATGATTGTCGGAGACCAGCTTGCGATACCGCTTCCTGACTTCCTCGAACGGCTTGCCGCGCTCGATGCCCAGCACGACATAGGGGTCGCCGGCGCCAAGATTGACGTGCCTGGCCATGATCGCCTCGTAGTGCACCTCGTCGATGCGGAAAATCTCGGCGATGCGGTGCAGGAAAATGCCTTCGCGTTCATGCACCAGCCCATCGGCCTTGGCGATATGGAACAGGCCGTCGAGTATGTCTTCCAGCATGACGCAGTTCGAATGGCCCGAGCCGCACATCTGCGCCATGCGTTCGGCATAGGTCTCGAACCCGGCAACGTCGCGCTTAGCCAGATCGTAGAGCCGCGCCACGTTGCGGGTCTGCTCTCTCGGCACCTCGAATATTTCCTGGAAGGCACGAACCTCGTCCTGGGTGACGATACCGTCGGCCTTGGCCATCTTGGCCGACAGCGCGATCATCGCCACGGAGAAGGCAACGCGCCGGCGCAGATCCGCATCGCCGGAAAAAACAGTTCGCACGGCCTCGACCACTTCGGCGACGCCCGAATTGGCTGAAGAGGAAACGCGGTTGATGAACTCGCCAAGGCGATCCCAAATCGACATGAGCGCTTATTAGGGCCGCCAGCCACCGCTATCAAGCCAAGACAGCGCCGCAGGGTGGATCGATTTACGCAAACAACTGACGCGCCAGATCGCAAATCATAGGAATCAGCCGATCGTAGCCCACGAAACGGCCAGCCCGGCCTTAAACGCAGGAAGGCCGGCGCGAAGCCGGCCTCCTCTCTCGTCACATCAAAGTGACCGAGACTGCTGCTACTGCGCGGGGGCGGCAGGAGCAGGTGTTGCCGGAGCCGGTTCTGCAGGCTTCGGTGCATCCGGCGTCACCGGCTTCATAGGCTCGGCGGCTGGCGGATTGGTGCTCTGGGTGGTGGTGTTGTCTGTGCCGCTGTCGCTGCAGGCTGCAACGCCGAGCAAGGCCAAAGCGGAAACGGACGCCAGAATGAGCTTTTTCATACCATCTCTCCTTCACAACACGCTCACGTTGCGGTGAGCGCTCGAAGAGGAAATGCATCAGACGGCCATGGGTTTCGTAACGTTGCGTTTCCTGATGTAACATCCCTGTGGCCGATTGCAGGCCGCGCGACGGCGAACTAACAGTTTGAAACCAAAAGAAATGCCGGAGTTGCGCGTGGACAAGAAATGGGACTTCTGGATCGACCGCGGCGGCACCTTCACCGACGTGATCGGACGCGCCCCGGACGGCGGGTTGCATCCCAAAAAACTCCTGTCGGAAAATCCCGAAGCCTACCCTGATGCAGCCATAGCCGGCATCCGCGAACTGCTCGGCCTGGAGTCAGGCGTCGCCATTCCGTCCGGCCTGATCGGCGACATCAAGATGGGCACCACCGTCGCCACCAACGCGCTTCTGGAGCGCAAGGGTGACCGCGTGCTGCTGCTCATCACCAAGGGCTTTCGCGATGCGCTGAAGATCGCCTACCAGGCACGGCCGGATATCTTCGCCAAGGAGATCATCCTTCCTGAACAGCTCTATGAGCGGGTCATCGAGATCAACGAGCGCGTACGCGCCGATGGCTCCGTCGAACGCCTGCTCGACATCGCCGCCTGCCGTCCGGCGATCGAACAGGCGAAGGCCGACGGCATCGATGCGGTGGCGATCGTCTTCATGCATGCCTGGAAATACCCCGACCACGAGAAGGCGGTGGCGAAAGTCTGCCGGAAGATCGGCTTTTCGCAGATTTCGGTCAGCCATGAGGTCTCGCCGCTGATCAAGCTGGTCGGTCGCGGCGACACCACCGTGGTCGATGCCTATCTGTCGCCGATCCTGTCGAGATATGTGCAGAGAGTGGCGGGCGAGCTGGGCGCCCTCTCCCCCCTCGAGGGGGGTGAGGATCGGTCGGCCGAAGGCCGAGAAAAAGCCAACGATTTGGCTTTTTCAGCGACGAACGCCCGGAGCCATAGCGAAGGGCAGTCGGCAAAGCGGCCAGAGGGGGTCCTCTCAGAAGGCACCGCCGGAGCGTCGAGCCCAGTCGATCCGACCCCACCCGGCGGCTCCGCCGCCACCCTCCCCTCGAGGGGGAGGGAAAGCCCTCGCCTCATGTTCATGATGTCGTCGGGCGGGCTCACCGCCGCCGACATGTTCCAGGGCAAGGACGCGCTGTTGTCCGGCCCAGCCGGCGGCGTCGTCGGCATGGTCGAGACGGCGAAGCTCGCCGGATTCGAGAAAGTCATCGGTTTCGACATGGGCGGCACCTCGACCGACGTCGCCCACTATGACGGCGAGTATGAGCGCGCCTTCGACACCGAGGTCGCCGGCGTGCGCATCCGCGCGCCAATGATGCGCATCCACACCGTGGCTGCCGGCGGCGGCTCGATCCTGCACTACGAAGCTGGCCGCTTTCGCGCCGGGCCGGATTCCGCCGGCGCCAATCCCGGCCCGGCCGCCTACCGGCGCGGCGGTCCGCTCGCCGTCACAGACGCCAATGTGATGCTGGGCAAGCTGCAGCCCGATTTCTTCCCGGCGATTTTCGGCCCCGGCCAGGTCCAGCCGCTGGACGTGACAGTAGTGCGCAAGAAGTTCGCCGCACTCGCCGCCGAAATCGGCGACGGCCGCACGCCGGAAGCCGTCGCCGAAGGTTTTGTCACCATCGCCGTCGAGAACATGGCCAACGCCATCAAGAAGATATCCGTGCAGCGCGGCTACGACGTCACCGAATATCTGCTGAACTGCTTTGGCGGCGCCGGCGGCCAGCATGCCTGCCTGGTTGCCGACGCGCTCGGCATGGAAGCGGTGCTGATCCACCCCTTCTCCGGCCTGCTCTCGGCCTATGGCATCGGCCTGTCATCGGTCTTTGCTTCACGTCAGCAGGCGCTGCTCAAGCCGCTGGCGGAAGAGTCCAGGTCAGAGATCGACAGCCTCATTGCCACATTGAAGAAAGCCGTCGTCGCCGAACTCGCCGCGCAAGGCATTGCGCAGGACAAGGTTGCCGCAAAGCCGGTGTTGCACATCCGCTATGACGGCACCGACACGACGCTGCCGGTGAATTTCGAGCAGGACTCGATCTTTCAGGCCAGGCGCGATTTCGAGATCGCCCACAAGGCGCAGTTTGGTTTCGTCTATGACAACAAGCCGATGATTGTCGAGACGGTTGGCGTCGAAGGCAGCGAAATCGCAGAGGCCAGGGCCGAAGCCTATGCGCCCGCAGGACCTGCACGGGTTGAAGCCGGCGCTTCCGGAACGCGGCGCATCTACACCGAAGGCCAGTGGCATGAGGCGGGCATCCATCGCCGCGAAAACCTGCGCCCCTCCAATTTGGTCGCGGGACCCGCTCTCATTATCGAGCCGAACCAGACCATCGTCGTCGAGCCGGGCTGGCGGGCCGAAATCACCAATCTCAATCACGTCGTCATTCGCCGCACGGAACGGAAAGTGCGCGCTGCGGCCCTCGGCACCCAAGCCGATCCGGTGATGCTGGAGGTCTTCAACAACCTCTTCATGTCGATCGCCGAGCAGATGGGCGTCACGCTGCAGAACACTGCCTATTCCGTCAACATCAAGGAAAGGCTGGATTTTTCCTGCGCCGTCTTCGACCGCCATGGCGCGCTGGTCGCCAACGCGCCGCACATGCCGGTGCATCTCGGCTCCATGGACCGCTCGGTCGAAACCATCATCCGGCTGAACTCCGGCGACATCCATCCCGGCGACGTGTTTGCGCTGAATGCCCCCTACAATGGCGGCACGCATCTTCCCGACATCACGGTGGTGACGCCGGTGTTCGATGATGCGAAGAAAAAAATCCTGTTCTGGGCGGCGTCACGCGGTCATCATGCCGACATTGGTGGCACGGCCCCCGGCTCGATGACGCCGCTCGCCACTACCGTCGACGAGGAAGGTGTGCTATTCGACAATTTCCGTGTTGTCGATCGCGGAAAATTCCGCGAGGCGGAACTGCAGACGCTGCTCACCGACCACCCCTACCCCGCCCGCAACCCGCACCAGAACATCGCCGACCTCAAGGCGCAGATCGCAGCCAATGAAAAGGGCGTGGCGGAACTGCGCAAGATGGTCGCCCATTTCGGCCTCGATGTCGTCGAGGCCTATATGGGCCATGTCCAGGACAATGCCGCCGAAAGCGTGCGCCGCGTGCTGGAGCGGCTGCCCGACAGTTCTGAGTATGAATACCCAACCGACACCGGCCAGGTCATCAAGGTGAAGATCACGGTCGACCGGCAAAAGCGCGAGGCGACCGTTGACTTCACCGGCACCTCGCCTGTCATGAAGAACAACTTCAACGCGCCGGAGCCCGTCGCCCGCGCCGCCGTGCTCTACGCGTTCCGCGTCATGGTCGAAGACATGATCCCGATGAATGCCGGCTGTCTGCGGCCCATCAACATCATCATCCCCGACGGCTGCATGCTGAAACCCAGCTATCCCGCCGCCGTTGTCGCCGGCAATGTCGAGACCTCGCAGCATGTCACCAACGCGCTGTTCGGCGCCATGGGCGCCATGGCCAACGCGCAAGGCACGATGAACAACCTGACCTTCGGCAACAAGCAGTACCAGTATTACGAGACGATCTGTTCCGGCTCGCCGGCCGGGCAGATGAACTCCGGCCGCGGCTTTGCCGGCACCTCCGGCGTCCACACCCACATGACCAATTCGCGCCTCACCGATCCGGAAGTGCTGGAACTGCGCTTTCCCGTCCTGCTCGAGGATTTTCACATCCGCGAGGGATCCGGCGGCAAAGGCAAATGGAGCGCCGGCGATGGCACCAAGCGGGCGATCCGCTTCCTCGAAAAGATGGAATGCGCCATCCTGTCCTCGCATCGCAACCGGCCGCCGCAAGGCCTCGACGGTGGCGGCGACGGCGAGGTCGGCTCGACCAAGGTGCGGCGCAAGGACGGCAGCATCGAGACGTTGATGGCCTGCGACCAGACCGTGCTCGACGCCGGTGACGCCGTCATCCTGACGACGCCGACGCCGGGAGGGTTTGGCCAAGATTGATGCATGTCGCCCAAAAATTGTTCATCCGTTTTGGGAAAGCGACTTGCATCAAAACAACAAGCTGAAGCGTCAACAGCCTGTCACTGGCTTGTCATGACGCTGCGCTACCCGCTTGCGCCAAAGCAAACGGGGAATCATTAGCCATGACGGACGTTTCGGCAGATCTGGTCTTTCGCCGTGGCAAGGAAGTTGGAAAAGCCGTCTACCAGAACCGCCCGCTGTCGAAGGCCGGCCTTTCCGAGCGGCTGTTCGCGCTGCTGTTTTCCGGCCTCGTCTACCCGCAGATCTGGGAAGACCCTGAAGTCGACATGGAGGCCATGCGGCTTGGCCAGGGCCACCGCGTCGTCACCATCGCCTCCGGCGGCTGCAATATCCTCGCTTACCTCACACGCTCGCCTGAACGCGTCGATGCGGTCGATCTCAACGCCGCCCACATCGCCTTGAACCGGATGAAGCTGGAGGCGGTGCGGCATCTGCCTTCGCAGGGCGATCTGTTCCGCTTCTTTGGCGCCGCCGACACCAGCCACAATTCGGAAGCCTATGACCGCTTCATCGCGCCGCATCTCGATCCGGTCAGCCGCCATTACTGGGAGCGTCGCAACTGGCGCGGCCGCCGGCGCATCACCGTCTTCGATCGCAATTTCTACCAGACCGGCCTGCTCGGCCTGTTCATCGCCATGGGCCATCGCACCGCCAAATTCTTCGGCGTCGATCCCGCCAGGATCATGGCGTCGAAGAGCATTGCCGACCAGCGCCGCTTCTTCAACGAAGAGCTGGCGCCGGTCTTCGACAAGAAGCTGTTGCGCTGGGCGACGTCGCGCAAGGCCTCGCTGTTCGGTCTCGGCATTCCGCCGGCGCAGTACGATTCGCTGATCACCTCGGGCGACGGCTCGATGGCCAGCGTGCTGAAGGCCCGGCTGGAAAAGCTCGCTTGCGATTTTCCATTGAAGAACAATTACTTCGCCTGGCAGGCTTTCGCCCGCCGCTATCCCAATCCGGGCGAAGCGGCCCTTCCCGCCTATCTCGAAGAGGCCAACTACAAAGCGATCCGCAACAAGGTCGGTCGCGTCGGCATCCATCACGCCAATCTGATCGAATTCCTGGCCGGCAAGGATGCCGGAACCGTCGACCGCTTCATCCTGCTCGACGCGCAGGACTGGATGACCGACGACCAGCTCAACGCGCTGTGGTCGGAGATCACCCGCACCGCCTCGGTCGGCGCCCGCGTCATCTTCCGCACCGCCGCCGAACCCAGCCTGCTGCCCGGCCGCGTCTCGACTTCGCTGCTCGACCAGTGGACCTATGAGGATGAGGCCTCGCGCGACTATTCGGCCCGCGACCGCTCGGCGATCTATGGCGGCTTCCACCTCTATGTGAAGCGCACCGCATGAGCACGAGCGAGCTGCCGGCCAACCATGCCGAACTGATGGACGGCGTCTATCGCTGGCAGCGCCACATCTACGACCTGACCCGCAAATATTACCTGCTCGGCCGCGACCAGATGATATCGGGGCTGGATGTGCCGGCGAAAGGAACCGCGCTCGAACTTGGCTGCGGCACCGGCCGCAACATCGCCCTTGCCGCTCGCCGCTACCCCGATGCCCGTTTCTACGGCCTCGACATCTCGGCCGAGATGCTGGAGACCGCCAGCAAGGCGATTGGGCGCGAAGGCCTGTCCGGCCGCGTCGTGCTGGCGCGCGGCGATGCCACCGATTTCGACGCCAAGACACTGTTCGGCGTCGAGCGTTTCGACCGTATCTTCGTGTCCTATTCGCTGTCGATGATTCCTGGCTGGGAAAAGACGGTTTCAGCAGCGCTTGCAGCACTTGCGCCCGGCGGCTCATTGCATGTCGTCGATTTCGGCCAGCAGGAAGGCCTGCCGCGCTGGTTCCGGACCGTGTTGCGCGGTTGGCTCAAAAAGTTCCATGTCACCCCGCGTGAATCGTTGCGCGAAGTCCTGGAATCGGAATCTCGGCGAACCGGCGCACCCTTCCGTTTCCGCACGCTTTATCGCGGCTACGCCTGGCTCGCCGTGATCGCATCGCACAACCTTACCTCCCCCTCGATGGGGGAGGTCGCGCCGAAGGCGCGGGTGGGGGTGAAGCGCTAGGCACCCCACCCCGGCGCTGCGCGCCGACCCTCCCCATCAAGGGGAGGGTAAAGGGAGCTAATGCAGCGCCTTCACCAGCGCACCAACCATCACCTGCGGCCGGTAGGCGAGCTTGGCCGGGGTCAGCCCGAGCCGCACCACCACCAACTGCTCCGACGGGATGATGGCGACCGTCTGGCCGTCATGGCCCTCCATCCAGTAGGTGTCCTTGGGCAGGCCGGCGGCGACGCCGGCGCCAGGATTTTCTTCGTCGCCCGGCGCCTCGATCCACAACTGGCCCTTGCCATAGACTTTCGAGGCGGTCGCCGGTTCGCGCATCCAGTCAACGAAACCGGCCGGCAGGATCTGGTTGCCGTTCCACACCCCGCCCTGCAGCAGGAACTGGCCGAAGCGCGCCCAGTCATGGCCGGTGGCGTAGAGATAGGACGAGCCGACGAAGGTGCCCTCTTCGTCTGTTTCGAGCACCGCGCTTTGCATGCCGAGCGGCGCGAACAGCGCTGTCCGAGGCCAAGCCAGCGCCTTCGCCTTATCTCCGATCGCATCCTGCCACAGCCGTGACAGCATCACTGCTGTGCCGCTCGAATAGGAAAACACCTTGCCGACGTCGCCGGTCAGCGGCTTGGCTTCGGCAAAGCCTGCCATGTCGGGCTCGAGATAGAGCATGCGCGTTACATCGGCGACGTCGCCATAATCCTCGTTGAACTCCAGCCCGCTCGACATCGCCATCATGTCAGCGAGACTGATGGCGGCGCGGCCGTCCGCCTTCCAGGGGCCGAACAGGCCCCGATCGGTCACCGCCATCTTGCCGTCCTTGACCAGCGTGCCGACAAGCGCGGCATTGACCGTCTTGGTCATCGACCAGCCGAGCAGCGGCGTCTTCGCCGAAAAGCCGTCGCCATAGCGCTCGGCGACGATGCGGCCGTTCTTCACCACCACCACAGCCCGCATGCCGGTTCCGCTCATCCCTGCATCGTCGAGGATCTTGCCGATCTCGGGATTCTGCGAGGCATCGACCCGATCTCCCTCCGGCCACAGATCGCCCTTGGTGGTCGCCGACGCTTCGGCAGGGATTGTCGTGCGCCGTACCTTGCCGACATCGCCATCGGGAACCGAGGCGCAACCCAAGCCGTGGCGCGCGACGGCAACGCTCTTGCCGAGGAAGCCGAGCAGCCGGGCCGAGACGGTCCCCCTGTTCTTGTCGACTGACACTTTCATCAGCCTGAGCAGTGGATGGCCCGGTGCCTGCACGTCGACGGCAAGCACCTCGTTGGGCTCACGCCCGGCGATAAAAACATTCGAGCAGACGATCTTGGCTGAATAGCCCGAGCCAACGCGGATCAGTTCCGGCGGCGCGATGTAGAGCCAGGCAAACAAGGCGGCGACCGCCAGCACGACCAGGCCAAGCAGCCATTTGATGATCTTCACGACGACCCGCATCTTTTAGTCCCCGCTTTTCCGCTGCCCGGTGGCTTGCGGCTCGATCTATGTCATCGATTTGCCGCCATTGCTTCCGCAAAATCGGTGTTCTTGTTGAGCGCCGTCAACCTGTTATCAACCATGATCGGCGATCACTGGAGAATCGGGCGATGCTGTGGGGCGATCGTCTGGTCTGGTGGGGCCACCCGCAACAACAAAACCCAACAGCGACCGGCTGATTCCGGCTCGGGAAATGCGATGCGCCGTTTCGCGGCCCTCATCACGTTGACGCTGCTGGCCGCCTGCTCGACCGCCGGCGATCTCGTGCCGTCGATGTCGCCTTCGAGCAGCCCGACGGTTGCGGTGCGCGCACCGCGCTTCGAAGACTCCAAGCCGCATGAATGGGACAGCGGCGCGCCCTGGAATTACGCCGTGCACGGCACCGATGTCTCAAAGTACCAGACGTCGGTCGACTGGCCGACAGCCAAGGCCAACGGCATCTCCTTCGCCTTCATCAAGGCGACCGAGGGCGGCGATCGTTTCGACGAGTATTTCAACGAGCATTGGACCCGCACCAAAGCCAATGGCATTCCGCGCGCGGCCTACCATTTTTTCTATTTCTGCACGCCGGCCGCCACCCAGGCGCGCTGGTTCATCGAGAACGTGCCCGTCGACCGTTCGGCCATGCCGCCGGTGCTCGACATGGAATGGAACCCGAAATCGCCGACCTGCCGGCTGCGCCCGGATCCGGCGACGGTGCGCGCGGAGATGACCACCTTTCTCGAAATCGTCGAACGGCACTACGGCAAGAAGCCGATCATCTACACCTCGGTCGACTTCTTCGACGACAATGAGCTCGCGAATTTCCGCGGCTATCCCTACTGGCTGCGCTCGGTTGCCGGCCATCCCCGCCAGAAATACGGCAGCCACCCCTTCACCTTCTGGCAATACACCGGAACCGGCATCGTTCCCGGCATGACCGGCAAATCCGATATCAACGTTTTCAACGGCAGCGAAGCCGCCTGGAAAAAGTGGCTGCGGCAGAACACGCATTGACACCGGCGCTGCCGCCTGCTTTTCGACGGTCCATGCGAACCGATTTGCAACCACAGGGACATCAGGGCCGGAAACAGTCGAAGAACCGACTGCGCTCCGGGCTGCTCGCGGCCCTGCTGCTCAGCGCCGCGGCCATGCCGGCGGCGGCGCAGGAATGCGGCGGCGACTTCGAAGCCTGGAAACAAGGCGTGGCGGCGGAAGCCAAGGCAGCCGGTGTCGGCGCTGTCGGCCTCAGCGCCCTGGAAGCCGCTTCCATAGACGACAAGGTGCTGGCGCGCGATCGCGCCCAGGGCGTCTTCGCCCAGACCTTCATCCAGTTCTCCAACCGCATGATCTCGGCCTACCGGCTGAAGCAGGGCGCGGCCAATCTGAAGAAGTACGCCGACGTCTTTGCCCGCGCCGACCAGCAGTTCGGCGTCCAGGCGCCGATCATCGCCGCCTTCTGGGGGCTGGAGACCGATTTCGGCGCCGTGCAGGGCGATTTCCACACGCTGAGCGCCTTAGTGACGCTGTCGCATGACTGCCGCCGCCCGCAGCTGTTTAGGCCGCAGCTGGTGCCGCTGTTGATGCTGATCGATCGCGGCGTCGTGCCGGCCGACGTCACCGGCGCCTGGGCCGGCGAGGTTGGCCAGACGCAGATCCTGCCCTCCGACTATCTGGCGCGCGGCGTCGACGGCGACGGCGATGGCATCGTCGACCTCAGGCGCAGCGTGCCCGACGTGATCATGACCACGGCCAACAAGGTGCTGTCGCGCGGCTGGAAACGCGACCAACCCTGGATCGAGGAAGTGCGTGTGCCCGAGGATATGCCGTGGGAGCAGACCGGCCGCACCAACAAGCTGCCGCTGTCGCAATGGGCCGCCTGGGGCGTTACCAATCCCGACGGCACGCCGCTGATCGACAACGGCCTCAAGGCCGGCCTGGCGCTGCCGATGGGCCGCAAGGGCCCGGCCTTCCTCGCCTATGACAATTTCGACGTCTATCTCGAATGGAACCAGTCCTTCACCTACGCGCTGACTGCCGCCAACCTCGCGGCACGGCTGGCAGGGGCAAAGCAATTCGACCCGCGCAATCCTGAAACCGGGCTCAATGGCGACCAGATGAAGGAATTGCAGACCAAGCTCGAAGCGCGTGGCTACGATGTCGGCACGGTCGACGGCATTCTGGGCACCAACACCCGTGAGGCTATCCGCAAGGAACAGATGCGGCTTGGGCTACCGGTCGACGGCTGGCCGACGCCGGAGCTTTTGGGGAAATTGTGAAGTGAGTAGGCAGTAGAATCTCCCCAAGCTGCATTCCCTATTCCCTACTCCTTGCCCGAACGAAATCGATAAATGCCCGCAAAGCCGGCGGGACGTGTCTTGAACTTGGGTGATACAGGAAGAAGCCTGGGAAGCTGGGCGACCAGAGCTCAAGAAATCTCACCAGCCTGCCAGCCGCGATCGACGGCTGGACCTGATAGTCGATCATGTAGGCGACACCTGCTCCACCCAGCGCCGCATTCAGCATCAGCTCGGTGTCGTTGACCGTCAGGCTGCCCTGGACCGCGATTTCAAGAACCCGTTTGCCGCGCGAAAACTCCCACCGGTAGATGTTGCCGCCGCCCGGCCACTGAAAATTGATGCATTGGTGCTGGTGCAGATCCTGGGGATGACGGGGAATTGCGCGGCCTTCAAGGTATGCCGGGGCAGCCACCGCCGCCATTTGCAGATCCTCGCTGAGCTTGACTGCCACCATGTCCTTCTGCAGCCGCTCGCCGAGACGGATTCCGGCGTCGAACCGGCCCTCGACAATATCGGTCAGCATGTCGTCGACGATCACCGTCAGCGCGATCTCGGGATAGGCGCGCTGAAAGTCGCCCAGGATAGGCGCGATGAAACGCATCGCCGCGACGCGCGACACATTGATGCGCAGCGAACCCGCCGGCCGGTCTCGTCCGGCCTGAACGTCGGCAACTGCACCGTCCAGTTCGACGAATGCGGCGGCCAGCCGGGCAAACAGCGTATCGCCCGCAGCGGTCGGTGAAACACTGCGGGTCGTCCGGTTAAGCAGCCTGACCCCGATACGAGCCTCCAACTGCCGGATCGACTGGCTGAGCGCAGGCGGCGATACACGCAGCCGGGCGGCGGCGCGGACGAAGCTACGCTCTTCCACGATTGCCGCGAATGCCTTGAGCTCGGTGAATTCGGAGCCGCGCATTATGTATCCTTGGATTAACAAGCCAATCAGATAATAGGCCATTATCTGATCAGTTGCATGACCCTATTTCTCGACTATCGGCGCCGACAGATGAAACCGGCGCGGGCCTGAATGATTGAAGGAAACGTATCATGTCCAAGTCCTTGCAAGGCAAAACCGCACTCGTCACCGGCAGTTCGCGCGGCATCGGGCGAGCCATCGCCGAAGGGCTCGCGGCCAAGGGCGCTGCCGTCATCGTCAACTATGTCGGCAACCACGAAGCCGCTCACGAGGTCGTGGCCGCCATCGCCGGCAAGGGAGGAAAAGCGGTCGCCATCCAAGCCGACATGTCCAGCGTTTCGGATATCCGCCGTCTGTTTGACGAGACCGAGAGTGAGTTCGGCGCGATCGATATCGTGGTTGCCAATGTCGGCGTCGCCGTAATCAAACTTCTGACCGAGGCAACCGAAGCCGATTTCGACCATGTCTTCGGCACCAATGCCAAGGGCACCTTCTTCGTACTTCAGGAAGCAGCGCGTCGCGTGCGAGACGGCGGCCGCATCATCGCAATCTCCACCGGCGGCACCAAGATGTTCTTCACGCAGACGGCGCTCTATCTCGGAAGCAAGGGCGCCGTCGAACAGTTCGTACGCGTGCTCTCGCGTGAACTCGGGCCGCGCGGCATCACTGTGAATGCGGTGTCGCCGGGCTTCACCGATACGGACCTGCTTCCCGAGCGCGATCGCGCCGTGGCGGCCGGTATGTCGCCATTCGGCAGGATCGGTGCGCCACGCGACGTTGCCGATATCGCGGTCTTCCTGGCCAGCGACGAGGCCCGCTGGCTGACCGGCGAGAATATCCAGGCCGGTGGCGGGGTGGCCTAATCCGCCATCGTCTCCAGGCTGGCAAACCCTTGCGGCGCGTCGCCTTCGTCGAAGGGTGTCGTCACCTCGACGAAGGTGTCGGGATAAAAGCCGTTGAAGCGGGTTCGCAGCGATAGCGAGTAGGCGCCGATATGGCCGATCTCGATCCAGTCGCCGGTGTCGACGGTTTCCGGCAGCCAGAATGGCCTGGACAGAATGTCGACGGAATCGCAGGTCGCGCCGCAGACCTTGAACGGCACGATGTTCTTTTCCTCGCCATTGCGCGAGCGGATCGCCGGGTCGGGGATGAATCGCGCCGGCAGCGTGATCTTTCCGGTCCATGAATCCGACAGCGACGCCCAGATGCCGTCATTGATGTAGAGTCGCTTGCCCTTGCGCAACAGCACGCGCACGATCAGTGACAGGCAGCGCGCCACGATCACCCGGCCGGGCTCGGCCACCAGCGGCATCTGGTCGAACTGATATTCCCTGAGGTCGCCCGACAGCCGCGACATGATCTGACCGAGCGACGGCATCTCGATCTGCTTGCGGTTGGGGTCATGGCCATATTCGGCGGGAAAACCGCCGCCGACATCGAGGCCGGCAACGTCGAAGGTCAGCCGGTTGCGCACCCAGTCGGCCGAGGCCAGCGCCCGCTCATAGGTGTCGGGATCCTCGATCTGGCTGCCGACATGGAAGCAAAGCCCAACCTTGTAGCCGGTGCGGTTGAGCCGCTCGGCAAGCTCCACCGCATAGGCCGGCCCGGCGCCGAATTTCTTCGACAGTTCATAAGCCGCCGAGCCCTTGGTCTGGATGCGCACGAAGACGCTGATGGCGCCCGGATCGATGTCGAGCGCCCGCACCACACGCGTCAGCTTGGTGATCTCGTCCTCATGGTCGAGCGAAATGACGCGGATGGCGTATTTCTCCAGCGCCAACTTGATGTCCGACTGCGCCTTGACCGGATGCATGTAGAGCATCTCGGCATCGGGTGAGACCGCGCGCACGGCAGCGAACTCGCCGGGCGAGGCGACGTCGAAGGCGGTGACGCCGGCTTCGACCAGCGCGTTCAGCACGATCTGCTCGCCATTGGTCTTGACCGCATAGGCGGTCTTGCCGGGAAACATGCCCATGAATTGTTTGGCGTCCGCCTTCAGCACCTGCGGGCGAAAGCAGTAGACCGGGTCGTCAGGACGAAGCGCCAGCGCCGCCTCGCGGGCATTCTCGAATCGCTGCATGGACGAATCCCCTGACTTCTCGGCTGCGCACAATTAATCCAAGCTAGCGGCTAAAGAAAACAATTCTGTGTCTGGCGGGCACTGACGCTTCGACTAGCGTCGGATCGAGCGTTTGCCAACGATCAGGTTTCGGGTGGCCCTTGTCGCCGAACCCGATATGCCTTCTGCCTGAGCGGCTGGCATTCATGCCGTCTTGGGGAGGACCTGTCACGATGGCAATTGCCACGACATCCGTGCAGCGCGGACCGATGACGCTCAGGGACTGGGGCCAGCTTCTGTTGCTCGGCGCGATCTGGGGCGGTTCATTCTTCTTTGCCCGCATCGCCGTTGCCGAGATGCACCCGCTGGTGCTGGTGCTGTTTCGCGTCGCCATCGCGGCGATCGCCATTCGCGGCCCGTCCTTCCGCCTCGCCTCTCCGCATGCCGGCCTGTTTTTCCTCCTGGCGCTCGCCAACAATGTCGTGCCGTTCTCGCTGATCTTCGCCGGCCAGACCGCGCTTGGCGCCGGCGTCGCCTCGGTGCTCAATGCAACGACGCCGTTCTGGACGCTGATCCTCGCCAATGCGTTAACATCGGACGAAAAGCTGTCGTGGAACAAGCTTGCCGGCATCGGGCTCGGCATCGCCGGCACCGCGGTCATGATCGGCCCCGGCCTGCTGGCCGGGCTCGGCGGCCCGGTCTGGGCGAAGTTCGCGCTGATCGGCGCCTCGCTGTCCTACGCTGTCGCGCTGATGATCGCCCGCCGCTTCAAGGGCGTGCCCTCGCCCGTCATCGCCACCGGACAATTGACGGCGTCGACCATCATCATGATCCCGGTGGTGCTGTTCACCTACGGCCCGGCCGGCCTGTTCTCGGCCTCGCCGCCGGTCTGGGCGGCGGTGTTGGCGCTGGCACTGCTCTCCACCGCCTTCGCCTACATTCTCTATTTCAATCTCGTCGCCTCTGCCGGCGCCACCAACGCTTCGCTGGTCACGCTCATCGTCCCGGCCAGCGCCATTCTGCTGGGCCTGCTATTCCTCGGCGAGCGGCTCGCTCTGTTCGAGTTCTGCGGCATGGCCTTGATTGCCTTCGGCCTGGTGACGATCGACGGACGGCTGTTCGGTCGGCGCTAAAACTGGGATGGTAGCGCTGCCATGCCACGCTTCTGCCACAGACCCGTCACAATTTATTCACAGCCCGCCAGCGGGCATTTGCCGAAGAGTTTCAATGCCTAACGCCAAATGGCAGGTCGCAAATTCCACAATCGCGTCGCATTGCAGCATATTTTCCGCTTGCCTGTGGCACAAATGACCCTAGACTCCACCCATAGCTCTTTCATAGAGGAGGCTATGACATGGGACTTACGAGGCCAATCAACGCATTGATGATCTGTGCTGCATTTGCCTTCATTGGCGCCCTTATCATAGGCGTTCTTCCGTAACCGCCAGAGCGGAAGAAGATAGCAGCAACTAGCCCACAAATTCGAAAGGCCGGGTTTTTCGCCCGGCCTTTTGCATTTCAGATTTCATACCACGAACCTCAGGCTGCCGCCGATCCGGCTGCCTCTGTTTCGTGGGAGCGGATGCCGATCATGTGGCAGATCGCGAACACCAGGTCGGCCCGGTTCATGGTGTAGAAGTGGAAATCGCTGACGCCGCGCTCGACAAGGTCGAGCACCTGCTCTGCGGCCACGGCCGATGCCACCAAAGCATGCGTCTGCGGGTCGTTTTGTAGTCCCTCGAAGCGCTCGGCCAGCCATGCCGGCACCAGCGCACCGCAGCGTGCCGAGAAATTGGCGACCTGAGTGAAATTGTGCACCGGCAGGATGCCGGGCACGATCGGGATGTAGATGCCGGCGCGGCGCGCCTTCTCGACGTAACGCTCGTAGAGATCGTTGTCGAAGAAGAACTGGGTGATCGCCCGGGTCGCGCCATTGTCGGCCTTGCGCTTGAGCATGTCGAAGTCGGTGGCGAAGTCAGGGCTTTCCGGATGCTTTTCCGGATAGGCCGAGACCGAAATGTCGAAATCGCCGGCGCTCTTCAGCGCGCCGACCAGTTCGGCGCCATTGGCATAGCCATCGGGATGCGGCCGGTAGGCCGTGCCGACGCCCGCCGCCGGATCGCCGCGCAAGGCGACGAAGCGTTTTACGCCCATCTCGGCGAATTCGCGAACCACGGCGTCGACCTCATGGCGCGCGGCGTCAACGCAGGTCATGTGCGCCGCCGGCGTCAGCGTCGTCTCGTTGAGGATGCGCTTGACCGTGCGGGCCGTGCGCTCGCGCGTCGAGCCGCCGGCGCCATAGGTCACCGAAACGAATTTCGGCTTCAGCGGCTCCAGCCGCGTGACGGTGTCCCACAGCCGCGCCTCCATCTCATCGGTCTTCGGCGGGAAGAACTCGAAGGAGACGCGGACCTTGTCGCCAATATCGGGACGGCGGGAAAATCGGAACTGGTTCATCAGGCGGTTTCCCCAATTTGGTATGCTTTGGCCGGCAGTGTGTCGTTTGAGGGTTCGGCGATCAGCAAGCGGCGGTCGCGGCCGAGCCACAGCTTGACGGTGAGCCTGGCTTCGTTGCCGCCGCGCGGCTCGAATTCCTGGCTGTCTTCAAGGTCGAGCCCGGCCTCGGCGAACCATTCAGAGATCTGCCGGTCGGAAAAGCCCAGCCTGACATGCGCATGCTGGTCGCGCAGAAATTCCAGCGCATGCGGCGCGAAGTCGACGATCACCAGCCGGCCCGAAGGCCGCAGCAGCCTCGCCGCCTCGCGGATGGCACGGGCGGGGTCATCGAGATAGTGCAGCACCTGATGGATGGTGACGAGGTCGAAGGCATCGCGCTCGACCGGCGGCGCAAAGATGTCGCCCTGGCGAACCTGCGCATTGGCAATGCCGGCCTTGTCGAGATTGGCGCGCGCCACCGTCAGCATCTCGCGCGACATGTCGATGCCGACGCCGCGTCGGTAGAGCGGCGAAAAGATTTCGAGCAGCCGCCCGGTGCCGGTGCCGAGGTCGAGCATCGACTGGAACGGCCGCTTGCCGACCAGCTTGAGCAGTGCTGCTTCCACGGCGCGGTCCGGCACATGCAGCGAGCGGATGTGATCCCAGCTGGCAGCGTTTTCAGAGAAGTATTCGGCGGCGCGGTCCTGCCGCTTGCGCTTGACGGCAGCCAGCCGCTCGAGATCGCGCTCGACCTGCGGGTCGGCGCCGCGAATGCCGGAGACCAGCCCCATGACGAAGTCGCGGGCAGAATCGGTATCCGACAACCGGAAGAACGCCCAGGAGCCCTCCTGGTAGCGGCCGATGAGCCCTGCTTCCATCAGCAGCTTCAGATGGCGCGACACGCGCGGCTGCGACTGGCTGAGGATCTCGGTGAGATCGGACACGGTAAGGTCGCCACGCGACAACAGCGCCAGGATGCGCAGACGGCTGGATTCGGCCGCCGCCTTCAACGTATCCACCATCGTATCGAGCGAGACATGCATTGGCGTATTCTCGTTGAAAAGATATAAACATATGTTTATGTCAGCTTTGACGACATGGCAAGGCCTATGTCGCTTCCTGACAAGAAAATGCCGCACGGGTGATCCCCGCGCCCGAGAAACGCTTTTCCGTCACGATCGACTGGAAACTTGTGCTAGAGGCGAAAGCCATGTTCGAGACGCGCGACGGCGAAAAGCTCCTGCAGTCAGACCCGGCCGACATGCCGCCCGATGGCCACGTCGTGTTCATCGGCCGCGTCGCCTCGCCATGGACATCCAGGGAAAGCTGCCCGAAGAACATGCGAGCGGCCCGCGAGACCGGACAGGCGGCGACGGTTTTCATCGACCCACCCTATCGCGAGGGCCTGCTTGCGCTGGAGCGCGCCAGCCACATCGTCATCCTATCCTGGCTGCATCACGCACTGCGGCGACTGATTGTCCAGAAACCCCGCCATGCGGCTGAACCGAAAGGCGTTTTCTCGCTACGCTCCCCTGCCCGGCCGAACCCGATCGGACTGCACGTCGCCGGGCTGATCGCGGTCGACATGTCCACTGGCCGCATCGATATCGACGCCATCGATGTGCTCGACGGCACGCCCGTCATCGACATCAAACCCTATTTCGCCTCGACCGACGCCTTCGCCGAGGCGACCATTGCCGGGCGCGAGGAGACATGAGCGCGCCCACCGGCCGCCGCCGCGCCATCGCCAAGGCGCTGACCGCGCTGCTGCCGCTGGCGCCCTATGCCGACATGGAGAAAATCCGTGCCGACGCCGGGGCTGTGCACATGAAGACGCTGCCGCCGGGCATTGCCGTATGGCTGGCAACGATCGCCCATATCAGGCACGGCCATACCGACTATGAGAAACTGCTGGCCGAGGGCTACGACCGCGACTCGGCGCGGTTCTTCGTCATCGAGCAGACCAACATGGTGCTGACCCGCTGGCGCGCCACACGCCTGCTCGACGCCGACGATGAAGAGGAGTGACTGTTTTTGTGCATGTCGTTCTCTCAAAACCGGGACCACTTTTGAGCGACATGCATTAGGCTACTGCCGGCTCAGCACGGCAACGGCGTTGTAGGGCTGGCCGTCGGCCTGGCCAACCCAGGTCCAGGAGAGGTTTCCCTTGAAGAACCGGACCGTGATGCCGCCACCATCCATGCACTTGTCCTGGCCGTAGGTGATGTTTTCCCTGTATTCCGCCGAACTCTCGTCCCGGGAAATCTGGGTCAGGGATCCTCCACAGCCGAGCGAAGGATAATCGATCGACGCAGCGCCATCGCCGATGGTCATGGCGATCGCCCAGTCGGCGCCGGCAGCTCCGGCCGGGCTTTGGTGACCGCTGCCGGTCCAGATGCCGTTGAGCCCCGTCGCGTCGACCACGCAAGGCACATTCTGGAAGATCGGCGTCAGTTCGCTGCCCGTCTTCTCGCAGCGATAGGTCTGGCCGTTCTGGCACAGCTCCTCTCCCTCGCGAGCGCACTGAGCAGACGCGTTTCCCGTTGTGGCGAAAATGACTGTCGCAAAAATGATGGCGCCGAGCCGCTTGCCCATGGTCCCCTCCCGGCAAGATGTCCGCAGGCAGCATAAGGCAAGTCTAATGAGGCAGCCAGCATGCATCGACAGGCCGAGGCTTTGTCCAAGCCGAATTGAGGGGAATCCTTGCATGACATCGTCACCTGTCCGGCTGACCGGCACACCGCTGAGCGCGCGCGACATCGCCGCCATTGCCCGCCGCAACGCGCGGGTCGAAATCTCGCCGGAGGTCGACGCCTTGGTCCGCGCCAGCCGCGCGGTGATCGAGCGCCATGCGGCTGAAAATCGTCCGGTCTACGGGCTGACCACCGCACTGGGTGCCGCCGTCGATACGCCGCTCAGCGACGCGGATCTGGTCGCCTATCAAAGGCGGGTTTCGCTGGGTCATTCCGTCGGCTTCGGACCGGCTTTGCCGCAGGAGGCCGTGCGCGCCATGATGGCGGTGCGGATCGCCGGTATGGCCGCCGGCGGCACCGGTATTTCGCCTGCCGTCTTCGAAGGGCTGGTTACGGCGCTCAACGCCGGCGTGCATCCCGTCGTGCCGTCGCTTGGCTCGCTGGGTGCAGCCGATCTGGCGCCACTCGCGCATCTGACGCTGGGCCTGCTTGGTCAGGGTGAGGCCGACTATGGCGGTGAGACCATACCGGCGGCCGAGGCGCTCAGGCGCGCCGGGCTAAAACCGCTCGACATCCGCGCCAAGGATGGCCATGCCATCATCGTCGCCAACAGCCTGTCGGTCGCACAAGCCTGTCTGGCGCTCGAAGACATACAGCGCGCATTTTCCTGGTCGCTGAAAGCGGTCGCCCTGAACTTCGAGGCGTTCCGCGCCAATCTCGGCGCGCTCGACGACGCGGCCATGGCGGCACGGCCCGCCTTTGGCCAGCGGGCGATGGCGGCGCAACTGCGCGACCTCTTGGCAGGCAGCGCGCTGTTTGCGCAAGGTGCTGCCCGGCGCATCCAGGACCCGCTCAGCTATCGCTGCGTTCCGCAGGTCTGGGGCGCGCTGACCCACGCGATCGACGAAGCCCGCACGGCCACCGAAATCGAGCTCGCCAGTTCCGGCGACAATCCGGTCGTGCTGACCAGCGAGGACAGGATCGTGTCGCAAGGCAATTTCGACATGACCGCCTTCGCCCTCGCCTGGGAGCGGCTCGGCCAGGCTATGGCGCACGCCGCGGCAGGTATTGCCAACCGGACGATCAAGCTGATGTCCCCCACCGTGTCGGAACTGCCGCGTTTCCTGGCGGCGCAGGGCCAGAACCGCATCGGCTTTGCCATTTTGCAAAAACCCGTTGCCGCCATGGAAGCCGAAATCCGCTTCCTGGCCAACCCGGTCTCGCTGACCCCGATCGCGGTGTCCGACTGGATCGAGGACCAGTCCTCGATGGCGCCGGCGGTGATTGCCAAGACGAGCCAGATCGTCGAACGCTTGCGCTACCTCATCGCCATGGAGCTGATCGCTTCGGCCTACGCCGTGGAGATCCGCGGCGTGACGGACGGACTGGGCCGTGGCGCGGATGAGGCCTACAAGGCGGTGCGCGAGCGCGTTCCCCCGCTTGAGGAGGACCGGGAACTGGGAAGCGATGTCGCTGGCATCGCCGCAATGATCGCCGGCAGCGACAGCGCTGGACAAAAGGAGGCCAGATGAGCAGCACCACCGACCCGCAACCCAAAGGACTGCCTTCCGTTTCAGCCCGCCATATCGATCCGCATTCCTATCCCGACGGCATCGCCTTCCTCGACGGCCAGTATCTGCCGATGTCGCAGGCAAAAATCTCGGTGCTGGACTGGGGCTTTCTGCATTCCGACGCCACCTACGACACCGTGCATGTCTGGGACGGCAGCTTCTTCCGCCTCGACCTGCATCTCGACCGCTTCTTCGCCAGCTTGCAGAAATTGCGCATGACGGTCCCGTTCGACCGCGATGGCGTCAGCGAGATCCTGCACAATTGCGTGGCGCTCTCGGGCCACCGCGCCGCCTACGTCGAGATGCTGTGCACGCGCGGCGCTTCGCCGACCTTCAGCCGCGATCCGCGCCAGGCGATCAACCGCTTCATGGCATTTGCCGTGCCGTTCGGTTCGGTCGCCAATGCCGAGCAGTTGCGGCGCGGACTGCATGTCGCCATCAGCGACAAGGTGCGCATTCCGCCGGCCTCGATCGACCCGGCGATCAAGAACTACCACTGGCTGGATCTGGTGCGCGGACTCTACGACGCCTATGACTGCGGCGCCGAGACGGCGCTCATTCTCGACTTCAACGGCAATGTCGCCGAAGGCCCCGGCTTCAACGTGTTCTGCGTCAAGGATGGCAGCCTGACGACGCCGGCCATTGGCGTGCTGCCCGGCATCACCAGGCGCACTGTCTTCGATCTCTGCACCGAAGCCGGCCTTGCCGCCACCCCGGCCGATGTCAGCGTTGCCGCGCTGAAGGGAGCCGACGAAGTCTTCATCACCTCCACCGCCGGCGGCATCATGCCGGTGACGGTGATCGACGGCACGCCTGTCGCTGACGGCAAGATAGGCGCAATCACCAGCCGGCTGATGGCGCTCTACTGGCAAAAGCATGACGACCCGGCCTGGTCGAGCCCGGTGCGCTACCCCTGACCAGCCGAGCGCCTTGCTCAGCCGGACCGTCGGGGCAAAAAGATTCGTCTCGCCTCTGGAAAATCGCGCGATGCGCCGTATATGGCAGAAACGGAGAAGCCTCCGTTTCCATCCCCAATTCACGGCCCGCATGGGCAAGGATTCCACATCATGACAAGCAAGGTTTGGTTCATCACCGGATCGTCGAAAGGTTTTGGCCGCGTCTGGGCCGAGGCAGCGCTCGCTCGTGGCGACCGTGTCGCCGCAACCGCCCGCGATGCCGGCACGCTCGCCGATCTCGTCGCAAAATACGGCGACAACATCGCCGCGATAAAGCTCGACGTCACCGACAAGAAAGCCGTCGATGCGGCAATAGCCGAGGCGCACAAGCGCTTTGGCCGGCTCGACGTCGTCATCAACAATGCCGGCTATGGCCATTTCGGCGCCATCGAGGAAGTCAGCGAGCAGGAAGCCCGCGACCAGATCGAGACCAACGTCTTCGGCGCGCTCTGGGTCACCCAGGCGGCGCTGCCGATCATGCGGGCGCAGCGTTCCGGCCACATCATCCAGATCTCGTCGATCGGCGGCGTCAACGCCTTTGCCTCGCTCGGCCTCTACCACGCCTCGAAATGGGCGCTGGAAGCGTTCAGCCAGTCGCTCAGCCTGGAAGTAGCCGAGTTCGGCATCCATGTGACGCTGGTCGAGCCGGGCGGATTCTCGACCGACTGGTCCGGCGCCTCTGCCAAGACCTCGAAGGCCATCGAGGCCTATGCACCCGCCCGCGCCGCGATGGCCGAGCGTCGCAGCCGCGCCGTTGCCGGCGATCCCGATGCCACCGGACCGGCAATGCTCGAAATCGTCGATGCCGCCGAGCCGCCGCTGCGCGTGTTCTTCGGCGATGGCGGCCTGCCGATGATCAAGCAGGAGTACGCCAACCGCATCGCGCTTTGGGAAAAGTGGGACCACGTTTCCATCGAGGCGCAGGGCGCGAAGAAGAACCGCAAGGCGGCCTGAACATTTCTGTTAAATCCGGCTGCGCCGTCCCGGCGGCGCAGCCGGCTCTCGTCTCGCAGCGCTACGGTCGATAAATCCACTGCTCCGGCACGCGCACCGAGATCTCTTCGCCGACCGTGATGCTGCCCGGTTTCTCGACCCAGGCAACCAGGCCGCGCAACCGCTTCGCCGCCTTCGGAAAGGCCAGCGCGCCGGCTTCGTGATCGGCCATCCCCGCATTTTCGGCAACCGAACGCCCGGCGATCCGGCAAGGCCCATTCTGCGCATCGACCTTGATCGTCACGCCGTTCTTGAAGAACAGCAGGGTGCCGGAAGGCAGCATCGACAGATGCGGCACGCCTTCGATCACCAGGTTGGCGCCTATCCATTCCGGCTTGATCTCGGCTAGTCCCATCCGCTTAGCGACGACGGCGAGCTCGTCCGCCGCGACAATCGATATTTGCCTCTCGTTGCGCATTTCGGTGCCGCGCGGATACCAGGGTTCGCGCCCGCCGGAGCGGCGCGTGGCGCCGGCGTGGAAGTCGCCTGATATGCCGTCGAAGCCGAGCTGCAATGCTTCCACCTGGCGCGTCTGGAAGTGATCGGATGGCGCGACGTAGAGTGCCGCCACTTTGGCGGCCAGCTTCCTGGCCGGGATGATTTCGACCGGCTTCTCAGCTTCGGGGAAAAGGTCCAGCGTGGTGTCCTGTCTCTGAATCATGCCCTTGGGTTTTGCCTCCCGAGCGGCAAGGCCGCAAGAGCGGTTTCGGCCAAAGCCCGCAGCTCTTCGACCGAAGCGCCGTCTCGCGCCTGGATCGACATGCCATTCATGGTCCCGGCCAGAAATTTGGCGAAGCCCTCGACGGACATTCCTTCCGGCACGTCACCTTTTGTCTTGCCCTCCGCCAGCCGTCCAGCGATCGCCGCTTCGCTCGCCTTGCGATATGTCTTGAGTTCATCGGCAATGGCTTGCGCCTGCCGCGAAGTCGCCAGCGCACCGCTGACGAACAGGCAGCCACCGGGCTTGCCGGGCCTGGAATAGGCCTCCGCTGCCCCGAGCAGCAACCGCCGGATGGCCTCCCCCGTCGACACCGGTGCGCTCAGCGCCTCCAGCGCAAAGCCGATCTCTGTCTGGTGGTAGCGCTCGAGCGCCTTGCGGAACAAAGTCTCCTTGTCGGTGAAGGCATTGTAGATCTGCGGCGGCGTCAGCCCCATCGCCTCGCGCAGCATGGTGAGCGACGTCGCCTCGTAGCCATGCTCCCAGAACAGATGCATTGCCGCATCCAGTGCCCGGTCGGGGTCGAAGGCACGCGGCCGGCCGCCACGCGGCTTTTCCAAATTATCCATAGCGATCGTTACGAAACCTGTTGACTCGCTCTCCCTCCATAACGTAGCAATCGATACGAAACATGGCAAGCAGCAACTGCAGTCCATGCGATCTCCAGGAGAGGATAGAAAAATGCCCATCACCGTGACCGCACCGCAAGGCGTACTGACCCCGGCCGGAGAGCGCGAAATCCTGCCACGTCTCAGCGCCGCCCTGATCGAAGCCTCCGGCGCCACCGGCAATGCGTTCTTTACCGCCATCGTCGGCGGCACGGTCCACATCCTGCCGCCGCACCACATCTATGCCGGCGGTGCCA
Organism: Mesorhizobium sp. CNPSo 4688; assembly: GCF_057784295.1. NCBI lineage: Bacteria > Pseudomonadati > Pseudomonadota > Alphaproteobacteria > Hyphomicrobiales > Phyllobacteriaceae > Mesorhizobium > Mesorhizobium sp. CNPSo 4688. The sequence continues at coordinate 71,803 of NZ_JBWLUY010000006.1, forward strand.
ATCGGCCCGTCGTCATGGTCGAGTTGAAATTGCCCAACATCGGCCTCGGCTCGCTTGAAGCCCGCAGCGCCTTCATCACCACTGCCGCCAGCATTGTCGCCGATCTCTGCGTGCCCGGTCACAGGCCCGAAAACACCTGGGTCAACATCGTCAACGCGCCCGACGGCGGCTGGGGCATCGGTGACAGGCAATACACCGGCGACGCGCTCATCGCGGCCGCAACCGCGGCTGCGCAGTGATGCGGCAAGCGCACCGAGCAGGACCCAACTAGATGCGGCTCTCCCCTTCGCTGTTCTTCACCACCAATTGCGAGCCAGCGCTGGCCTTCTACGAAGAGAGCGGCCTCGGTCGGGCAACCATCCTGCTGCGCTGGGGCGACAACGGCATGCCCGTGCGAACCGAAGCCATGCGGGGAAAGGTGCTGCATGCGCGCTTCGAAGGTCCGGGCGTGCTGTTTCATGCCTCGGACAATGACGATGCGGAGCCGATGAAGGGCTCCGCGATGATGCTGGAGTTCGACGATCCGGCCAAAATGCGGGAGCTTTTCGACCGCATGGCCGCAGGCGGCCGGATCACTGTACCGCTGGCAGGGCAAATTTGGGGAACCAGCTTCGGCATGCTGGTCGACGCCTTTGGCGTGCAGTGGATGTTTTCCGGCCCATGAGCGCGGATCACGATCTTCTTACCTGAAAGCAGCACCGGTCCCGTATTGCGCCGCATTGCCGCCGTGCTGCGCCGGCTTCATGGTGAGACAGTCGGTGGAGGTCTCCCATGCGTCCCGGTACGGCAATCGCATTGCTCTGGCTGATCTGGGTCGTGTCCTGGTTCGTAGCCGCCTTTTGGTCCGACCCCGCGCAAAAGCGCGCCGGCATCCAGGCGGAGTTTCGCTATCGCGCTTTGTGGATGATCGGCGCGGTGCTGTTGTTCATTCCCGCGCATGGCTATGCCGGCCGGCTGCGGTTCTGGTTTCCGACCCTTGCCGAAGCGTGGATCTGCGTCGGGCTCATTGCCGTTGGCCTGTTATTCGCATGGTGGGCGCGGCTGCATCTCGGCCGCCTCTGGTCGGCTTCGGTGACGGCCAAGGCCCAACACCGTGTCGTCGACACCGGCCCCTACCGGCTGGTCCGCCACCCGATCTATACCGGGCTGCTGCTGGCCATCCTGGCCACCATGGCGGCCAAAGGCACGGTCTGGGGCATCGCCGGCGCGGTTTTTCTCACCGTCGGCATCGTCGTGAAGGCAAGGCTCGAGGAGCGCTTTTTGCGCGGCGAACTCGGCAGCGCCTATGACGACTATGCCCGCCGCGTGCCGATGTTGGTGCCGTTCACGCCAGCCTGACTACAGCATTCTGAGCAGCGCGCCGCCGATCGAATAGCCGGCGCCGAAGGCGCACAGCACGCCGAAATCGCCGGGCTTCATGTCGGCATGGTTTTCCGAAAGCGCAATGATGGCGCCGGCGCCGGCGGTGTTGCCGAGCCGCTCCAGCACCATCGGCGCGCGGTCATGGTCGACCTCGTGGCCGAAGGCCAGCTTCAGGATCATGGCGTTCATTCGCGCATTGGCCTGATGCAGCCAGAAGCGGCGGACGGCCTGCGGCGTCAGCCCGTGTTCGGCGAGGAACTCGACGATGAATTTGTGGCCGGCGACGGTGACTTCCTTGAACACCTTGTTGCCGACCTGTTTGATCAGATTGCCCTCGAGGCTGATCATGTAGGGATCGTCCTGCGCGGTGCGGGTGTGGTAGCCCAGATTGGTGCGGATGTTGTTCGACATCTGCGTCCAGGTGCGGGTGTCCAGCACCTCGAAGCGCCCCGGCCGTTTCTCGCCCTTGGCCAGCCCCTCGACCACCATCGCCACGGACGCGTCGCCGAAGATAAAATGCGTCTGCCGGTCGCGGAAATTGAGATGGCCGGTGATGATCTCCGGGGTAACCACCAGCACGCGTTTGTGCGCGCCCGTCCGCACCAGATTGACCGCGATGTGCAAGGCGGCCGCGGCGGACGAACAGCCAAGGCCCATGTCGAAGCCGGCGCCCTTGGTGCCCAGTGCCTCCTGCATTTCGATGGCGATCGCCGGATAGGGCCGCTGCTGGTGCGAGGCCGAGCAGATCACCAGGTCGACATCGGACGGATTCAGGCCGGCATGGTCGAGCGCTTTTTTGGCCGAGGCGACGCCGAACTCGGCCTGCAGCGACAGCGCATCGTCGGGCCGCGCCGGAATGCGCGGCGCCATCCGGGTCGGATCGAGAATGCCTTCCCGCTCGATCACATGGCGGGTCTGGACGCCCGAGGCGTGGACGATGAAGGCGCTGTCGGATTTCTGCAGCAGCGTCTCATCCGTGCCTTGACGACGCGCATTCTCCGTGTCGACCCAGGCATTGAAGCTGGCGACCAGTTCTTCATTGGTGATCTTGGCTTCAGGGATTTCAACGCCGATGCCGCTGATGATGACGCGATGCATATCCAGTCCGTTCATGCGCAGGCGTTGTCGTCCTCATGTGGGCGACGAAGAGGCGCGACGCAACACTTTTCTCACCCGGCCGGTTTACGCCGGCTTAAGCCGAGGACATTGGTCGGCATTCTCCAGAGTGCTAGCCGGCCCGCTTGGCGACGATGAAGATGCGCGGAAAGCGCAGCAGCACCTTGCCGTTTGCGGTCTTCGGATAGGCCTTGGCAATCTTGGCCGTGTAGCTGTCGAGGAACATCTCGCGCTCGCCGGCGTCCAGCGGATCGAGGAAAGGCTTCAGCCCCGTCGACTTCACCCATTCGACGATCGCTTCGGCGTCGGCCAGCGGATGGTTATAGGCCGTATGCCAGATATCCACCCGGTCGGAGAGTGGCGACAGCAGGTCATAGTAGAACGACACCGGTGGCAACGGCCCGCGCGCGGCACCCGCCATCTTGGCGGCGAACGGCATTTCGGCCGCGGTCTCGCGCATCAGCTGATGCGAGGGCTCAAGCAGATTGTCGGGCATCTGGACAGCGAGCGCGCCGCCGGGCGCGAGAAAGCCCATCAGCCGCTGAAACACAGCCGGATGCGCGGGCAGCCACTGGAACACCGCATTGGCAAAGATGACGTTGACCGGCTCGGGCGGCTGCCATGTCGACGCATCGGCGAGATCGAAATTGACGCTGGGCAGGCGTGCCCTCGCCTTCTCGATCATGTCGGGAGAGGAGTCGAAACCGCTGACCTCGGCATCCGGCCAGCGCTCGACCAATAGTTCGGTCGAGTTGCCCGGCCCGCAGCCTATGTCGACGACCCGGCGCGGGAAATCGACCGGTACCTGCGCCACGAGATCGCGCGCGGGCCGCGTGCGCTCATCCTCGAATTTCAGATATTGGGCGGCGGACCAATCAGCCATTTCAGCTCCTCATATCGTCTTGAGAATTCGCCGCCCGGTTGTCCTCTTACCGCGTCAGCCTCTTGTAGGTCATGCGGTGCGGGTTGACGGCTTCGGGCCCGAGCCGGCGGATCTTGTCCTGCTCGTAATCCTCGAAATTGCCTTCGAACCACTCGACATGGCTGTCGCCCTCGAAGGCGAGGATATGCGTGGCCAGACGATCGAGGAACATGCGATCGTGCGAGATGATGACGGCGCAGCCGCCGAAGTTTTCCAGCGCGTCTTCGAGCGCCGCCAGCGTTTCCGTATCGAGATCGTTGGTCGGTTCGTCGAGCAGCAGCACATTGCCGCCGGTCTTCAGCATTTTTGCCAGGTGCACGCGGTTGCGCTGGCCGCCTGACAGGTTGCCGACCTTCTGCTGCTGGTCGCCGCCACGGAAGTTGAACGACGCACAATAGGCGCGCGTGTTGGCCTCGAACTTTCCGAGCTTGACCACTTCGGCGCCGCCCGAGATTTCTTCCCAGACGGTCTTTGACGGATCGAGCGCGTCACGGCTCTGGTCGACATAGCCGAGCTTGACCGTCTCGCCGATGCGGACCGTGCCGGCATCGGGCTTTTCCTGGCCGGTGATCATGCGAAACAGCGTCGTCTTGCCGGCGCCGTTGGGTCCGATGACGCCGACAATGCCGCCCGGCGGCAGCTTGAATTCCAGGCCTTCGATCAGCAGCGTGTCGCCAAAGCCCTTCGACAGGCCGTCGACCTCGATCACCACATTGCCGAGGCGCTCGCCATGCGGGATGACGATCTGCGTATCTGTCGGACGCCGCTTGTCGGCTGCATCCAAGAGATCCTGGAAGGCCTGGATACGCGCCTTGGATTTGGTCTGGCGGGCCTTGGGGCTCGACTGGATCCACTCGCGCTCGCGGCCGATGGCGCGCTGGCGGGCGTCGTCCTCGCGACCTTCCTGCTTGAGGCGCTTGGCCTTGGCTTCCAGGTATTTGGTGTAGTTGCCCTCATAGGGAATGCCGCGGCCGCGATCGAGCTCGAGGATCCAGCCGGTAACATTGTCGAGGAAGTAGCGATCGTGGGTGATGATCATCACCGCGCCTGGATAGGCGCGCAGATGCTTTTCCAGCCACGCCGTGGTCTCGGCGTCGAGATGGTTGGTCGGTTCGTCGAGCAGCAGAAGGTCGGGCTGGCGCAGCAGCAGCTGGCAGAGCGCGACGCGGCGGCGCTCGCCGCCCGAAAGCTTGGTGACGTCGGCCTCCTTGGGCGGGCAGCCCAGCGCTTCCATCGCCATCTCGACCTGCTGTTCAAGATCCCACAGGTTCAGCCGGTCCATCTCGTCCTGGAGCTTGGCGGACTCGTCCGCCGTCTCGTCGGAATAGTTCATCATCAGCTCGTTGTAGCGTTCGATGATGGCGGTCTTGGCGGCGACGCCTTCCATGATGTTCTCGAACACCGTCTTGTTCGGGTCGAGCGCCGGCTCCTGCGCCAGATAGCCGACGGTGGCGCCTTCGGCGAGCCAGGCTTCGCCGTTCCACTCCTTGTCGATGCCGGCCATGATCTTGAGGATCGTCGACTTGCCGGCGCCGTTGGGGCCGAGAATGCCGATCTTGGCGTCCGGGTAGAAGGACAGATGAATGTTTTCGAGCACCTTCTTGGTGCCATAGGCCTTGTTGAGGCCGGCCATGTGATAGATGAACTGGCGTGCCACGCGCGCTTTCCCTGACAGTTGACCGAAAATGTCGGATTGAATGGAGGTTGGGCGCTATGTAGGCGATGCCGGGCCGAACGGCAATCGCTTTTGCCATTTCAAGCCAGGTGTACACCGAAGCCCTGTCGAAATTCCCGAAGATCGCCGGGTCGATCAGCTCCGCTTGCGCTGCTGCAACGCGCCGACCGCAACTGAGACGGCCATCAGCACGATCGCCAGCCATTTCAGCGTGGTGATGATCGGGCAGGCATCTATGTCGTAGGCGATGAACAGCAGGATGCCGGGCACGAGCAGGCCGCACATGATGAGCGTGATGCGGTTGATCTGCCAGGATACCTTTGCCGCCAGTGCCTCGTCACCGGCCTCAGCGAGGAGCCCCGCGCGCATCTCCCTGGAGGCCATCAGCGCACTGGACAGGCGCATCGAGATCGGCAGGCCAATACCGATGATAAGGAACGCATAAGCCGCCAGCAGAGCCGAGAATTTGAGCGCGCTGGTTTCGGCCGGCACCGGAAACAAAAGGTTTGCCAGCGGCAGGAAGACACAGACGACGCCGAGCGCGGCAATGGCGATGAAGATCACCGCATTGACCATCGTGAACAGCTGGTAGCGGCCGGCCCCGATCGGCGCGGCGAGCACGCGCATGCGCGCCCATTCCGCGTCCGTATAGGAAAAGCCCGGCCATTCCATGCGAGCGTCCTGGATTGCGATCATCCCCCGGGCCCAGAAAGCCAGCCGGGCCAGCGCGCCTGACGTCATGCCACTCATCGCCACCCCGCCGAATGAAATGCGTCAGACCGTATCACCGCGTCACTGCCCAGCAACAGACGGATATCCTACTGGAACCCCGCCGCATCGACCGAGCCCTTCGGGCAGCCGGCCTTGGTCGTCGGCGCCGAGGCTAGCATCAGATTGCCCAGCGAACTGTCCGGGCCGATCGGGCCGGTCAGGCCGAGCGTCAACTCGCCGATCAGCCGCCTGCCGCTCGATGGATCGACCAGGCAAGAGACGCGCACCCGCGCGCCGGCCCCATTGCCGAAGGCGCTGTCGAAGGCGCTGCGGATCTGGTCCGAGGTGAGCTGCTTGCCGACATTCTTGGTGAAAAGATCGCGCACCGGCGAGGCATTTACCGCCCGCATCAGGTTCAACGCCTCGGCAAAATACTCCTGCTGGCTCTTGCCGTAGCAGGTGCCATGCTTGATCCATTCGTGCCGTTCGAGCTTGGACGCCGTGCCCGGCATCACCTGGTCAAGCTCGGCGCGCGTGTTGGCATCGAGATCGACCGGCGGCAGGTCGCCCCAGTGGGCCGGATTGTCATTGGCCTTGTCACTCGCCGGCACCTGGCAATAAAAGTTGCCGTTCGGCTGTGGCCACAGGCCGTGCAGCGTGAAATGCGACGCGTCGAAACCGCCTGCTGTCTGCGCCTGGCATTCGGGCTTACTCGACTTGGTTTCGCAGAAGGCCGGCTGCCAGCTCAGCGCAAAGACATATTCGGGCTTTCCCGAAGCCGCAGACTTGCCCTGATCGGCAGGTCCAGCCGGTTGGGTCGACGCGCTGCCGCCGGTAACATGGCCACAGCTGATCTTGACCCAGCGGCGTTCCGGATCGGCCCCCGGCACACGGATGAGATAATGCGTCGGCGCATCCTTGTTGCCGGCCAGGAGATCGTAGCTTTGCCCGGCAGTCGTCGAGACATTGCCCGGATTCTTGCCGCTCTTGATCGCCTGCGTTGCCGGACAGGCAGCGTCTGCGACGAAAGAGCCGCTCATCTTGACGTCGGCTCGCGCCATGCCTGCGCTGGCCAGCGCCACCAACACCGCAGCCCATATCGCCGATATCCGCATTCGAGAACTCCTAGCGTTTCATGCCGCAAGCTAGAAACGTACGACATGTCAGAATTACGATTTCTTTCGTCTGCCGCAAAAAACAATCTCCACCAGGTGCGGCTGGCGCTTCCCGACCTCCCCTTGACGTCGGTCGCGCCGTCGCCCAACAGTCGCTGAGGGAGCGAGACATGGCATTTGACAGGCAGACGACGCTGGCCTCACCGACCGGGGCCACGCTCAACCTTTATGTGAAGCACGCGAGCGGCACTCCGCGTGCGGTCGTCCAGATCAATCACGGCCTGGCCGAGCATGCCGCGCGCTATGCCCGCTTTGCCGATTACCTCGCGCCGCGCGGCTTTCATGTCTACGTCCACGACCACCGCGGCCACGGCGCGACCAAGGCGCCTAATGCGCCGCTCGGCAGGTTCGCCGGCACCGACGGCGCCGCCAAGGTGATTGCCGATGTCGACGCCGTCCACGACCTGATCGCCAAGGAGCAGCCGGGGGTACCGGTCATCCTGTTCGGCCATTCGATGGGCGCGTCGGTGGCATTGAACTATCTGTTGGCGCACTCGCCACGCGTTCACGCCGCCGCGATCTGGAACGGCAATTTCTCGCAAGGCCTGCTTGGCCAGTTGGCGCTCGCCATCCTGGCCTATGAGCGCTTCAGGCTCGGCTCCGATGTCCCCTCGCGTATCTTGCCCCGACTAACCTTCCAGGCCTGGGGCAAGGCGGTGCCCAACCACAAGACGCTGTTCGACTGGCTGTCGCGCGACGAGGCGGAAGTGGCCAAGTACGTCGCCGATCCGCTCTGCGGCTGGGATGCCTCGATCTCGATGTGGCGCGACGTCGTCCAGATGGCGCAGAATGGCGGCAAGGATTCCGGCTTTGCCGGCATAAGGCGCGACCTCCCAGTCAGCATCGTCGGCGGCGAGAAAGACCCGGCTTCCGACTACGGCAAAGCCATCGATCATCTCGCCAAACGCATGAGCGCGATGGGCTTTTCGGATCTGCTTTCAAAGGTTTACGCCGACACCCGCCACGAAAGCCTGAACGAAGTGAACCGCGACACCGTCATGGACGATTTTGCCGCCTGGGCCGACAGCGTGCTGGAACGGTGACATCGCTGGCCCAGCGCAAGGCCCGTGACAGCGGCATCCCGGATTGATAGAGGCTGCGGTTCCGACCCGTTTTTGGTGATTTATGGCTGAACCTCCGCTGAAAGGCGTCCGCGTCGTCGAACTCGCCCGCATCCTGGCCGGGCCATGGGCCGGACAGTTGCTGGCCGATCTCGGCGCCGACGTCATCAAGGTCGAGAGTCCCGACGGTGGCGACGACACCCGCAAATGGGGTCCGCCCTTCGTCATGAGCCATGACGGCGAGAACCTGTCGGCCGCCTATTACCATTCCTGCAATCGCGGCAAGCGCTCCATCGCCATCGACTTCTCGACGCCTGAGGGTGCTGAAACGATACGCCGGCTGGTCGCTACCTCGGATGTGCTGATCGAGAACTTCAAGCTCGGCGGGCTGAAAAAATACGGCCTCGATTACGAGAGCCTGCGCAAGCTCAATCCAAAGCTCGTCTACTGTTCCATCACCGGCTTCGGCCAGGATGGGCCTTACGCACCCCGCGCGGGCTACGATTTCATCATCCAGGCCATGGCCGGCATGATGTCGATCACCGGCGAGGCCGGGCGCGAGCCGCAAAAGGCCGGCGTCGCCATTTCCGACATCTTCACCGGCCTCTATTCGGTGATCGCCATCCAGGCAGCGCTTCGCCATGCCGAAAAGACCGGCGAAGGCCAGCACATCGACATGGCGCTGTTCGACACCCAGATCTCCGCACTCGGCAACCAGAACCTCAACTATCTCGTCTCCGGCAAATCGCCGGTGCAGATGGGCAATGCGCATATGAACATCGCGCCCTATGAGGTCGTACCGGTCAGGGATGGCCACATCATCCTCGCAGTCGGCAATGACGGCCAGTTCGGCAAATTCTGCGCCGCTGTCGGGCTCGACCATCTCGCAGCGGATCCCGATTTCGCCACCAACCCTGCCCGTGTCGCCAACCGGGTGAAATTGCGCGAGCACATGATCGAGACGCTGAAGAACTGGGATCGCGACCCGCTGCTGGCGAAACTCGAAGCGGCAAGCGTGCCGGCGAGCCCGATCAACAATATCGGCCAGATGTTCGCCGATCCGCAGACCATTGCGCGCGGCATGCGCCTCGACCTCGACGATGGCCACGGCAACCGTCTGCCCTCGGTGCGCGCGCCTATGGTGATGTCGGGCACGCCGCTGGTCTACGAGCGCCCCTCGCCGCGCCTTGGCGAACACACCGAAGAAATCCTTGCCGAACTGGAGAAATCTGGAAAATGAAGACCGGCGGACAATTGATTGTCGACGCACTCGAGGCCAACGGCACCGATCGCATCTTTTGCGTGCCGGGCGAATCCTATCTCGCCGTTCTCGACGCGCTGCATGACTCGTCGATCCGCACCATTGTCTGCCGCCAGGAAGGCGGCGCTGCCATGATGGCCGACTGCCAGGGGCGGCTGACCGGCAAGCCCGGCATCTGCTTCGTCACCCGCGGCCCCGGCGCCACCAATGCGTCCGCCGGCATTCACATCGCCATGCAAGATTCGGTGCCCGTCATCCTGTTCATCGGTCAGGTCGCCAGCCACGCCAAGGAGCGCGAGGCCTTCCAGGAAGTCGACTACAAGCGCTTCTTCGGCGACATCGCCAAATGGGTCGTCGAGATCGACGATGCCGCGCGCATCCCGGAATTCGTCACCCGCGCCTTCGCGGTGGCAACCTCAGGCCGCCCCGGTCCTGCCGTGATCTCGCTGCCCGAGGACATGCTGACCAGTCTGGTCGAAGCGCCCGCAGCCTTGCCGCACACGCCAGTCGAAACGCGGCCCGGCGAAGCCGAGCTCGACGCTCTGGAGAAACTGCTTGGAAAGGCCAAGCGTCCCTTCGTCATCCTCGGCGGCACGCGCTGGGACGAGGAAGCGGTGGCACGCATGCGCACCATCGCCGAGGCCTGGTCGCTGCCGGTCGGCTGCTCCTTCCGCCGCCAGATGCTGTTCGATCATCTCCACCCGAACTATGCCGGCGATGTCGGCATCGGCATCAACCCGAAGCTGGCAACGGCGATCAAACAGGCCGATCTGGTGCTGCTGATCGGCGGCCGCATGGGCGAGATGCCGTCCTCCGATTATACGCTGCTGAAGAGCCCCTACCCCGACCAGACGCTGGTGCATGTCCACGCCGATGCCGGCGAGCTTGGCCGCGTCTACCGGCCGACGCTGGCGATCAACGCCTCGCCCTCGGCTTTCGTCGAGGCGTTCGCCAAGCGCAAACCGGCTCGCACGCCGTCCTGGGCGGACGAGACAGCGAAGGCGCATGCCGCCTATCTCGACTGGTCGACGCCGCCTGAAAGCGGCCCTGGCCCGGTCCAGATGGGACCGATCATGAACTACCTGGAAAAGGTGCTGCCAGACGACGCCATTCTGACCAACGGCGCCGGCAACTACGCCACCTGGGTGCATCGCTTCCACCGCTTCCGCCGCTTCGCCACGCAAGGCGCTCCCACCTCCGGTTCGATGGGCTACGGCACGCCTGCTGCGGTCGCCGCCAAGGCGCTGCACCCGGACCGCACCGTGATCGCCTTTGCCGGCGACGGCTGCTTCCTGATGAACGGGCAGGAATTCGCCACCGCCGTCCAGTATGACCTGCCGATCATCGTCATCGTCGTCAACAACGGCATCTACGGCACCATCCGCATGCATCAGGAGCGTGACTATCCGGGCCGCGTCGTCGCCACCGACCTGAAGAATCCGGACTTTGCCGCCCTTGCCCGCGCCTATGGCGGCCACGGCGAAACGGTCGAGAAGACGGCCGATTTCGCCCCCGCCTTCGAGCGCGCCCGGGCCAGCGGCAAGCCGGCGATCGTCGAGATCAGGCTCGATCCCGAGGCGATCACCCCGACCCGGACGATGACCCAGATCCGCGACAAGGCCTGATTGGCGAGGCAGTCGCGAAATCCGATCTCCCCCCTTGTGGGGAGGAGTGCTCCGCGCAGCGGACGGAAAGCCAATTGCTTGGCTTTCCGAACGACGAGCGGCCGGCAGGACAGAGGGTGGCGCTGTCCCGCCGACTTCCAAAGCAATCGCTATTCTGTCCGTCCCTACTTCGCCGCCTCGATCTGCCCGCGGATCTCGCCATCCTTGTTCGCGGCGGTGTGGACATTGACGTAATAGTTGCCGGCAGCCAGGTCGGCGGCCTGCGCGTCGGTTAGCTCCGCCGAACCCTTGATCGGGCTCTTGAGCTTGCCTTTGAACGGGATCACGGGCGCTGCACTCGCGCCCATCGCTGCCGGGCCGTGAATGTGCGCGGCGGTCGCCGGTCCGCTGAGGCCGGAATATTTGACGTTCCAGCTGAGCTTCTTCTTGGTGGTGTCGAACGTCAAGGTAGCAGTGCCTTTGCCCTTGGTGGTGACGGGCGGGCTCTGTTGGCTGCCGTCGAGCGTCGCCTTGTACTTCACCACCTCCGCCATGGCCGGCGACGCGAACAGGAAAGCGGGCGAGATGGCCAGAGCCGAAAGCACTGGCAGGACGGATTGAGTGCGCATGAAGAACCTCCGATTGCGTGTCACATGCGTCGCGGCTCCCGCGGCGCGCGCATGCCTCAACCGGAACGTCTGAACGACGCAATGTTTCCCGACACACGGTTTTGTGACTGGGAAACAAAAAAGGGAGCGATCGCTCGCCCCCTTTCCAGTTCCAGAAGAGCTGCCGTCAGACGCCGGCCAGCGCCTGCGTCAGGTCGGCGATCAGATCGTCCGGGTGTTCGACCCCGATCGAAAGCCTGACCGTGGTCTCCAGCACGCCGATGCGCTGGCGCACGTCGAAGGGAATGCCGGAATGGGTCATCGCCGCCGGGTGGCTGGCAAGTGATTCCGTGCCACCGAGGCTCACCGCGAGCTTGAAGATCTGCAGCCCGTTGAGGAAAGCGAAGGCCGCCTTCTCCCCGCCTTTGATATCGAACGAGAAGGTCGAGCCGGCGCCGCTGCACTGCGCCTTGTAGGCGCGGCCCGCGGCCGTATCCTCGCCGAGGAACGGCAGGTAGTGCACCTTCTCGACCTTGGCATGGTCGCGCAGGAATTCGGCCACTAGGCGCGCATTGTCGTTGGCCCGCTCCATGCGGATCGATAGCGTCTCCAGCGAGCGGCCGAGCATCCAGCAGGAATGCGGATCGAGCTGCGTGCCGATGGCGCCGCGCAGAGCCTTGATCGGCTTGGTCACCGCCTTGCTGCCCATGGCCGCACCGGCGATCAGGTCGGAATGGCCGCCGACATATTTGGTCAGCGAATAGACCGAGACATCAGCGCCATGTTCGATCGGTCGCTGAAACACCGGACCGAGCAACGTGTTGTCGCAGACGATGATCGGCGTCGAACCCTGCTTGCCGCCGATCTCGTCGGCGATCTTCCGGGTCAGCGCGATGTCGACCAGGCTGTTGGTTGGGTTGGACGGCGTCTCGATCAGGATGACCGAGACGCGGCCCTTCGCAACTGCCGCGTCTGCAGCCGCCCGCACCGCCGTCTCGTCGACGCCATCGGCAAAACCGACAGCGCCGATGCCGAAACCGGACAGCGTGCGCGTCAAAAGCGTCTCGGTGCCGCCGTAAAGCGGCTGCGAATGCAGGATGACATCGCCTGGGCGGGCATAGGCGAGCAGCGTGGTCGCGATCGCCGACATGCCCGACGAAAACAGGATGCAGGCGTCCGTTCCCTCATAGACCGCCAGCCGGTCCTCGACGATCTCTGAGTTGGGATGGTTGAAGCGCGAATAGACCAGGCCGGACGCCGTGCCGCTCGGCGGCTCCTTGCGGCCGGAGGTGTAGTCGAAGAAGTCGCGCCCCTCTTCCGCCGACTTGAACACGAAGGTCGAGGTCAAAAACACCGGCGGCTTGACGGCGCCTTCCGACAGTTGCGGATCGAAGCCATAGCTCAACATCAGCGTCTCGGGGTGGAGCTTGTGGTTGCCGATATGGGTTTTCGACGGGCGTGGCGCGGTCATGGCTTTTCCTGCATTTGGAGGAGTCTCGCGCGGCAATTTATGCGATCTCCTTCACGCAGTCCTTGCTATTTTCGGCCTCGCATGGCTGCATTCCAGCAACAAACTGCCAGGAGCGAGCAAAATTGCAGCAGAAGATAGCCGACGATTTCGACCTTAAAATCCTGCGCGAATTGCAGGCCGACGCCCGCATCACCAACAATGAGCTGGCCGAACGCATCGGCCTGTCGCCGTCACCTTGCCTGCGGCGGGTGCGGCGGCTGGAGGAAGCCGGCACCATCAGGGGCTACACCACGCTGGTCGATCCGGCCGCCTTCGGCTGGAGCATGGTCGCCATCGCCACCGTCAGGCTCAGCCGGCAGAACGAGGACGAGATCGTCATGTTCGAGGAGGCGATCCGCGGTTGGGAAGAGGTGCTGGAATGCCACCTCGTCACCGGGTCGCGCGACTATGTGCTGAAGGTGGTGACCGGCAGCCTCGACCAGTACGAGCGCTTCATCAAGGAAAAGATCGCGCGGCTGAAATGCGTCGCCTCGATCGAGACCAGCTTCGTCATGAACACCATAAAGGAACGGCGCCTCTGAACCCGAGGCGCCGTTCTCACTATCGGACTATCACTACAGCCGGTCAGGCTTATTTGATAGCCTTGTCGGTGATGGCCGTGGTGTAAGCGCCGGTCGGCGCCTTGGTGATGATCTTCTGGTCGAGCAGCGCCTTGGCGGTGCGCTCGTAGGTCGCCGGATCGAGCTTGCCGTCGGCATTGTCGATCAGCTTGGCGATTTCGCTCATCATCCGCTTCTGGTGGTTCTCGTCCTGGCCCCCATTGTCCATGACGATACCAGCGGCTTCGTCATTGTTGTCGATGGCGTATTTCCAGCCCTTCATCGAAGCGCGCACGAAACGCACCATCTTGTCTTCGAAGGCAGGATCCTTGAGCTTGTCTTCCGAGGCATAGAGCCCGTCTTCGAGCAGGTCGTTGCCCATCGCCGAGTAGTTGAACACGGTCAGCTGTTCCGGCTTGTAGCCGGCGTCGATCAGCTGCCAGTACTCGTTATAGGTCATGACCGAGATGCAATCGGCCTGCTTCTGGATCAGCGGCTGCACGTCAAAGCTCTGCTTGAGGACGGTGACACCGTCCGGGCCGCCTTCGGTCTTGAGGCCGAGCTTGTTCATCCAGGCGTAGAACGGATATTCGTTGCCGAAGAACCAGACGCCGAGCGTATGGCCCTTGAAGTCGGCTTCGGTCTTGATCGGGCCGTCCTTCGGGCAGACCAGTTCCATGCCGGCCTTCTTGAACGGCTGGGCGATGTTGACCAGTGGCACGCCCTTTTCGCGCGCGGCCAGCGCCCCGCCCATCCAGTCGACGATGACATCGGCGCCACCGCCGGCAATCACCTGCTCCGGCGCGATATCGGGACCGCCCGGCTTGATGTCGACGTCGAGGCCTTCGGCCTCATAGAAACCCTTGGCCTTGGCGACGTAGTAGCCGGCAAACTGGGCCTGCGTGACCCATTTCAGCTGCAAGGTCACCTTGTCGGCGGCCATGGCCTGGAACGCGGCCAGCGACATCGCGCCGGCCAGCAACGGAATGATCAGTCTTTTCATGTTTTTACCCTCTGAAGTTAACACCCAAAACCCACCGCCCTATCCACCACGGACAGAGGGATGCCAAAACGTGACGGCTCTCTCGACAAGAGCGACCACGCCATAAAAGACCGAACCCGCAAGGGCTGCAACTGCGATTTCGGCCCAGACCATGTCGATGTTCATCCGCCCGACCTCGGTCGAGATGCGAAAGCCCATGCCGACGACTGGCGTACCGAAGAACTCGGCGACGATGGCGCCGATCAGTGCCAGCGTCGAGTTGATCTTCAGCGCGTTGAAAATGAAGGGCGCCGCGGCCGGCAACCGGAGCTTCAAGAGCGTCGGCCAGTAACCCGACGCGTAGGTGCGCATCAGGTCGCGCTCCATATGACCGGAGGCGGCAAGACCTGCGACCGTATTCACCAACATCGGGAAGAAGGTCATGATGATGACCACCGCTGCCTTGGACGGCCAGTCGAAGCCGAACCACATGACCATGATCGGTGCTACGCCGATGATCGGCAGCGCCGAGACCATATTGCCGATCGGCAGCAGGCCACGGCGCAGGAACGGCACGCGGTCGGCCGCGATGGCCACGAGGAACCCGGCGCCGCTGCCGACGACATAGCCGAAGATCACCGCCTTGAAGATGGTCTGCCGGACATCGGCGCCGAGCACCGGCAGGGAACTCGCAATGCGCGCGCCGATGGCGCTCGGCGGCGGCAAAAGGATGAAGGGGATGCCGGCGCCGCGCGTCACCGCTTCCCAGATGATCAGGATCCAGGCGCCGAAGATCGCCGGGATGATCAGGCGCAGCGCCATCCGCGCCCCTTTTGCCATCGGCAGAAGTCCCGACAGCACCGCGACGCAGCGCCAGGCCAGCAGCCAGGCAGCGGTGAGAAGCAGGAAATACGGCGCCAATGCCGTGCCTTCGAAACCGGCAATGCCCGAGATCAGCAGCCAGGCGACGAGGTGAGCGCCGATGAACAGCACCGCGGCTTCGGCCAGCGACGGAATTTTGGCCATGGAGATCAGCCCCGCCAGCACGGCCAGGCCGATCATCGGGGTCTTTAGTCCGAAATAGGGGTAGTCGAAGCTGGCGGCCGGATCTGCGAGTGCAGCCGCTTCCGGCTTCGACATCGCGCCGAGCGCCAGAGCGACAAGGCACAGCACAATGGCCAGCAGCGCTTGCCAGGATGGCTTCAGCCAGTTCATGCCGGCCTCCCGCCCATGGCGCGGTCGACGAGGCGCCCGGCCATGCCGACCACCATGACCAGCAGCGCCGCCACCACCGAGCCGGCAACCAGAGTCGACCAGATGTCGATGGACTGGCTGTAATAGGCGCCGGCGAGCAGTTTCGCGCCGATGCCGGCGACGGCTCCGGTCGGCAGTTCGCCGACGATGGCGCCGACCAGGCTTGCCGCCACTGCCACCTTCATCGAGGTGAACAGGAACGGCACCGACGCCGGCACGCGCAGCTTCCAGAAGGTCTGCGAGGCGCTGGCATTGTAAGTGTGCATCAGGTCGAGATGCATGATCTCGGGTGAACGCAGGCCTTTCACCATGCCCACCGTCACCGGGAAGAACGACAGATAGGTCGAAATCATCGCCTTCGGGATGAGACCAGTCACGCCAATCGCCGCCAGAACGACGATGATCATCGGCGCCACCGCCAGGATGGGAATCGTCTGCGAGGCGATGATCCACGGCATAAGGCTGCGGTCGAGCGTTGCCACATGGACGATGCCGACGGCGATGATGATGCCGAGCGCGGTGCCGAAGGCAAAGCCGAGCAGCGTCGACGACAGCGTCACCCAGGCATTGTAGACGAGGCTGCGGGTCGAGGTGATCGGCCGCAGAAACGTGTTCTCGAAGAAATTCACCGCCACCTGATGCGGCGCCGGCAATGTCGGCTTGGGCTGCGACAGCGTCTTGCCGATGAACTCGACGGTGCCGTGGGTTTCGTTGGCGCGGCGGTCGAGATCGCGTTGGAACGGCGCGTTGAGGATGACGGCAAAGATGTACCAGAGCACGACCACGCCCAGGAGGATCGAGGTGACGGGGATGAGTTTGTCGCGGAAGGTGTCCATTTAGCGCTCCCCTTCTCCTCTCCTCACCGGGGAGAGGGTGGCCGGAGCGAAGCGAAGGCCGAGCGCCTTCGCCTTCGTCATCCTAGGGCGGAGCGACGCGAAGCGTCGCGCAGACCCTAGGATCCATTCCGTGACGTGGGCCGAGGGGTATAAGCGGTCGAGAATGTTTGCCTTCGAAGGCGCGGCGAAGGGTGCGCCGTTCTGCACCGTTGCGGTGCATAGAAGCAACGGCATGGATCCTAGGGTCTGCGCCGCGTCGCTTCGCTCCTTGCTTCGCCCTAGGATGACGAAGTCGTTGTTGCCGGTTCGCCTGGGACAGCCCTCAATCATCATAGCTGTGCCCCGCCCTCAGACCATCCCTCACCCGAGCCGCGATCGCCAGAAACTCCGGCGTCTCGCGAATATCCAGCGGCCTTTTCTTCGGCAGCGTCGATTCGATGATGTCGGTGACCCGGCCGGGGCGTGGCGACATGACGACGATGCGCGTCGACAGGTACACCGCCTCGGGGATGGAATGGGTGACGAAGCAGATCGTCTTGTTGGTCCGCGCCCACAATTCCAGCAATTGCTCATTGAGGTGGTCGCGCACAATCTCGTCCAGCGCCCCGAACGGTTCGTCCATCAGCAAAAGATCGGCGTCGAAGGCGAGCGCGCGGGCGATCGAGGCGCGCTGCTGCATGCCGCCGGAAAGTTGCCAGGGGTATTTCTTCTCGAATCCTGAGAGGTTGACGAGCTCCATCGTGCGCTTGATGCGCTCGGCCTGCTCGGCCCTGGACAGGCCGATGATCTCCAACGGCAGCGCCACATTGCGCTCGATGGTACGCCACGGGAAAAGGGCGGCCGCCTGGAAGACATAGCCATAGGCGCGTTTCTCGCGCGCCTGTTCCGGCGTCATGCCGTTGACCGAGATCGTGCCCGACGTCGGCTTCTCCAGATCGGCGATGACGCGCAGCAAAGTGGTCTTGCCGCAGCCGGACGGGCCGATGAAGGAGACGAACTCGCCCTTGCCGATGGTGAGGTCGACATTGGAGAGCGCCTCTACTGGACCGTCATTGGTCTGGAAGGTGAGGCCAAGTTTGCTTGCCGAAACGACGGCTGGCGAGGTTCCCGTCATTGGCCGCAGCCTGCCTTTCGCAGCCGCTGCCGCGCAGGATGAAACGCCGTTGCATTTACGTTGATGTTGTTTTCCACTCGTCCAATCCCACTCAACCGACGCCCGGAGCCTTGCCGATGTCGCCCAAACCCACCTGTCACCTTATCCGTCCTGAAAGCACTTATGAAGGCAAGCAGGGATTGACCTATTTTGCCGGCATCGCCACGGAGTCGGTCGGTTCCTCCGGCATCTGCATGCACGTGCTCACCATGCCGCCCGGCGCCCGCGCCAAGGCGCACCTGCATGAAAGCCATGAAACGGCGATCTACGTGCTCTCCGGCGAGGTCCACACCTGGTATGGCGACCGGCTGGAGCACCACATCGTCGTCAAGGCCGGCGACCTCTTCTACATCCCGGCCGGTGTGCCGCATCTGCCGGCCAATCTGAGCAATGCCCCCTCTTCGGCCGTCATCGCCCGCACTGATCCCAACGAACAGGAAAGCGTCGTCCTGCTGCCGGAACTGGATGCGCTGGTCGCCTGACACTGACGGGATCGCCGTCATTTGCACCGCGCAACTTCCCCCATGACGTTGCCGTCCTCGTCAGTAACCGTCAGTCTCTTGGCGTTCTTGGCGCTGCGCTTGATGGTGAACTTGGTCGGCTCCGAGCCCTCCTCGCCTTCCGCCTCACAGGTTGCCGTCACCACCGAACCATCGGCCTGCGCCTGTTTCTCGGTGAAGGTGCAGGCGCTGGCGGCGGTGACCAATGCCTCGTCGGTCAAAAGCAGCATCCGATCGGCGGCGACTTCCTGGCCGTTGCGGTTGATGCAGCCATATTTGTCGCCATAGGGTTTCGACAGATCGATGCCTGCCGCGAAAGCCTGACCAGCGGCCAGAACGGCAAGCACCGCTACAGAGAGACCAAAACCACGCACGCTCATTCCCCCAAATCCAACGTCACGAACACGGTTGCAGCGGTCCCATTTCCTCAAGGCCGGGAATGGTCACGAAGAAACCATCATCGCCCTTGTTGGTGACCATAACGGTTTCAGCCGTCGTCCCCGCCTCGCCCTCGGCCGAACAGGTTGCTTCAAGCGATTGCGTACCCGAAGCCGAGGTCAATTGCTGCGCAAACCGACAGCCGCTGCCATAGGTCTCGATTCCTTCGGCAGTCAGCAGGATATAGTCATCACGGTCCTGATAACCGGCCTTTGCAAAGACACAGCCGGCATCGTTGCCCCAGGAGCCAACCAGTACGCTGGCCGCTTCTGCCGGACCGGCGATGACGGTCGCCACGACCAACGAGATGAGCGCTGCGAAGCTCCGCAACCTCAAACCCCTGTCGCCGGAATGCCGGTGCGTTCCACCTTGCGCGGCGCGGTGATGTCCTTCCAGGTCGACAGCGCCCGGTTGACCGCCGCGTTCGGCTCGCGGGCGACGAATTCGCCATGGCCGGGCTTGGCCTTGATCTCCGCTTCCTCGATCGAGAGTTCACCGCGCGAAAAGACGAAGCGCGGCAGGCCGGTCACTTCAAAACCTTCGAAGACATTGTAGTCGATCACCGACTGCTGCTTCTTCGACGTGATCTTCTTCTTGCGCTTCGGGTCCCAGACCACGATGTCGGCATCGGCGCCTTCGACGATGGCGCCCTTCTTCGGATACATGTTGAGGATCTTGGCGATGTTGGTCGAGGTCACGGCGACGAACTCGTTCATCGTCAGCCGGCCGGTGTTGACGCCGGTGGTCCACAGCACCGGCAAGCGGTCTTCGAGCCCGCCAGTGCCGTTCGGGATCTTGGTGAAATCGCCAACGCCGTTGCGCTTCTGCTTGGTGGTGAAGGCGCAGTGGTCGGTCGCCACCACTTGCAGCGAGCCGGCCTGCAGGCCTGCCCACAGCGAATCCTGGTGCAATTTGTTGCGGAAGGGCGGGCTCATGACACGGCGCGCCGCATGGTCCCAGTCCTTGTTGAAATACTCGCTCTCATCCAGCGTCAGATGCTGGATCAGCGGCTCGCCGAACACCCGCATGCCTTTCTGGCGCGCGCGGCGGATCGCTTCGTGCGCCTGCTCGCATGAGACATGCACGATATAGAGCGGCACGCCGGCCATGTCGGCGATCATGATGGCGCGGTTGGCCGCCTCGCCTTCCACCTCCGGCGGCCGCGAATAGGCATGTGCCTCCGGCCCGTTATTGCCGGCGGCCAAGAGCTTTTGCGACAGAGCGGCGACCACGTCACCATTTTCGGCATGCACCAGCGGCAGCGCGCCGAGGTCGGCGCAGCGCTGGAACGACGCATACATCTCGTCGTCGTCCACCATCAGCGCGCCCTTGTAGGCCATGAAGTGCTTGAACGACGTGATGCCCTTGTCGACGACGGTCGCCATCTCGTCGAACACCTGCTTGCCCCACCAGGTGATCGCCATGTGGAAGGAGTAGTCGCAGGAAGCCTTCGAGGTCTTGTTGTCCCACATCTGCAAGGCTTCCAGCAGCGACTGCTGCGGCGCCGGCAAGCAGAAATCGACCACCATCGTCGTGCCGCCGGAGAGGGCCGCGCGGGTGCCGGATTCGAAATCGTCGGCCGAATAGGTCCCCATGAACGGCATTTCGAGATGGGTGTGCGGATCGATGCCGCCCGGCATGATGTAGCAGCCGGTGGCGTCGAACTCATGGTCGCCATGCAGGTTGGAGCCGATGGCGACGATCTTGCCGTGCTGCATCAGCACATCGGCCTTCCACGTGCGGTCGGCGGTGACGATGGTGCCGTTTCGGATGACTTTGGTCATTGTCGTGTTCCCTTGTGCTGCCGCGCTTCTTGTGAGCGCTTTGCTCGATTCAGATCGGTCCAGTATTGAGTAACCTGTCGCTACATCACTCCAACTTCCCGCAATATCTCCTCGATGCAACCATCGAAAGAATCCGTCAGCTCTCCCGTGGAAAATCGCAGCACACGATAGCCCTCTCGGCCAAACCATGCATCGCGTATCCGATCCTTCTCCATTCCCTCCGGCGTAAAGTGATGCTCTCCGTCCACCTCGATGACGAGGTTCTTTTCATGCAGAACGAAGTCCGCAATGTAAGGTCCGATTGGCGCCTGCTTTCTCGCATGTAGACCGTAAAGTCGGCGGAACTCCTTCAACTCGGACCAAAGCTTGCGTTCGCCTTCCGTCATGTTTCGACGAAGGGCTCGGGCTCGCTTGATGGCTGCCGGGTTGATAGAAGTCGGTGCCAAGAGTACCCCCACCCTCAATCCCTCCCCACAAGGGGGAGGGAGGCTTGGCATCGCGCCATCACAGCTGAGCCCTTCAAGGCCTTCGCCACAAAGATAGGCGCCGGCGTTGCTGGTCCCCCTCCCCCTTGTGGGGAGGGGTTAGGGGTGGGGGTGCAGCGCCGACCTATCACGCCACGATCCCCGCCGTCTCCACCACCGCGTGGAACAGCACATCGGCGCCGGCGCCGGCCCATTCCTTGGTGATTTCTTCGGCCTCGTTGTGTGACAACCCGTCAACGCAGGGACACATCACCATGGCGGTCGGCGCAACGCGGTTGATCCAGCAGGCATCGTGGCCGGCGCCGGAGACGATATTGCGGTGCGAATAGCCGAGCCGATCGGCGGCGTCGCGGATTGCCTTGACGCAACCGGCGTCGAAGGTCACCGGGTCGAAAGCGCCGACCTGTTCGACCTTGTACTGGATGTCGAGCGCCTCGCAGATCGTTTCGATGCCTTCGCGGATCCGGCCGTCCATCGCGTCCAGCACTTCCTTCTCGGGCGAGCGAATGTCGATGGTGAAGACGGTGCGGCCGGCTATGATGTTTCGCGAATTGGGAAACACTTCCATATGGCCGACGGCGCCGACGGCGTCGGGCTGGTAGTCCATGGCGATCTCGTGCACCAGCTCGATCACCCGGGCCATGCCGAGCCCGGCATTGCGGCGCTTGGGCATCGGCGTCGAGCCAGTATGCGCCTCCTTGCCGGTCAGCGTCACCTGCAGCCATTTCAGCCCCTGGCCATGGGTGACGACGCCGATATCGATGCCTTCATCCTCGAGGATCGGCCCTTGCTCGATATGCAGTTCGAAGAAGGCGTGGATCTTGCGATCACCGACCTTCTCGGTGCCTTTCCATCCGATGCGCTCCAGCTCCTCGCCGAATTTTTTTCCCTGTTTATCAGTGTGCTGATACACGTCCGCCTGCTCCAGCACGCCGGCGAACACGCCGGACGCCATCATCGCCGGGGCAAAGCGCGAGCCTTCCTCGTTGGTCCAGTTGGTGACGACGATCGGATGCCTGGTGGTGATGCCGAGGTCGTTGAGCGAGCGGATGATCTCCAGCCCGCCGAGCACGCCAAGCACGCCGTCATATTTGCCGCCGGTCGGCTGCGTATCGAGATGGCTGCCGACATAGACCGGCGGCAGGCTGGGATCGGCGCCTTCCCGGCGCGCAAACATGGTGCCCATTTCATCGAGGCCCATTTCGAGTCCGGCCGCCTCGCACCAGCGCTTGAACAGATGCCGGCCTTCGCTGTCCTCGTCGGTCACGGTCTGGCGATTGTTGCCGCCGGCAATGCCGGGGCCGATCTTCGCCATCTCCATGATGGAATCCCACAAACGGTCTGAATTGATTCGCAGATTCTCGCCTGGGGCGGCCATTCAAAGTCTCTCCAATTGCACAGCGTCCCCCTCCCCCTCGAGGGGAGGGTGGCCGCGAAGCGGTCGGGTGGGGTCGCCCGCGACGCGCGCGACCTTCTCTTTGACCACCTGCGCCACATGCCAAGCGCTGTTTATGACATCGGGTTCGTCAACGCGAAAGATATCGTACCCGAGCGACCGCAGGTAATTATCGCGGACAGCGTCGTGCCGCTTGCCCTTCTCGTGTTCGTGCATGTCGCCATCGACCTCAACGATCAGCTTCACAGCCAAGCAGGCAAAGTCGACGATGTACGGCCCGATAGGGCACTGGCGGCGAAACTTGATGCCGACCGATTTGAAATCGCGCAATTCATACCAGAGCAGATTTTCGCCCTTGGTCGCGTGAACTCGAAGCGCACGCGCTTTTTGACGCATTTCGAAGCTCACGCGAGTGCGGGGCATCAGGGGCAGCCTCGTAGCAAAAGATCAGGCCGGCACGCTGCACCGCGGACCCCACCCGGCCGCTTCGCGGCCACCCTCCCCTCGAGGGGGAGGGGTATCCGCGCCCGGTTCGTCAATCGATCGCCCTCAGCACTTCACGCACATGGTCGATCAGTTCGTTGATCTGGCCCTTGGTGATGATCAGCGGCGGCGACAGCGCGATGATGTCGCCGGTGGTGCGGATCAGCGCGCCGCGCTCGAACGCCTTGACGAAGGCCGAGAAGGCCCGCTTGGTCGGTTGGCCGGCAATCGGTGCCAGTTCGATCGCGCCGATCAGGCCGATATTCCTGATGTCGATGACATGCGGCTCGCCCTTCAGCGAATGCAGCGCATCTTCCCAGTACGGCGCCAGTTCCTCGCCACGGGTGAGCAGGCCCTCTTCCTTGTAGGTGTCGAGCGTGCCGAGTGCCGCCGCACATGCGATCGGATTGCCCGAATAGGTGTAGCCGTGGAAGAACTCGATCATGTGCTCGGGGCCGGTCATGAAGGCGTCGTGGATCTCCTTCTTCACGAACACCGCGCCCATCGGGATGACGCCGTTGGAAACGCCCTTGGCGGTGGTCATGATGTCGGGCGTGACGCCAAAGTAGTCGGCGGCGAACGGCGCGCCGAGGCGGCCGAAACCGGTGATGACCTCGTCGAAGATCAACAGGATGCCGTGCTTGGTGCAGATTTCGCGAAGCTTCTGCAGATAGCCCTTCGGCGGCAGGATGACGCCGGTGGAACCGGCGACCGGCTCGACGATGACAGCGGCGATGGTCGAGGCGTCATGCAGCGCAACGATGCGCTCCAACTCGTTTGCAAGCTCCGCGCCATATTCCGGCACGCCCTTGGAGAAGGCGTTCTTCTCCGGCAGATGCGTATGCGGCATATGGTCGACGCCGCCGAGCAGCGTGCCGAACATCTTGCGGTTGCTGACGATGCCGCCGACCGAGATGCCGCCGAAATTGACGCCGTGATAACCGCGCTCGCGGCCGATCAGGCGGGTGCGCGCGCCCTCGCCCTTCACGCGGTGATAGGCGATCGCCATCTTCAGCGCCGTGTCGACCGATTCCGAACCGGAATTGGTGAAGAAGACATGATCCATGCCCTTGGGCGCGAGATCGACCAGGCGGTTGGCCAGCTCGAACACGATCGGGTGGCCCATCTGGAAGGCGGGCGCATAGTCGAGTTCAGCGGCCTGATGCTGGATCGCCTCAGTGATTTTGGGACGGCAATGGCCGGCATTGACGCACCAGAGGCCGGCGGTGCCGTCGAGCACCTTGCGGCCATCGCTGGTGGTGTAATGCATGTCCTTGGCGGACACGAACATGCGTGGCGCCTGTTTGAACTGCCGGTTTGCCGTGAACGGCATCCAGAATGCGCTGAGATCGTTCGGCGTGACTTTCAGCCGGTTGGACATGACCAAGACTTCCCCTTGTAACCTGTTTCGGTGCGGCTAACGCTTGGTCTTTCCAACACTTGGTCTTTGCGACGTTTTCATGCTACGCAAATTTTGACCGATTGGACAAACGTTAGCACCGCCTTGTCGGCGGTCAAGGGATTACTAGCGGAAATGCGGCCTCCGAAGTGCGCTCCACGGGTAAGAGAAAAACTGGTCCAGAGAATTGGTCCAGATGACCCGCGCGACCAAGGCTTGGCCGTATGACCGACGCCATGGAAGGCTCCGCTCCTCGCCGCACCCGCATCCAGCAGGAAAAGCGCGAACTGATCCTGGAAGCGGCGCTCGAAGTCTTCTCCACCAACGGCTTTCGCGGCTCAACGATCGACCAGATCGCCGAAGCCGCGGGAATGTCGAAGCCGAACCTGCTCTATTATTTCCGCCGCAAGGAAGATATTCACGAAACGCTGATGGAGCGGCTGCTGGCGACATGGCTGGCGCCACTGCGCGAACTCGACGATATCGGCGATCCCCTGACCGAACTCAGGAGCTACATCAGGCGCAAGCTTGAAATGGCGCGCGATTTTCCCAGGGAAAGCCGGCTGTTCGCCAACGAGATTTTGCAGGGCGCGCCACGCATCATGCCGCTTTTGGAAGGCGAACTGAAAACGCTGGTCGACGAAAAGGCCAATGTCATCAAGGGCTGGATGCGGGCGGGCAAGATCGCCCGCACCGATCCCTGGCACCTCATCTTTTCGATCTGGGCTACGACGCAGCATTATGCGGATTTCGACGTCCAGGTCCGCGCCGTGCTCGGCGCCGACCGCGGCGGCGACGGCCGCTTCGAGGATGCGGCGCGGTTCCTGGAGCAGCTGTTCATCGACGGGCTGAAGCCGAAGGGCTGAGGCGCGAGCCGATTAGGCGCTGCGCAGCTCTTGCGGCTGCGCCTTGAGTAGTTCTTCCAATTTGGCGATCGAATTCTGCTCGGCGAGTGGCGTGTAGACAATCAGCTTCATGTCCGAGCCGTCGTCGATCGACAGGCTCATATGCTCAAACGCCATCGCGCCGGCGATCGGGTGGCGCAGATACTTCTTGCCGGACAGACGATGCACCACATCGCGCTGCGGCCACCATTCGCGGAATTCCGGGCTGGAACGCATCATCAGCGCAATCAGCCGCTCGAAGTCCGGATCGCCCGTGTATTTCGCGCTCTCGGCCCGAAACGCGGCAAGGGTGGCGCGCGCCAGCTGTTCCCAATCGACCAGCAGGTGGCGCCGGTGCGGATCGGTGAACACGCCATGGAGGATGTTGCGGGCATCACCCTCCAACAAACCGTAGTCGCCGAAAATGGCAACGGCCCCGGCATTCCAGGCCAGCACATCCCAGCGCGGCCCGACAATATAGGCCGGCTGCAGAACCAGGCTCTGCAGCATGTGCAGCAAAGGCCCCTCGATCTTGACCGGGGTGATGCGCCGCCGCTCGGGCTGCTGGCGGCCAGCCAGCGTGAACAAATGCCGCTTCTCGGCAGCGTCGAGGCGCAAGGCCTCGCAAAGCGCCGTCAGCACCTCGACGGAAGGCCGCACGTCCCTGCCCTGTTCCAGCCAGGTGTACCAGGTCGTGCCGACGCCGGCGATCATCGCCACCTCTTCGCGGCGCAGACCGGGCGTGCGCCGCCTGGCACCGGCCGCGATGCCGGTGGCCGACGGCGAAAGCCTTTCGCGGCGCGAACGCAGGAAGGCGCCTAGCTCGCGCCGGCGGCTGTCTTCGGGTGATGGTGCAGAAACGTCCATGGGGCGCAATATAGCAGTACCGATACCAGGATAAAGTTTGAACTGTTTGCGGCGCGCCGATCGCCCCATCTTGTCACCCAGAGCGAATATGGAGGCTCTCCGACATGGACCTAAAAGACAAGACAATCCTCATCACCGGCTCAACCGACGGCGTCGGCCGCGTCGTCGCGCAACGGCTTGGCGCCGGCGGCGCACGCGTACTGGTGCATGGCCGCGATGCGGCGCGCGGCAAGGCGACAGTCGCCGAAATCGAAACCGCCGGCGGCAAGGCCGAATTTCTCGCCGCCGACCTCGCCTCGCTGGCCGAGGTCCGCCGCCTCGCTGAGGCCGTGCATGCGAGAACCAACCGGCTCGATATCCTCATCAACAATGCCGGCATCGGTACCGCCGGCGCCAAGCGGCAGCTCAGCGCCGACGGCTTCGAACTGCGCTTTGCCGTCAATTATCTCGCCGGTTTCCTGCTGACGTCGGAGCTACTGCCGCTGCTCAAGGCGAGTTCGCCATCGCGCATCGTCAATGTCGCCTCGGCCGGCCAGCAGGCGATCGATTTCGACGATGTCATGCTGACGCGCTCCTATGACGGCGTGCGCGCTTACTGCCAGAGCAAGCTGGCGCAGATCCTGTTCACCATCGATCTGACCGGAGAGCTGAAGGGCAGCGGCGTCACCGCCAACGCCCTGCATCCGGCGAGCTACATGAACACGACCATGGTGCGCCGGGCCGGTGTGACACCGTGGAGTTCGGTCGGGACAGGCGCCGACGCCATCCTCAACCTCGCGACCTCACCGGCCCTTGAGGGCCGCAGCGGCCTCTATTTCGACGGCCAAAAGGAATCCCGCGCCGATGCGCAGGCTTACGACGCCAAGGCCAGACAGCAATTGCAAGCTCTGAGCCTCGACCTCGTCGGCCAGGCTTCCTCAAAATCGAAGGAACAGCATTCATGACCAGCAAGATCGAACATACAGTCATCATAGGCGGCTCCTCAGGCATCGGCCTGGCGACCGCGCGCAAACTGCTCGGCCCGGGCATGAAGGTCACCATCACCGGCCGCAATCAGGACAAGCTGAACAGCGCCTGGAAGAGCCTTGGCGGCGCGGCCGGCAAGGCTGCCTTCGATGCTTCGAAGCCGGACGAGGTCCGTCGGTTCTTCGATGACCTCGGACCCTTCGATCACCTCGTTCTGGCAGCCAGCGGCGGCAAGGGGCTTGGCCCGTTCGCGAGCCTCGACCTAGGCGACATCGCCGGTGGCGTCGACGAGAAAGTCCGGCCGCAATTGTCCTGCCTGCAGGCAGCCTTGCCGACACTCAACAAATCGGGATCGGTGACCTTCATATCGGCGGTATCGGCGCAACTGACCGCGCCCGGCGTTGCCGGCATCGCCGCCGTCAACGGCATGCTGCTGACGGTGGTGCCAATCCTCGCGGTCGAGCTGAAGCCGCTGCGCGTCAATGTCGTCGCGCCCGGCGTCATCGACACGCCCTGGTGGGACTTTTTGCCCGACGACCAACGGCAGGCGATCTTTGCCGACTATGCCGGCAAGACCCCTGTCGGCAGGATCGGCCACGCCGAAGACGTCGCCGGCGCAATCGCTTTCCTCGTCTCCAACGGTTTCATGACCGGCCAGGTTCTGACCTGCGATGGCGGTTTGCGCTTCGCGGCGTAAACTTACAGCGACTGCGCGATCAGCGTCAGAAAACCGCCGGCGAGCGCGACATTGCCGACGAAGCCGTTGATGCGCGATGCCCGGTCCGGACCCTGATGGTCCCAGAAATTATGGAACATCGGCGTGGCGGCGATGAGGAACAGCACCAGCACAGCACTTGCGATCGCGGTCCACACACCTGCCATCACCAGCGCGCCGGCAATGGTCTGCAGGACGATGCCGGCCCACAGCGCCAGCTTGGCCTGCGGCACGCCGCGCGCGGCCATCAGCCCGGTAAGGAAGGTCTCGTTCTGAACATTGCGCAGGCCGGCGACGACGAAGGCGCCGCCGAGCAACAGGCGGCCGAGAAACAACAAGGTCAAAGGCAAATCGACAGGCATAAACTCTCCCCTTTAAAAACAGTTGGAGCGCCGCCCTCTCGACGGCGCTCCATTGCTAAACCGGACGGTCAGGCTGCTTTGGCGGCCGGCATCGGGTGAATGGCATGGAACGGGATGCAGAGCCGGTTCCAGGTGTTGATCATGCCGATCGCAACAGACAGCTTGACCAGTTCCTCTTCAGAGAAATGCGCGAGCGTGCGGGCATAGAGTTCGTCCGAAACGCCATTGTTGGCGATCAGGGTCGTCGCCTCGGTCCAGGCCAAGGCCGCACGTTCGCGCTCGGAAAACAGCGGCGATTCCTTCCAGGCTGCGACCAGGTAGAGCCGCGTCTCGGTCTCGCCGTCGCGCCGCGCCTCGCGGCTGTGCATCTCGACGCAGTAGGAACAGCCATTGATCTGCGAAGCCCTGAGCTTGATCAAATGCAGCAGGCCCACTTCCAGCCCGCATTCGTCGACCGCCTTGTTGAGCGCCGACACCGCCTTCATGATTTCCGGCGCCTTGGCGAAGAATTGCAGTCTCTGTTTCATCGTCTTTCCTTTCACGTCTCTCTGGCGAGGATTAAACTTGCTTGGTCGAAGCGGATTTCTGTGGCCGCTGATGGCGCGCCACAAAGGCACAGTTGGCGGCGATCGATCTCGGATCGCCTTCTGCCTGGTAAGTCGCCACGATGTCGGACAACCGGGTTTCCGCGAGAGCGGCGCAATAGGCGCGCTCCGCCTTCAGCATCGCGGCATTGATGCCGCAGAGTTTGACATAGGCGGACGCATCGAGCTTGACCGGCCCGTTGCGGCGGATCTCGCCGCAGCGAAACGCAGGCTCCCGCCCTTCGATCGCCAGCACGATATCGAGCAGCGTGATGCGCTCGGCCGGCCGCGCCAGCCGGTAGCCGCCCGCCGGCCCGGGTACCGATTCCAGGATGCGCTCCGCCGTCAGCATGTTGAGATGCTTCAAGAGATAGCTCGGCGACAGGCCGAAGGACTCTGCCAGGGCAGCGCCCGGCATGGTGCTGTTGCCTTCCACGCTGGCCAGCGTGGCCGCGCAATGGATGGCCGCTTCAACGCCTTCGCCCAGCTTCATAGTGACGATCTCCAATTCATGGATACATTTTATCGTGGATAAACCTTATCTGCAATAGGAAAATGAAAAACGGCGCCCGAAGGCGCCGCTTTTTCCTCGGTGGGCTCCCTACTCCGCGGCCACCTTGGCCATCGGGTTGTTCGGGTGCGTCGTCCAGTTGGCGTAGACGGGCGACACCGGCTTGCCGGTGCGCTGATCCATCACGCCGGCGGCCAGCGGCTCCATGGTGATGCAGTTTTCGACCGGGCAGACATTGACGCACAGATTGCAGCCGACGCATTCGGCCTCGATCACCTCAAAGTGCCTCTTGCCGTCGACCATGTTGGTGATCGCCTGATGCGAGGTGTCCTCGCAGGCGATGTGGCAGCGGCCGCATTTGATGCAGGCGTCCTGGTCGATACGAGCCTTGGCGACATAATTGAGGTTGAGATACTGCCAGTCGGTGACGTTGGGCGTGGCGCGGCCGATGATGTCGTCGAGCGAGGCATGGCCCTTCTCGTCCATCCAGTTTTCCAGACCGGCGATCATCTCCTGCACGATCTTGAAGCCGTAGGTCATGGCCGCCGTGCAGACCTGCACATTGCCGGCGCCCAGCGCCATGAATTCGGCGGCGTCGCGCCAGGTGGTGATGCCGCCAATGCCGGAAATCGGCAGGCCATGGGTTTCGGGATCGCGCGCGATCTCGGCCACCATGTTCATGGCGATAGGCTTCACCGCCGGGCCGCAATAGCCGCCATGCGAACCCTTGCCGTCAATGGTCGGCTGCGGCGCGAAACTGTCGAGATCGACGCCGGTGATCGAGTTGATGGTGTTGATCAGCGACACCGCGTCGGTGCCACCGGAAAGTGCGGCGCGCGCGGGCTTGCGCACGTCGGTTATGTTGGGTGTCAGCTTGGTGATGACGGGCATGCGGGTGTTGGCCTTGCACCAGCGCACCACCATTTCGATGTATTCCGGCACCTGGCCGACAGCCGCACCCATGCCGCGCTCCGACATGCCGTGCGGGCAACCGAAATTGAGCTCGATGCCGTCGGCCTCGGTCTCCTCGACCACAGGCAGGATCGCCTTCCAGCTTTCCTCGACGCACGGCACCATCAGCGAGACGACGATGGCGCGGTCGGGCCAGTCCTTCTTGACCTGCTTGATCTCGCGCAGATTGACCTGCAGATCGCGGTCGGTGATCAGCTCGATATTGTTGAGGCCGAGCAGGCGGCGGTCCGCACCCCAGATCGCGCCGTAGCGCGGGCCGTTGACGTTGACGACCGGCGGGCCTTCTTCGCCGAGCGTCTTCCAGACCACACCGCCCCAGCCAGCTTTGAAGGCGCGGATGACGTTATACGCCTTGTCAGTCGGCGGCGCCGAGGCCAGCCAGAACGGATTGGGCGATTTGATGCCGACGAAATTGTTGCGGATGTCAGCCATGACAGGTCCCTTTCAGCCGAGACGAAGAAGCAGTTCGACGGGTGCGAGAATGCCGCCTTCAAGCGCGGCGGTGATATTGGCGATCTTGGTGCGGGCGTTCTCGCCCATGATAAGATTAACGCCGGGCGGCGGTTTTTTGCCTTCCGCCTGCGCCGCAGCCATGCGCGCCCGTATCGTGGCGAAGAACTCGATGGCGAAGGTGCCGCGCGGCCGCTCGGCGGCTACGGAGAACCCTGCGGCCGCGGCAGCCGAGCGATAGTCGTCGGGCGTGGCGACGAAGGACATGCTCTCATCTGATGCCCATGGCAGCGGATAGGTCAGCGCACCGGACTTCAGCCGCATCACATCGTAGACGGCAAAGACGCCGCCCGGCTTGAGCACACGCGCCGCCTCGCTCATCAGCTTTTTCTTGTCGGGAAGATTCATGCCGACATGCAGGATCATGGCCGTATCAAAGCTTTTGTTGCTGAACGGCATGTCCAGCGCGCTTCCCTGCACGAACCGGACTTTGTCGGCCATTCCCACCCGCTTCGACAGGCTGGTCGCGATGTCGACATAGCTTTGCGTCAGATCAATGCCGGTGACATCGGCGCCGGCATTGTTGGCGACAAAGCGGGCTGGACCACCCACGCCGGAACCAATGTCGAGCAGCCTGGCCCCCGGCTTCAACCCCATCTGACCGATGAGTTCCCTGGTGGCGGCGATGCCGCCAATGTGGAACTCGTCGACCGCTTCGAGATCGCCGGCGCGCAGATGGGCAATGTCCACGCCGGTATCGGCGAGCACGGCAAGAATGTGCTGCTCAAGACCCGATACGTCGTAGTGACGGGCGATGCCCGATTCCACCGAGGCCATGATCTCTATCCCTGTGTCAGACTCCTGTTGATGCTCTCAGCCGCATCGCGCCCTTGGGCCACGGCCGAGACGGTCAGGTCGTCGCCGCCAAAGATACAGTCGCCGCCTGCCCAGACATTGGCGAGCGAGGTGCGGCCTTCCGCATCGACCTTGATGCGGCCGGCTTCGAGTTCGATCGCGGCACCGCTGCCGTTGAGTGCCACCGGCACGAAGCTCTGGCCGATCGCCTTGAACACCTGGTCGGCGGTGAGCGTCAGCCGCTCGCCGGTGCCGGCAAGCTTGTCGCCGTTCATGGCGGTGTATTCGAGCTCGATGCCCGACACTTTGCCGTTCTCGGCGATGACCCGCTTCGGCTGCAGCCAGTGGCGGATGGTGACGCCGTTGGCGGCGGCCAGATCCTGCTCGAACTCGGAGGCGTTCATATGCTCCTGGCCGCGCCGGTAGCAGATCGTCACCTCCTCGGCTCCGAGCAGCTTCGACTGTACCGCCGCGTCGATCGCCGTCATGCCGCCGCCGATGACGACGACGCGCCGGCCGACCGGCAGGCTTGCGAGATCGCTGGCCTGGCGCAGTTCGGCGATGAACTCTACCGCATTGGTGACGCCGTCCGCGTCTTCGCCATCGGCGCGCAGCGCATTGACGCCGCCAAGCCCCATGCCGAGGAAGACGGCATCGTAATTCCGGATCAGGTCCGACAGCTGGTAGTCGCGGCCGAGCGCCTTGCCGTTCTGGATGTCGATGCCGCCGATCCCCGTGACATAGTCGACCTCGGCCTGGGCGAAATTGTCGATGCTCTTGTAGGCGGCGATGCCATACTCGTTGAGGCCACCGGCCTTGGGGCGAGCTTCCAGAATGGTCACCTCATGACCATAACGAGCGAGCCGGTGCGCGGCGGCAAGACCGGCCGGGCCGGCGCCGACGACGGCGACCGACTTGCCGGTCGAT
Source organism: Mesorhizobium sp. CNPSo 4688 (assembly GCF_057784295.1). Classification (NCBI taxonomy): domain Bacteria; kingdom Pseudomonadati; phylum Pseudomonadota; class Alphaproteobacteria; order Hyphomicrobiales; family Phyllobacteriaceae; genus Mesorhizobium; species Mesorhizobium sp. CNPSo 4688. The sequence continues at coordinate 104,171 of NZ_JBWLUY010000006.1, forward strand.
TCCGCGCGCGGATAAAACTGCTTGTGCTCGGCCATGGCAACGTCGGTGGCATAGCGCTGCAGGCGGCCGATCTGCACCGGCTTGCCTTCCGCCACCTCGCGCACGCAGACCTCTTCGCACAGCGTCTCGGTCGGGCAGACGCGGGCGCACATGCCGCCCAGAATGTTCTGGTCGAAGATCGTCTTGGCCGAGCCGATCGGATTGCCCGTCGAGATCTGGCGGATGAACAGCGGGATGTCGATCGAGGTCGGGCATGCATTCATGCACGGCGCGTCGTAGCAGAAATAGCAGCGATCGGATTCGACCAGGGCCTCGTGGTGATCGAGCGGCGGATGCAGGTCGGAAAAATTCTCGGCGTACTGGTCGGCGGCAAGCCGGCCGCCGGCGATACCGTCCTTGAACTGGCCTTCTGGCATCGTCAGTTCCCCATGTTTTTGTTTTGGGGAAGGCTAGCACGTTTTATTTTTTTATCAATTGGTCAATTTTCGCCGCAAGCCTATGAAAAGGCTGGACAAAAACATGATTTTTTTACTCATGTTATAGGCTTTCGCTCTGTGCTGCCGGCGAAAGGCCAGAGGCTGGAGCGCCACCATGGATTGACCGGATCTCGTCGGCGACCAGTTGCTGCAGCCGCCACAGATTGCGGTCGCGAATGCCGAATTCCTCGAGGTGGCTGACGGTGTTGTAGAGATATTCCGCACCCGAGCCGACATGGCCGCAGGCCCGGGCCAGCACCCGCGCCACCCGATCCAGCGGCTGCCCGAGTGACGTGCCTCTGCCCGTCACCCCGACCCAGAAGCCGAGCGCCCGCACCACCCCTTGCGCAGTGCGCACCGGAACCCACCGGACCGAGCTGATACTCTCGTGATCGTCGATCTCGCGCCGCAAGAGTCTTTCGATCTGCTGTGGCTTGTCGCCGTCGGGCAGCCGGTAGATGACGCCATCGCATCGTCCGCCGCGTTCGAGCGCCATCATCAGCCCCGGCTGCGCCGCCGTGCCGCGCCAGCGCACCATGTCGAGGCAAAAGGAGCGGTGCCAGCCGAACGCGGTGGCGCGCTGGCGTTCGACGGATTCGAAAGCCGGCTTCCAGATCAGCGAGCCATAGGCGAACACCCATAACGGCCCCGCATCCGCTTCGTCGGACAGCTGCACGGAAAGGGCCCGGAAATCCTCATCGGCGAGCTGCGTCCAGCTGCCGTCGGGGCCGGGATCGACCTCCTGCCGGTGGCAGAGTGACACAAGCTCAGGCGTGAGCGACATCCGGCGCATGAAACGACTACCCCTCATTCCCTAAAGGAAAGTCGAAAACCGCCGCACGTGCAAGCCGCCGGGCGCGACGAAATGCGGAACGATGTGTCAACGCAGCCGTTGAATTTTCTCAGGCGCGCTGTCGGATTTGCACCGCTGAAATCGTCCTGTGATGGATCGGACAACGATCGATGCATGAAGGTGAGGAGACCGAAAAAATGCCGAAAAACCCAATGCCCTTCTTCTGGTACGAGCTGATGACCACCGATCTCGATGGCGCGCAAGCGTTCTACACCGCCGTCGTCGGCTGGCGGGCCGAGCCCTTCGACAAGGCTCCCGGCATGCCGCGCTACATCGTGGTGAACTCCGCCGAGCGTGGCGTCGGCGGGTTGATGACCGTGCCCGAGGACGCCGCCAAGATGGGCATGAAGCCGGCCTGGCTGGGCTATATCCACACCAAAGATACGGACGCCTCGACCAAGGCGCTGAGGGCCGCCGGCGGGGCTGTTCATCGCGAACCGGACGACATCCCCGGCGTCGGCCGCTTTTCCGTCGTCGCCGACCCACAGGGCGCCACCTTCATGTTCCTGCAGCCCAATGGTCCCGACCAGCCCGTCCTTCCGGCGACGACGCCCGGCCATGTCGGCTGGCATGAGCTCTATGCATCGGACCGGCAGGCGGCCTTCGATTTCTATTCAAGCCAGTTCGGCTGGACCGATGCCGGCAGCATGGACATCGGCGAGATGGGCATCTACCAGACCTTCTCGGCCGGCCCTGAATCCGGCGGCGGCATCATGAACAAGCCGCAGCAGCTTCCGGTGCCGGTGTGGCTGTTCTATTTCAATGTCGATGCCATCGACGCCGCCGCCAAACGCGTCACCGACAATGGCGGCAAGATCGTCATGGGTCCGATGCCGGTACCGACCGGCCAATGGATCGCCCAGTTCACCGATCCGCAGGGCGCTTATTTCGCGCTGATCGCGCCAGCGCGCTGATCCGGCCAGAGGCGCAACGAAACTGCCCTCATCGCACCGCGGTGCGATGAGGAAGCGCATCATTCCGGCGCCAGCACCGCGACCTTGATGCTCTCGTCCTTGGCGCCACTGAGCTGGATGGTGGCTGCACCCGGCGTCAGCTTGAAGCGCAGGCTCTTGCGAATGCCCGGACAGGTCTTCACACCGCTGAACGCTGCCGACTTCGTGGCATGGCCGTCTTGAATCACATCGATCCAGGCTTCGCCTGACAGGCTGATCTGGAGCTCGCCTTCCGGTGGGACGGTCACGCTCGCCGTCGCGCCAAACGTTCCGGCTGCCGGTGCACGTTCCGGCGGCACGGTGAAGCTGACCGCGTCGACCGGCTCGAGCGCCAGATCCGCGGCCTGGCCAGCCGCGAGGGCAGCGCCGGACTGCGTAGCATGCGCTGCCGCGAACAGCGCCTGCTCGCGCTCCACCGGCCATTTGAAGGTATCACAGCCGCCGTCTGCGGCCATGGCGAAGCTGGTGCCTGCAAGGATTGCGAACAGGCAGATGACGACTTTTTTCATGGCTAGGGGACCCATTTGGTTTGGAGCGTCTACGCGCAGATATACAACCATAGCGATATGAATGCAACCATAACGAGAACAAATATCGAAGGCGAGACAGGAAGCAATTTCCAGTCACCGATTGTTGATGGCGGGCCCCGGGGAAGTGAATGGTCCAACGCAAAGTGATCATCTATGGCCGGGCCGAAGGGTTGGAAAAATGGAGTTTTAGATGAAGCTTTTTGACGGTCTCGCCAGGTTTCAGCCGCAGGCCCTCGGCGTCCTGCGCATCATGACGGCCCTGCAGTTCATCGAGCATGGCTCGCAAAAACTGTTCAATTTCCCGGTAAGCAGCGGTGAGCCGCATGCCCTCACCGGCCTGACGCTGATGGCAGGCATTCTCGAATTCGCCGGCGGCATCCTGCTGGCGCTCGGTCTCCTCACTCGCCCCGTCGCCTTCCTGCTGGCCGGCGAAATGGCCATCGCCTATTTCATGGCGCACTACCCGCGCGACTTCTTCCCGATCAACAACAACGGCGACGCCGCCATCTCCTTCTGCTTCATCTTCCTCTATCTGGTGTTTGCAGGCGCCGGCGCCTTCGCGCTCGACAACCGCCGCAACGGCTGACCCGCTTCAAGGGCGAGACAAAGGGGGTGAGCCCTCATCCCCGCATCCGTTCGAAATTGGCATCGAACAGCGGCGCCGCTTGCATGCGCGCCGCGTGACGCTTGCCCAAAAGTTCGATCTCAAAGCCGTCGCTCTCGTCGGCGATCTCCTTCGGCACATAGCCGAGGGCGACGGATTTTTTCGGATGATGCGCATAGCCGCCTGATGTCACCCAGCCGCGCACCGCGCCGCCGAACCAGATCGGCTCGTCGCCGATGACATCGGCGTCGTCGGCGTCGAGGATGAAGGTGCGCAGCCGGAGCTTGCCGCCTTGCTTGCGCTCGGCGAGAGCGCCGGCCTTGCCGATGAAATCGGTATCCTTGCCATAGGCGACGAAACGGTCGAGCCCGGCCTCCAGCGGCCCGTAGATCGGCCGGTATTCGCGCGCCCACGAGCCGTAGTTCTTTTCGAGCCGAAGCGCGTTGAGCGCGCGCGAGCCGAACAGCCCGATGCCGAATTCCTCCCCCGCCGCCATCAGCGCCTGGAAGGCGGCGCGCTGGTATTCCGGCGCCACCCAGATCTCGTAGCCGAGATCGCCGGTGTAGCTGACGCGGCCGACCAGGCACGGCGCCATGCCGATATCCATTTTTGCCACCGCCATGAACGGAAACGCCGCATTGGAGACATCCGCGCGGCTGACCTTCGCCAGCACCTCCCGCGCCTTCGCCCCAGCGATTGCCAGGCCGGTCAGCTTCTGGCCGAGCGCCTCGACGCGCACCGAACCGTCTTGCGGCAAATGCGCCTCGAACCAGCGCATATGATACTGCTCGGCGACGCCGGAGCCGGCGATGAACCACTCGCCGTCACCGATGTTGGCCAACGTAAAATCGCCGATCAGCTTGCCGTCATCCTTCAGCATCGGCGCCAGCGTCATGCGGCCAGGCTTGGGCAGCTTGCAGGCAAAGATCCGGTCGAGCCAGGCGGCTGCCCCCTCGCCTGTCACTTTGTATTTGGCAAAGTTAGAAATCTCCGCCAGGCCGGCGCCTTCACGAACCGTCGCGACTTCCTTCGCGACATGGGTGAAGTCGCTCGAGCGCCGCCACGAGAACTCGTCCTCGACGCCCTCCGGAGCATACCAGAGCGGCACTTCGAGCCCATAGGACACGCCCCATTGCGCCCCCTTGGCCGCCAACAAATCGTAGATCGGCGTCGTCTTCAGCTGCCGCCCGGCGGGCAGTTCCTCATTGGGGAAACGGATCGAGAAGCGGCGCGAATAATTCTCGCGCACCTTGGCGCTGGTGTAGGCCATCGTCGCCCAATCGCCATAGCGCGCGACATCCATGGCCCAGATGTCGGCGCCGGGATCGCCTTCGATCATCCAGTTGGACAGCGCCAGCCCGACGCCGCCGCCCTGGCTGAAGCCTGCCATGACGCCGCAGGCGACCCAGAACCCCGGCAGGCCACGCACCGGCCCGACCAGCGGATTGCCGTCCGGCGCGAAGGTGAACGGGCCGTTGATGATCTGCTTGATGCCGGTCCTCTCGAAGGCAGGGAAATGCCGAAACCCTACCTCCAGCGACGGCGCGATGCGGTCGATGTCGGGCTCCAGCAATTCATGACCGAAGTTCCACGGTGTGGAGAACTCGGACCACACTTTGTTGGCCTTCTCATAAGTACCCATCAGCATGCCGCCGCGCTCCTGGCGCAGATAGAGCTCGCCGTCGAAGTCGACGGCATGGATGATCTCCGTCCCTGTCTTGGCGTTCCACGCGGCGACCTCCGGCATATCCTCGGTGATCAGGTACATGTGCTCCATCGCCAGCACCGGCAGTTCCAGCCCGACCATGCGGCCGACCTCGCGCGCCCACAGGCCGCCGGCATTGACGACATGCTCGGTCACCACCTCGCCCTTGTTGGTGATGACGCGCCATAGCCCGTCGGGCCGCCGGACGATGTCCTCCACCTTGGTGAAGCGTTCGACCTCGGCGCCGAGCTTGCGCGCGGCCTTGGCGTAGGCGTGGGTCACGCCGGAGGGATCGAGATGGCCGTCCTCCTTGTTGCGGACGGCGCCGACGAACTGTTTCGGGTCGAGCAGCGGCATCAGTTCGGCCGCCTCGTTGGCCGAGATTTCTTCGAGGTCGATGCCGAGATAGCGCCCCTTGGCGACGACGCCGCGCAGCCAGTCGAGCCGCGCCTCGGTCGCCGCCAGAAGCACGCCGCCGGTCAGATGCACGCCCGTCGCCTGTCCCGAAAGCTCCTCGATCTCCTTGTAGAGCGAGATCGTGTATTTCTGCAACTTGGCGACGTTGGGATCGCCATTGATGGTGTGCATGCCGCCGGCCGCATGCCAGGTCGAGCCGGACGTCAGTTCGTCGCGCTCCAGAAGCACGACATCGGTCCAGCCATGGCGCGCCAGATGGAACAGAACCGAGCATCCGACGACGCCACCGCCAATGACCACCACCTTTGCATGCGATTTCATGGATTCTTCTCTGATATCAGGGAGTTGGATAGGTATGATAAACCAGGATGGGAAGCATCACGGCTCGCCCTGCCCGATCGCTTCCTTGCGCCTGGCCACATATGCCTCCAGCGCCTCGCGCACGGCGATGTCCATCACCGGCTCGACATAATCCTCCAGCGCCTTCTTCCACAGCCGCGTCGCCCGCGCCGTTGCGTCGAGGCCGCCGGCTTCCTGCCATGCCTCGTAATTCTGCCAGTTGGACAGCATCGGCTGGTAGAAGGCGGTGGCATAGCGTTCCAGCGTATGGGGCTCGCCGAAGAAGTGGCCGCCGGTCGGCACAGCGCCCAGCGCCTCGACCGCCAGTTCCGCCTCGTCGACGACGATTGGGCGCAGAAACTCCATCATGTGCTGGATCATCTCGACATCGATGATGAGCTTCTCGAACGATGCCGTCAGCCCGCCCTCTTGCCAGCCGGCGGCGTGGTAAACGAGGTTGCCGTGGCCGAGCACCGCACCCCACAGCGCCATCAGCGTCTCATAGGCGCCCTGCGCATCGGCGGCATTGGAGGCCGAACCCGGCGTCGTTCGGTAGGGGAGATTGTAGCGCCGCGCCAACTGCCCGGAGGCGATGTTCGCCTTGGTGTTCTCCGGCGTACCGAAGGCCGGCGCACCCGACTTCATGTCGACATTGGAGGTGAAGGCGCCGTACATGACCGGCGCGCCGGGGCGCACCAGTTGCGTCAGCACCACGCCGAACAGTGCCTCGGCATTCTGCTGCGCCAATGCGCCGGCGAGCGTCACCGGGCTCATCGCGCCCATCAGCGTGAACGGCGTCACCGCCACAGACTGGCCGAATTCGGCCATGGTCATCAGCCCCTCGGCCATCATCTCGTCGAAGCGGCGCGGCGAGTTGACCGAGATGATGGTGGCAATGCCTGGATCGTCGCGCATCTCATCCAGCGTCAACCCGCGCGCGATCGCCATCATCTCGATGCCGTCCAGCGCCCTGCCACGTCCGATCGCCGAGACATGGAACGATTTGTCGGTCAGCGTCAGATTGGTGAAATAGGTGTCCATATGCCTGGTATTGGCCGGCAGCTCGACCGGCGCACAGACCTGGTTGCCAAGCATGTGGATGCAATTGAAATGCTGCGCCAGCCGGGTGAGATCGGCATAGTCGCGCAAATTGCCGGCACGCCGGCCGCGCTCCACGTCATGCACATTGGGCGGCCCGGCGACGAGGGTGAAATTGATCGTGTTGCCACCGAGATGGATGGCGTTGGCCGGATTGCGCGGTGTCAGCCGGTAGCTGGACTTCGTGGTCTTCAGCGCCTCGGCAACCAGGCCCCTGTCGATGCGGACATTCGCCGTCGCATGATCGACCGTGGCGCCGGCCTTCTCGAACAGCGACAGCGCCCGCGGGCTCATCACCTCGATGCCGAAATTCTCCAGAATGTGCATCGAGGCCTGATGGATCGCCTCTATCTGGTCGGCCGACAGCATCGCCATCGGCGGATAGGGATTGGTCACACGCCGCAGCGGCAGTTGCGGGATGGCCGACGGCCCCCTGTTGCTGGTCCGCTCGGCGCCGCGCTTGCGTCTTGGTTCATTCATGCCGGCATCAGAGCGCCGGTATCCCGATATGGCTGTCAGAAATCCGCCCTTCGCGGGCGTGATTTTAGCCAAGGCGGCATTTCCGGATTCCGATGAAGACAAAGGCGACGCAAAGGGTCGGAATAATGACACAGGCTCGAGTCGGCGCAGCCGAGCCGGCAACCCGTTAAGAAACGCCGCAAGATTCCCTTTATGATTTCGGCCTATTCGTCTTCCAATGTGTAGGTCGAGTTTTAGCAAAATTGTAGCGGTTGGTGTGCTGCTGGCGTTGTCGGCCTGCGCGACGCCGCCAAACCATATCAACAATGTCTGTGCCGTCTTCGACCAGAATGACGGCTGGTTCGACAACTGGCAGTCGGCGGCCGAACGCGCCTCGCAGAAATATAGCATCCCCGTTCCCGTGCTGATGGCGACGGTGCGCAAGGAGTCCGGCTTCAAGGCCAACGCCAGGCCGCCGCGCACCAAATTGCTCGGCTTCATTCCGTGGAAGCACGTCTCCTCGGCCACCGGTTTCTCGCAGGCGCTCGACGGCACCTGGTCGCAATATCAGAGCGAAACCGGCAGCTGGGGGGCGCGGCGGACAAAGTTCGCCGATGCCGTCGATTTCGTCGGCTGGTACCATTCCAAGACCGCCGACACGTTCGGCGTCGCCCGCAACGACACCTACAATCTCTACCTCGCCTACTATCTCGGCTGGACCGCCTATGGCCGCGGCAACCGCGGTGATGCCGGCGTGCAGGGCTATGCGCGGGCGACCGAAAAGATGGCCCGCGACTACGCCGTCCAGCTGCAGCAATGCGGCAGCTAGCGCCTTCCCGGTTTAGTGCCGCCTTGTCGTATCTTTCGGCTTCTTAACACCGGTTTCGGAAGTCTCGTCGACTACTTTGAGGCGACGGACTCGCATCCCGGCCTGGCCCTGCTCCACGGCCTCGCCGATCTCGTCCGCTGCCGCGGTCGACGATTTGCCACGCGGCCGTTTGGGCGCCGTTCCTGCCGAACCCGGCCCAGCGATATGCGGTGCGTCTTCCGGCACGCCTTCATGCGCCGCGTGCTCCTTGTCGAACTTGATCACCGGCTCCATCGTCGCCAGCACATCGTCCGACAGCCAGCACAGGCTCATATGGCCGTCGCCGAGATGCTTGACCGGCGGCACCTTGGTCTCGCACAGATTGTCCGGCACCAGTTTCTTGTAGCCGCAGCGCGTCTGGAACGGACAGCCCGATGGCGGGTTCATCGCCGACGGGATGTCGCCTTCCAGCACGATGTGTTTCTTGACCACACTGGTATCGGCGATCGGGATCGCCGACAGCAGCGCCTCGGTATAGGGGTGGTAGGGCGGCGCGAAGATCTGGTCGGTCGTGCCTTGCTCGACGATATAGCCGAGATACATGACGACGACGCGGTCGGCGATGTAGCGCACGACGGACAGGTCGTGGCTGATGAACAGCATCGTCGTCTTGTTCTTGCGCTGGATGTCCATCAGCAGCTCGGTCACCGCCGCCTGCACCGAGACGTCGAGCGCCGAGACCGGCTCATCGGCCACCACCACCTTGGCGTCGCCGGCAAAGGCGCGCGCCACGCCGATGCGCTGTTTCTGGCCGCCTGACAGCTGACGCGGCTTGCGCGTCTCGAAGGCGCGCGGCAGCTTCACCAGGTCGAGCAGTTCCAGCATGCGCTTGCGCCGTTCGGCGACGTTGTTGCCGACATTGAATTTTTCCAGCGTGCGGATGATCTGCGAGCCGACGGAGTGGCTGGGATTGAGCGTATCGAACGGGTTCTGGAACACCATCTGGATCGACGACACCGTATCGACGCTGCGCTTCTCGATGCTGGTCGACTGGATCTCCTTGTTGCCGAGCGTCACCGTGCCGGAACTTGCCGTCTCCAGGCCGAGCAGCACCTTGGCCAGCGTCGACTTTCCGCAGCCGGACTCGCCGACAATGGCAACGGTCTCGGATTCGCGCGCCACGAACGAGATCGTCTCATTGGCCTTGACGACGCGGCCTTCGCTGGAGCCGAACACTTCGCTGCCGCCGACCTTGTAGTATTTCCTGAGGTCCTCGATCTTGAGCACCGGTGCGCCGGGAACGACCTTCTCATTGACCTTCTTGGCGCCGGGCGGCAGTGCTTCCCAGTCGATCTCGTTGAAGCGCACGCAGCGCGAGAAATGGCCTTCATGGCCGGCTACTTCGATCATAGGAATTTCGGCGGCGTTGCAGACGCCCTCGACGAAATGGTGGCAGCGCGGACCGAAATTGCAGCCCTTGGGCCGCTCGTGCGGCAGCGGCAATTGCCCCGGAATGGAGATCAGCGGCCGAGAATTCTTGTCGGCGCCCGGTAGCGGAATCGAGCGGAACAGTCCTTGCGTATAGGGATGGCGCATCCGGTCGAACACGTCCTTGATCTTGCCGGTCTCCACCGCTTCGCCCGAATACATCACAGTGATGCGGTCGCAGGTTTCCAGGATCAGGCCGAGATTGTGCGACACGAAGATCATCGACGTGCCGAACTTTTCGCCCAGTCCCTTGACCAGGTCGACAATGCCGGCCTCCACCGTCACATCGAGCGCCGTCGTCGGCTCGTCGAGAAGAAGCAGCGCCGGCTTCGACAACAGCGCCATGGCGATGACGATGCGCTGCTGCTGGCCGCCGGAGAGCTGGTGCGGATAGGAGCGCATCATGCGCTCGGGATCGGGCAGCTTCACCGCCCGCACCATGTCCAGCGCGCGGGTATAGGCCTCTTCCTTCGACACCTTGTCGTGGATTAGCGGCACTTCCATCAATTGCTGGCCGACCTTCATCGCCGGATTGAGGCTGGCCATCGGCTCCTGGTAGATCATGGCGATCTTGTTGCCGCGGATGGCGCGCAACTCCTCGTCGGAGAGCTCGCCCATGTCCTTGCCCTGGAACTTGATCTTGCCGCCGACGATCTTACCGATGTTGGAGAGGTCGCGCATGATACCGAGCGACACCGTCGACTTGCCGCAGCCGGATTCGCCGACGATGCCCATCGCTTCGCCGGGCATCACCGTGCAGGAGAAATCCATGACGGCAGGGATCTCGCCCTTGCGGGTGAAGAAGGAGATCGACAGGTTCTCGATCTCGATGATCGGTTCTCCGGGATTTCGAACTGCCTCATTCATGGGTCGCTCCAATCCTATTTTCATGCGTCGGGCCGAACCCGCAGATCAGTCTTTCATCGATTGTTCGCGCAGCGAGTCGGCGAGCAGGTTCAGCCCCAGCACGAACGACATCAGCGCGATCGTCGGCGGCAACGCCGGGTGGATGAAGGAGCGCAGCAGGCGGCTGGCGTCCTTGATCGCGGTGCCCCAGTCTGGGCTCTCCGGCGCCAGGCCAAGGCCGAAGTACCCCAGCGTGCCGAGCAGGATCGTGGTGTAGCCGATGCGCAGGCAGGCATCGACGATCAGCGGTCCGCGCGCATTGGGCAGGATTTCCCACAGCATGATATACCAGGGCGATTCACCGCGCGTCTGCGCTGCCGCCACATAGTCGCGCGTCTTGATGTCCATCACCAGGCCGCGCACGATGCGGAACACGCCGGGGCTGGAGGCGAACACTACCGCCACGAAGATGTTGAGCTGGTTGGGATCGATGTGGATGACCTTGAACGGATCGGCATCGAACACCAGACCGGCATAGACCCAGCCGCCGATGACCAGGGTCAGTCCCATGAGAATGTAAAGTCGATCCGGCCGGTTCTTGTAGCGGGTCCAGAACAGCACGGAAAAGAAGATGATCGGGAACAGGAAGAACAGCCCGGCCATGGCGTAGGGGATTGGCGTGTCCATGATGCCCGGCGTCACCAGCAGGTAGAACAGGAGGATCACCGGGAAAGCCAGCACCAGATTGGCCAGGAACGACAGCACGGTGTCGATCCTGCCGCCGTAATAGCCGGCGGGCAGGCCGAGCGTGATGCCGACCATCAGCGCGAACCCGGTCGCCGCCGGTGCGATGATCAGCACGATCTGGCTGCCATAGACCATGCGCGAGAAGACATCGCGGGCGAGCTTGTCGCCGCCGAAATAGTAGATGAGCTTGGATACCGGCTCGATCCCGCCCGGCAGCGCGTCCTTCATGATCGGCACCTGGGAAAGCGGATCGAAGGGCGCGACGGTCGCCGCGAAGATCGCGGTGAACAGCCAGAACAGGCAGATGCCGACACCGACAATGCCGACGCCGCTGTCGAACAGCTGGCCGTAAAGGCCGAGCCTTTTCTTGTAGGTGAAGCTCGCCCCCATCACCAGGGCCAGCCCCAGCCAGACCGGCCAGAAGCGCGCAATCACGCCGAGCACGATGTTGAAGGCGCCGATATATTCGACCTGCATCTGCCCAGACCCCTATTGAACTCTGATACGCGGATTGAGGAACGCGTAGCCGACATCCGAGATGAGCTGCGTGATCAGCACGATGAACACCGAGACCAGCGAGCAGCCGAGCAAAAGGTCGATGTCATTGTTGCCGGCAGCCTCGACGAGCGTGTAGCCAAAGCCCTGATAGCGGAACATCACCTCGACGATGACGACGCCGGTGAGCAGCCAGGGGAATTGCAGCATGATGACGGTGAAGGGCGCAATCAGCGCATTGCGCAGCGCGTGCTTGACCACCACGCTGCCGAAGGAGAGGCCTTTCAGGCGAGCGGTGCGGATATATTGCTGCGTCATCACCTCGACCATCGAGGCGCGCGTCATGCGGGCGATATAGCCGATGCCGTAGATCGCCAGCGTCATCACCGGCAGGGTGAAATTGTAGAAGGTGATGCCTTGGCTGGCCGAGGCGGCCGACCCGTTCAGCCAGCCGAGCCAGGAGGCGAAGATGACGGTGAAGATGACGCCCGACACATATTCGGGCGTCGCCGTCGAGGCGATCGAGGCGACGGACAGCGTCCGGTCCGTTCGCGAGCCCTCGCGCATGCCGGCCAAAATGCCGATCAAAAGCGAAATCGGTACCATCACCGCCAGCACGCAGAGCATCAGTATGCCGGTGGCGCCGAGGGCCGGGAAAAGCTTTGACGCAACATTGGTCTTGAACTTGGTCGAGCAGCCGAAATCGCCCTCCAGGATGCCGGAGAATTTCGGCTCCAGCGGGTCATTGCAGAAGGAAAAACGCTGCGCCGGCTTGCCGGTCGCCGGATCGGTCACCGGCTGCTTGGGCAGGATGCCCAGCCATTGGCCGTAGCGCGCGAAGAAGTTCTGCCGGTAGCCGTGCTCGACAAGCCAGCTTTCGAGCTGCTCGGCCGAAGTGTGCATTTCGGTCTGACTGATCGCCAGCTTCTTCAAATTCGGCTCGAGATTGATCAGGAAGAAGACGATCATCGTCAGGCACAGCATCGTCAATGCCATGGTGCCCAGGCGCCTGATTACGAAAGAAAGCATGGCGGTCCCCTGCCGGTCTGGTTGGGGTTGGAGCCAGCTTGGAAAACCAGCTTTGCCGTTGCCGGCAGAGTTGGCCCTCAAACCGGCCCTCGAATGCGATCAACCCTGTTTTATTGCATGGTCCTTGCTGAAGAGTCCGCAACTTTTTGCTGCGCCGGCTTCAGGTCCTGGACCCATGCGAGGAGTGATGGGGAGGAGGCGAACCGCCCCCTCCCGATCGGTCCGATCAGGCCTCGTCGAGCCAAATCTTGCCGTAGTCGCGCTCGTAGGTCGGGTGCATCTTGTAGTTCTGCACCGCCTTGACCGAGTGACTGTAGAGCTTGCGCCAGTAGGGCTGGATGATGATGCCGGAATCCTGCAGGATCTGCTCGATATCCTTCATCATTTCCTTGCGCTTGGTGGCGTCAGCGACCGAAAGCGCGGCGTTGAGCTTGGCATCCCAATCCGGATTGGAATAGGCGCACTCGTTCCATGCTTCGCCGGTACGGTAGGCGATGGCCAGCACCTGGACGCCGAGGGGCCGCATGTTCCAGTTGGTCATGGACAGCGGGTACTTGGTCCAGTCGTTCCAGAACGTCGAGCCCGGCAGCACTGTGCGCTTCACCTTGATGCCGGCGTCGCGAAGCTGGGCGGCGATGGCGTCACCCGTGTTCTTGTGCCAGTCCTCGTCAACGGTGATCAGCTCATGCTCGAAATCGGCCTGGCCGGCTTCCGCCATCAAGGCCTTGGCCTTGGCAGGGTCCCGCTTGATCTTCGGCAGTTCGAAGTACTCCGGATGGATCGCGCAGACATGGTGGTTTTCGGCGACCGTGCCGGCATTGCCGTAGCCGAGCTGCAGGACAACGGCGTTGTCGACACCGAGCTGCAACGCCTGACGGACCTTCTGGTTGTCATAAGGCTTGTTGTTGACGTTGGTGCGGCACACGATGGTGGCCGCGGTCACCACTTCGGACTTCACCAGGTCCAGTCCGTCGAGGATCGACACATAGTCCGCCGACGTCTCAAAATTGGTGTGGACTTCGCCGGCCTCGAAGGCGCTGACCATGGCCGCCGGATCGGTGCCGTAGTCGATGAATTCGATGCCGTCGAGGAAGACCTCGCCGTCCCACCACTTGTTGTCTTCACGGCGCTTGTAGACCACCTTCTGGCCGACATCGTAGGACACCAGCTCGAATGGGCCGGTGCCGATCGGGCAGGCTTTGAAGTCGCCGCCCTTTTCGTCGAAGCTCTTGTGGACGATCAGGCCGGGATAGTCGCACATGTTCGGAATCAGCGCGATGTCGGGCTTGGCCAGCTTCAGCTTGACGGTCATGTCGTCGACCTTCGTCACTGCGCTTTCGTCAAGCTTGTCGTCCTTGACCAGCGTGCCGAGACGGCCGGGCATGGAATTGCCTTCGGCCTTCTTGTCGGCCCAACGACGAATGTTGAAGATCACGTCATCGGCGGTAAAGGCATCGCCGTTGTTCCAGGTCACGCCCTTGCGCACATGCAGCGTGTATTCGGTGGCATCGTCGTTGACGTCCCAGCTCTCCAGCAGATAGGGACGGAACGTGTATTCGGTGGTGTACTTGACCAGCGGCTCGAGCGCCTGGCGCTCGGCATTGGCGATTTCCGACCAGTCGGACTTGCGCGGATCCTTGGGATCCTTGATCCACTGGGCGACCTTGAGGATGCCGCCTTTCTTGCCCTGCACTTCTTCGGCCTTGGCCGGCGTCGGATCTACCAGTCCGAGCATGCCATAGGCCATCGCCGTGGACGCGCCGAAGACGCTGGCCAGAGCGAGGAACTCGCGGCGATCGACCTTACCCGCCTTGGCTTCTTCGGCCATGGCCAGGATGTGGTCGGGAACGCGATCGCCATTACTCTTGTAAATTGTCATGACTTAACTCCCATTGTTGGCTTTCCGCCTTTTAACATTCCGCATCCGGGCCGTGATGTCAAAGACGGCATGGATTGAGAACATGTTAGCGAATGTGCAACTTTGAAAGGGGAGCGGTTCGCGCGATAACGACAGTCTTGGCGCAAATTTGCTACTGCCCAACGGATTCCTCAGGAATCTCGTTTCGTCGATTAAACTGAGACAGTTACCCAAGCTTGGCCAATGCCAGCGGTGAGGCCAAAGTCCGGCCGAAGGATCAATATTCCTTTTCGTAGAAAATGCCGCCCTTGGCCTCGCCGCCATCATTGGCCTCGCCGCGCAGCTTGACGCCGCGCCCGACGTTCAGATCGATCGTCGCCTTGCCCGATCCCGGCTTGTCGCCCTTCTGGATCGTCACATAGGTGCGGTCGTTGAGGTATTTGCCAGCCGAGACGGCGGTGCCGCCCTGATCGTCGGTGGTCACGTCCAGATCGTCGACACCGATTGCGCTGCGCAGGTTTTCGAGCAGCGAGGTCGAGCCGCCGACGCCGGCCAGTTGCCCGGCCGCCTCGGCCAGCTGGGCGATCTGCAGCGGCGACAGGTTCGACATCGAGCGGCCGAAAATCAATTGCGCCAGCACCTCATCCTCGGGCAGTGCCGGCACCGAGGAGAAGGTGAATTTCGGATTGGTCGCCTCGCCCGACACCACGATGGTGACGGTGGCGCTGGTCGTCGTCGATGTCGCGGTCAGATTGAGGTAGGGCACCAGTGAGCCGGAAAAGCCGACCGTGCCTTCGGTGAAAGTCAGCCGCTTGCCGAGGATCGACAGCCGCCCGCGCTGCAGAGTGAAGGTGCCGACGGCTTGCGGCGACGCCGCCGGGCCTGTCAGCCTCAGCGAACCGCCAAGCTCGGCGTCGACGCCCCTGCCCTGGATGAAGATCTGGTTCGGCGCGTTGACGGTGACGTCGAGGACAAGCCCGCTGGCGCCCCCGCCGCTGGCAGTGGCCGGGCGCAAGGCCTTGTCCTGCGCCCGCACGCTGGCGGGCGCGTTCTTGTGCTTGACACCGAGTGCCGTCAGCGAGCCCGGCAGTTTCTCCGGAACGGTGATGACGGTCTTGGCGAGATTGACGGTGCCCGAAATCACCGGCGCCGAGGTGAGCGGCCCCTTGATCGTCAGATCGCCACCGAGATTGGCGGTCACCACCCTGCCGTCGGTGTAGCGGCCGTCGACCAGCTTGATCGACAGATCTGCCGGGAAACCTTGCGCCGGATTGATGCCGACCGTGCCACTGGCCGACAGGCTGCCGCGCGTCGACAGCGTGCCGGTCAGGCGATTGATCCGGGCCACACCATTACCGATCGAAACGTCGGCGGCGATGTCGTTGACGGCAAGGCCCGAGCGCGCGTCGACCAGGCGGGCGCCGAACGTGCTGACCGTGCCGCCGATTACGGGCGACGTCGCCGGGCCGCGCACCTGGACATTGACGTTGGCCGTGCCGCTCAGCGACAGGCCTTGCGCGGCAAGCTTGGCGGCAAGGAAGGAAAACGGCACCTTGCCGTTGAAGTCGAGCACCAGCGCCGGCGTGCCCACTGTGGTGACGGTGCCACCGCCCTTGAGGCCGAGCCCGGCGCCATCGCTGATGTCGGCGTTGAAGGTGAGTTTCTTGCCGGCGAAGGTGCCCGACGAAGAGATGTTCATGCCGTCAAGGCCGGCACTGCGCGTCTGCGACGTCTGCACCCCGCCGGCGTTGATGTCGAAGGCAACGGCCGGATTGGCCGGCGCGCCCGTCACCTTCACGGTCCCGGAGATCGACCCGGCGGCATCGAGGCCCGGCGAAAAACTGTTGGCCAGCGATGCCGGCACCTTGGCCAGTGCTGCATTGATGTCGAGTGCCTGCCCGACCTTGCCGGTCACCGTCGCCGTGCCGCCGCCGAGATTGAGCACCAGCCTGTCCAATGTCGTCGTGCCATTGGCGATGCTGACGGTCGAGGTCTGCGCGATGGCGGCCTTGATGCCCTGCACCGTGGCCTGCCCCGAAGCGAGTTCGATGGTTGTGATGCCGCCAGCGACCTTCACCCGGCCCGCGGCTTTCGCCGGGATACCTTTGACGGTAGCGCCGCCGGAAAAGCCGGTCCAGTCGCCGTCGCGCTTGAGGTCGACATCGATACCACTGATGGCGGTGCCTCCCGAGATGACGCTGTCGGCGCGGATTTTGCCGGAAATGACCGGCGCGGCAAGATAGTTGGCGACCAGCGCATCGATCGACACGGTCTTCGCCTGCAGGTCGCCGCGCGTGATCGACGCCGTCGACGCCTTGACGGCGACGTTGGCGCCGTCGTTGCTCTTGGTGAAGGCTATAGTGCCGCGCACGTCGCCTTCGGCCTTTTCCAGCGCTAGCGCTGCCAGCGGCCCGATATCGGGCAGGTCGAGCGCGATGGTGCCGACCGGCACGAAAGCCTCGTCGAGCGCTAGGTCGCCGGAAATCCTGTTCTTGCCGAGCGACAGCAGCAGGCCGTTGATGGCGCTCTTGCCGTCGGCTGTCGCCAGCACCGCGCTGCCTTGCAGCGCTTGTCCGGCGACATTGCCGGTCAGTTGCACATTAGCCGCCGGATTGGCGGCATCGGCCTTGCCGGTGGCGGTCAACTTCAGCCCGGTGATTTCACGCTCCGCAACCAGCAGCCGGTCGCTGTTAACCGTCAGCGACAGGTCCGGCGCCATGACAGGCCCTTGCGCGTTGAGCGCAAAGCCAACCGCGCCCTTGGCATCCTTCGACAGCAGCGAGATGTCCGATAGAGCGCCCTTGATGTCGGCGCTGAGCTTGTTGTCGGCGAGGCTGGCCTGGCCGTCGGCGGTCAGCGCGCCCGATACCAGCTTGACCGGACTGGCGCTGACATTGCCTTGCGTATCACGCTTGAGTGTAGCGCTGAACTGCGTCCGCTCGGCCAGCACGCCGCGCGCCGCTGCCGGCAATGCCGCCGACAGGGCGTCAGCCTTGAGGTTGAGGTCGATGGCGCCGTCGGCCAGCGAGACGCGGCCATTGAAGGCGCTTTCCAGCGCTGCGCCCTGCACTGAACCGCTGTCGATGGTGATGGCATCCGCCGCCAGGCTGCCGGCAACCTTGGCGGTGATCTTGCCGGCAATCAGCGGTGCGATGGTTGGATTGTCCAGACCGATCTTTTCCGCCGTCACCGTCCCCGAGATCGGACCGGTTCGGCTTTTCACATCGAACGCATCGGAATGCAGCGCCAGCGCGATGCCTTCAACCTTGGTGAAATTCGTCGCCACCGACGGCAACACCGCCGATATGTCGAGCTTTGCTTGCGCAGCGTGCCCCGCAGCCTTCACCGAGAGCGCCTGCAATTCGAGCTTGATCGGGCTTTCCGCGCTGCCGAGCGTCAGCGGCAGGCTCGGACCGGACGAAGTCAGGTCGAGCGCAAAATCGCTGGCGCCGTTCGGGTTGATGGTCCCGGCCGCCTTGCCGGAGATTTTCTCGCCCGACAGCGTTGCCTGATCCAGTACGACGCCACCTGCCGTGGAATAACTGCCGGCCGCATCGAGATTGAGCGGCCCTAGCCCGGCCTGGCGGGTCTGGCTGGTCTCGGCGCCAGCCAGTTTTGCATTGAAGCGGATGTCCGGATCGGCCGACGCCCCGGTGATTTGCGCCGTGCCGTCCAGCGTGCCCGTGGCATCGAGGCCTGGCGAAAAATCATTGGCAAGTGTAGCCGGCAGCGCAAAGAAGGTCGCCGCCAGATCGAGCGTCTGGCCTGCCGTGCCGGAGAGCGTCACCGAGCCACCGCCGAGATCGACCACCAGCCTTTGAATGCTGGTGACGCCGTCGGCAATCGTTAGGCTGGACGGCTCGGCGATCGCCGCCTTGATGCCGCGCACGGTCGCCTCGCCGGATGCGATCTCGACGCTTGTCGTGCCGCCGGCGATCTTCGCCCGCCCCGCCGCTGTCGCCGGGATGCCAGCGATGGTCGCGCCACCGGTAAAATTGGTCCAGTCGCCGTCGCGCTTCAGCTCGACGCCGATGCCGCTGACGACGGTCGTTCCCGACGTCACGCTGTCGGCCTTGATCGTACCGGAGATCGCCGGGCTGTCGAGATAGTTGGCAATCAGCGCGCTAACGGTGATCGCCTTGGCCGCCACATCACCGCGCGCAACCGACACGCTGGCCGCATTGATGGTGACGGTAGGCGCCTCGCCGTCCTTGGCGAAGACCACGGTGCCACCGATGTCGCCGGCCGCAATCTGCCCGGCCAGGGACGCCAGCGGCGCGATGTCGGGCGCGGCGATGGTCAGCGTGCCCAGCGGCAGGAAATGCTCGTCCAGCGCGAGGTCGCCCGACACCTTGTTGTCGCCCAGCGCCACACTGAGCCCGTTGATGGAGCGTTTGCCTTCGCTGGTCACCAGCGCTGCTTTGATGGCGAGCGGTTGCTCGTCGACCGAGCCGGTCAGCGAGACATTGGCGGCCGGGCTTGCGATGTCCGCCTTGCCCGAGGCGGTCAGCTTGATGTCCTTGACCGTCCGCCCCGACGCCGTCAAGCTGGCGCTTTCGGCCGAAACCGAAAAATCCGGTGCGTTGCGCGCACCGCTTGCCGCCAGCGCGAAATCGACACCGCCGGCGACCGGGACGCCAACCAGCGGCGACAGCACTGAGACATCGCCGAGCTTGCCCTTGATGTCGGCCTGGATGTCGCTGCCTTGCGCGCTGGCGGTACCGCTGGCGCTGAGCGAGCCGGAGGTGAGTTCGATCGAATTGGCGGCGAAAGACCCCTGCGGATCGCGGGTGGCGGTCGCCGAGAACTTGACCCGTTCGCCGAGCAGTGAGCTGATCTGCGGCGGCAGCGCCGTCGATACCGCATCGGCATTCATCTTCAGCGTCATGGCGAGGTCGGCCAGCGTCACCTTGGCCGTCAGCCCGGCATTGAGCGCATCGCTACGCAGCGTGCCTTCATCGAGCGAGATTTCATCCTTGCTGATTGTGCCGGCCAGAGAGGCCGTCAGCTTGCCGGTGATTAGCGGCGCCAGCGTCGCCACGTCGGTCTTCAGCCCGGCCGCCGTCAGCGACACGCTGACCGGGCCGCTGCGGTTCTCGATGTCGAAGCCATCGGAATGGATCTGCGCATCCAGATTGTTCACCTGGGAGCCGCCCGCCACCACCGAGACGAGTGAAGCGCCGGCGTCGATCATCGGCGTCTTGCCGTCGCCCAACGCGCGCGCCGTGACATTGTTTATGGCCACCATGATCGGTTGCGCCGGGGTGCCGACATTGACCGTGACAGGCTCGCCCTTGGAAGCGAGTTCGACCGAAAGGTCGCTGGCGCCCTTCGGGTCGACCATGCCTGAGGCGGTGCCGTGGACAGCGCCGCTCTCGATCGTGGCGCGCTCGATGTCGACGCCGCCGGCCGCGGTCGCGGTGCCGGCGAGGTCGAAACTGGTCTTGCCGGCAAACAGCGATCTGAACTGTTCCGGCAGAAAACCTTCGAACGAACCGTCGCCCTTGGCCTCGATCCGGTTGCCCTTGTCGGTGAGCTGATGACGGCCGGTAAGCTGGGTGACGATCTGGCCGTCGACCATGAAAGTGCCGACGCCGCTCCAGTTGGCCAGCGGCCCGGTGCCGGAGACAACGATGTTGACCGGCGGCGCGCCGGGCAGCTTGAGCAGATTGGCAATGATACCGCCGGCCGGTTCGGATGCCTTGAGATCGAGGTCGAGCTTGTTGTCGGCGGGCGCGAAGTGGATGTTGGCGTCGACATTGCCTTGCTTGCCGTCATGGCGGGTGACATTGAGCACCGTCTCAACCGCAAGCGGCGATGCATCGACTTTGGCCGATCCCTTGGCCGCAAGTTCGGCAATACCGCTGCCGGCAAGTTGCTGGCCAAGCGCGATCTCCGGCAGATCGATCTGCCTGATATCGAGCGAAACCGGCAGGCCGGTCGACCCGCTCTTGGCAGGCTCGGTGCTGGCCACCGGCAGCCGCGCCAGTTCGATGCGCTCGGCAGCGATACGGTCGGCGCTGAAATTCTTCGACAGCAGCGCCAGCGGCGACCAGTCGACGGCCACCTTGCGCGCCACCAGCCATGCGCCCTCGCGGTCTTCCAGCACGACGTGGTCCACCGTCAGCGCGCCCGACCAGATGCCGTCAATGCCGCTGACGGTGACCTTGCTGTCCCCTGATGAGGCAATGTTCGAGATGATGCCGGCAAGGTTTTCGCGGCCACGCTCGGTCTTGGTCAGCACGACAACCGCGCCGACGGCCGCCGCCAGTACGATCAGCAGCGTGTAGAAAAAGAGGCGAAGGATGCGTCTCAAAATCTTCATCGTCAGAACGCCTGTCCGATGCCGGCATAGATGCCGAAACGCGGGTCACCACGGTCGCGGTTGAGCGGCAGGGCGGCGTCGATGCGCAGCGGCCCGAACGGCGTAATGTAGCGCAGGCCGACGCCGGCGCCGACCTTGACGTCGGAAAAGTCGGGCGTCGATTTGGTCGAGACGGTGCCGGCATCGACGAACGGCACGATGCCGATCGTGTCGGTGAGCGCGATGCGCATCTCGACCGATGTCTCGAAGAAGGACAACCCGCCGATCGGTTGATTGTCGATGTCCCTCGGACCGATGCCCTGATAGGAATAGCCGCGCACCGAACCGCCGCCGCCGGAATAGAAGCGCCGGTCGGCCGGAACGTGTTCGAGACTGGTGCCGACAATCGAACCCAGCGCAACACGTTCGGCGAGCACGAATTTCGAAGCCGTATCGAGCGACTGATAGGCCGACCCCTCGCCCTTCAGCTTGAGGAAGGCAGCGCCGCTCATAATGTCGTAGCTCGGCTCGGCATAGGCCAGCACCCTGAAGCCGCTGGTCGGGTTGAGGCGGTTGTCCCTGTTATCATAGACATATTGCAACGGGATGCTTGCAATCAGGTATTTGTGCTTGCCGAAGGTGTCGGTGACCCTGGAATAGTCGAGCGCGATTTCGGCCGAAACCGTCTGCTTCTTGTCGATGTCATAGGACAGGCCGGTGCTGCCCTTGATCGAAAAATGGTCATAGGCGTCGGGATGTTCGAGCACGGTCTTGACGCTGGCGATGAATTTCGAGGCCGGCCCGACCACGCCCGGCTTCTCGAACATGATGCCGGCATTGTAGTTGAGCTCGCTCAGATCATTGCTGCCGATGCCGCTGATCTTGCCGTCGATGCGCAGCTTTTCGGCCCGGCCGAAAAGGTTGCGATGGCCCCAATAGCCTTCGAGGCCGAGCCCTTCAGTGTTGGAGACGGTGCCGCCGACGCCGAAATAGCGCGGCTTGCGCTCACTGACCTGGACGCCGATCGGGATATTGCCGTCGGCATCGAGACTGTCGGATTCCTTCAGCGTGACGCTGTTGAACACTTCGAGCCCAAGCAAACGGTCGCGGGCATCGTCGATCTCGTCAGGCGAATATTGCCGGCCGCGTTTCAGGCCGGTCATGTATTCGGTGAACTCGCGATCGACCTTCTCGGTGCCCTCGACGGTGGTGTCGCCATAGCCGGCTACCGGTCCGGCTGCCACCGTCAGCGTCACGTCGAGCGTCGAGGTGTTGTGCTCGGCAACGATCTGCCGATTGGTGATCCGGGCCAGCGGCCGGCCCTCCTGCTTCAGGGCCCGCACGATCAGCGCCTCGGCCTTGAGCACGGCGCCCGAACCGGCATCGCCGCCGGCAATCAGGCCGAAATCGGCGCTCGCCAGCCCGGCGGCATCGCCTTCCAGCCGGATATTGCCGAGCGTGAATTTAGGCCCGCTGGCGATGCTGATCACCACCGGTATCGGCTGCGGACCCGTAAATTCGGCATCCGGCGGCAAATCGTCGAGCGCCTTGCCCTGGATGGTGATGGTCACGACGCCTTCATAGCGGGCGTCTGAATAGAGGGCGGCGACCAGCTGCTCGCGGTCGCTGCGCGCCTTGGCCAAAAGGCCGAGCGAGCCGGAAACCGGGCGTTCCTCGTCGGCTTTCAGCGTCGAGGCGTTTTCGAGCTTCTTGACCAGGTCCTTGTCGGCATCTGGCGCCTCGATGCTGACGGAATAGCGCAGCGGGTCGACGATATCGGCGTCCTCGTTATCAGACGAGCCCCACAATTTGATGCCGAAGATCTCGAAGGCGGCCGCCGAGCCTGATTCGGCAGCGAGCACGGTCGAGCATGCCAACGCGAAAAGCAGCGCGCGCGAAAGCGCACGCCGTGGCGTGCGTCCCTTCGACATCTGCGCTTCATACGCCGGCATTAAGACAACCTAGGTTACAAAACTAAAATTGGAATGAAGTTCTGAAGTGCTCGTAAAGGGGCCACAATCCAATTGTCTGAAATAGGCAGGGCTTGGAATTCACACCTTTTGCGTTTTCGCAAGAAAGCGTGATCCCCTGTCCTGTTGAGCTACTACCGGTCATTGACCGGAAAGGAAACCGTTGGCAGGCGGCACCTGCCGCGTCCTCGTGTTGACAAGCCCGACTGAAGCTTGAACATGCCTTGGACGTAAGCAGTGTCTGGAGGGTGTTATGGCAATGCGCGCGGCTCGTGGTCTGTCTATCCTGATCCTTCTCTTTTTCGCTTGGGGGACTGTCGCGCAAGCGGCCGAAGCCCGCCGGGTGGTAACCTCAAACAATTCCGACTATTTCGGTTTCGATCTCAGATCGGACCAGAATGTCAGCCTCGATCAGTGCAAGACCACATGCCTCGGCGACCCCGCCTGCCGCGCCTTCACCTACAACAACAAGGCCAAGTGGTGCTTCCTCAAATCCGACTATAACCAGCTGAAACCGTTCAGCGGCGCTGTCGCGGGCAAGGTCGTCAATGTCGATGGCGACCCCGATATCGGCGCTCCGCCGGAACTCACCTTCTTCCCCAATTGGATGGCCGATCAAGCCCAGCAATACCGCAACAAGCTGACCGATCCGGCCTATGACAAGCCGACCGACGGGCTAGAAGCGCTCCGCGCCGCGGCCGAACAGGCGGCGTTGACCGGCGACCATAGCCAGGCCATGAACAAATACGAGGCCGCGGTTTCGGTCCTGCCTGATGACGGTCAGCTCTGGCTCGGTCTGGCGCGCGAAACGCTTGCCATACAGCCGGCTAACGGCAGCTCGGAATCCTATAATCTGCCCGTCAAAGGCACCTCCGCCGCCATCAACGCCTACAAATTGCTGCGCACCACCAAGACCCGCGCCGAAGTGCTGGCACTGCTGGGCAACGGCCTCGACCGCCGCGATCTCTACCGCCCGGCCCTGCAGGCCTATGAGGCGAGCCTCGCGCTGGTCAGTTCGCCGGCGGTCAAGGCCGAATATGAGGACCTCAAGGCCCGCAAGGGCTTCCGCGTCATCGATCACTCGGTCGACGCCGACACCAGCGCGCCGCGCATTTGCGCCCAGTTTTCCGAGGAACTGGTCAAGACCGGCGTCGATTACGCCCAGTTCGTCACCGTCGACAACCAGCCGCCCAAGGGCGTCGAAGCCAAGGACAAGCAGATCTGCGTCGAAGGCCTGGAACACGGCCAGCATTACGAAGTGACCTTCCGCGCCGGCCTGCCGGCGGCCATCGGCGAAGTCACCGCCGCCCCGGTCGTGCTGTCGATCTATGTCCAGGATCGCGCGCCATCCGCCCGCTTCACCGGCGACAGCTTCGTGCTGCCGGCCGGCGCCCGCCGCGGCATCCCGGTCGTCACCGTCAACATGACTGCCGCGCAAATGAAGCTCTACCGCATCGGCGATCGTTCGCTGGCGCAGCTTCTGTCCGGCTACCAGTTCCTGAAGCAGCTCGACGGCTACGACATCTCCAGCATTTCCGACCAGATGGGCGAGCCGGTCTGGCAGGGCCAGCTCGACATCGCCAACGACCTCAACAAGGACGTCACCACCTCGTTCCCGGTCGACGAAGCCTTGCCGCAGCGCAAGCCCGGCGTCTACGTGCTGACCGCGCAACCGGTCAACGCGAATGGCGACGACGATTACAATTCGCTTGCCACACAATGGTTCGTCGTCTCCAACATCGGTCTGTCGACCTATACCGGCCAGGACGGACTGAATGTGTTCACCCGCTCGCTCGGCACCGCCAAGCCGATCGCCGGCGCCGAACTGACGCTGCTGGCCAGGAACAATGAAATCCTCGGCACGGCGACGTCGGACGCCGAAGGCCATGCTGTCTTCAACCCCGGCCTGACCCGCGGCGATGGCGGCATGGTGCCGGCCGTGCTGATGGCCAAGCAGGGCGACAACGACTTCGTCTTCCTCGACATGGGCCGCGCCGGCTTTGATCTTTCCGATCGCGGCGTCTCCGGACGTGCCGCACCTGGCGCGCTCGATGTCTATGCCTGGACCGAACGCGGCATCTACCGCGCCGGCGAGGATGTGCATGTCGCAGCCCTTGCCCGCGACGGCACCTCCAAGGCGGTCGAGAACCTGCCGCTGACCTTCATCTTCACCCGTCCCGACGGCGTCGAAAACCGCCGCATTGTCGCCGACGGCGTCTCGGCCGGCGGCTATGCCGTCGACCTGCCGCTCGAAGCCAACGCCATGCGCGGCACCTGGACGGTGTCGATCTACACCGATCCCAAGCAGGCCGCCGTCTCCAGCCAGATGTTCCTGGTCGAAGACTTCGTGCCGGATCGCATCGAGTTCGACATGAAGTCCGACAAGCAGGAGATCGCTCAAGGCGAAACCGCCAACATCGACATTGACGGCCGCTTCCTCTATGGCGCGCCGGCTGCTGGCCTCGCGCTCGAAGGCGAACTAACGCTGTCGACGGCGCGCGATTGGGACCGTTTCGCCGGCTATTCGTTCGGCCTCGCCGACGAACAGTCGGCCGAGCCTTCGGTCACCCCGTTCACCGGTCTTCCGGTGGTCGGCGACGACGGCAAGGCGACCTTCCCGGTCACGGTCGATCAGTTGCCCGCCACTACCAAGCTGGTCGACGCCAAGGTTACGGTGCGCATGCGCGAAACCGGCGGCCGCGCCATCGAGCGCTCGCTCAACATCGGCATTCGCCCGCAAGGCCACATGATCGGCATCCGTCCGGATTTCGAGGACAATGAAGTGCCGCAGGGCGGCACCGCCAAATTCAGCCTGATCGCGGTCGATCCCGACGGCAAGCGCGAAACGCTGAAAGGCGCGCAGTGGTCGCTGGTCAAGGTCGAACGCAATTACCAGTGGTACCGCAGCAACAACTCCTGGAACTACGAGCCGGTCACCTTCACCAAATCGATCGCCAACGGCCAGGTCGATCTCAACGCCGATGCCGAGGCGACCGTAACGATGCCGGTCGACTGGGGCCAGTACCGGCTCGAGATCGAGACCGCCGACCCCGAGGGCCCGGCGACCAGCTATGAGTTCGACGCCGGCTGGTATGTCTCCTCGACCTCCACCGAAACGCCCGATGGGCTCGAAATTGCCCTCGACAAGGACAGCTATGCCGCCGGCGAAGTGGCCAAGCTGAAAGTATCGCCGCATTTTGCCGGCGAACTGCTGGTCACCATCGGCGCCGACAAGCTGCTGAAGACCGTCACGGCAACCGTGCCGGCCGGCGGCAGCACCGTCGACATCCCCGTCGGCGATGACTGGGGCGCCGGCGCCTACATCACCGCAACCCTGTTCCGGCCGGGCGATGCGCAGGAAACGCGCATGCCGGCCCGCGCCATCGGCGTGAAATGGCTGACGGTCGATCCGGGCTCGAAAAAGCTCGCCGTCAGCTTGACCCCGCCGGACAAGACGATGCCGCGCCAGCAGCTGTCGATCCCCGTTTCGGTGGCTGGCGTTGCACCGGGCAGCAATGCCTATGTCACGGTCGCTGCCGTCGATGTCGGCATTTTGAACCTCACCAACTACAAGGTGCCGGATCCGAAGGACTGGTATTTTGGCCAGCGCATGCTGGGGCTTGAAGTCCGCGATATCTATGGCCGTCTCATCGACG
Organism: Mesorhizobium sp. CNPSo 4688; assembly: GCF_057784295.1. Lineage (NCBI taxonomy): Bacteria > Pseudomonadati > Pseudomonadota > Alphaproteobacteria > Hyphomicrobiales > Phyllobacteriaceae > Mesorhizobium > Mesorhizobium sp. CNPSo 4688. The sequence continues at coordinate 130,806 of NZ_JBWLUY010000006.1, forward strand.
GCTCGCTCGGCACCACCGGCAAGCTCAGGACCGGCGGCGACGGCGCCGCCATGCAGACGCAAGGCAGCCCGCCGACCGAAAAGCTGGTCGCCTTCTTCTCCGGCGTCGTCCAGCTCGACGCCGACGGCAAGGCAAGGATCGACTTCGACATCCCGCAGTTCAACGGCACCGTGCGCGTCATGGCTGTCGCCTGGACCAAGGACGCCGTCGGCCATGCCTCGACCGACGTCATCGTCCGCGATCCGGTGGTGATCACCGCCGGCCTGCCGCGCTTCCTGGCGCCCGGCGATGCCGCCGTCATCCGGCTCGATGTCGCCGACACGGACGGCCCGGAAGGTGACTATGCCCTGTCGATCGCAACGACCGGCGACCTCTCGACCGGCGACAAGCCGTTGCCCGAAAAGCTGACGCTGGTCAAAGGCAAGCGCCAGACGCTGACCGTGCCGCTGATTGCACAGACGGCGGGCAACGCCTCGATCACCATCAAGCTCGCCCATGGCGACGGAACCGCCGTGGAACAGACGCTCTACGTCCCGGTGCGCCCGGCGCAATTGCCGGTCACCACCCGGCTGGTCGTCGACCTCAAGAGCAATGGCGGTTCGCTGCGCGTCGACAAGGAGCTGCTCGCGGCAAGCCTGCTCGACGGCGCCTCGGTCAGTGTCGGCGTTTCGCAGGCAGCTGCCTTCGATGTGCCGTCGCTGCTGATGACGCTCGACCGCTACCCCTATGGTTGCGCCGAGCAGACCACCAGCCGCGCCATGCCGCTGCTCTACGTCAACGATCTGGCGTCCTCCATTGGCATGGCAAGCGACCCCGATCTGCACGACCGCGTCCAGGCCGCCATCTACAAGGTGCTGAGCTACCAGGCTTCGGCCGGCAGCTTCGGCCTGTGGGGTCCGGGCTCCGGTGATCTATGGCTCGACTCCTATGTTACCGATTTCTTGACCCGGGCGCGCGAGCAGAACTACGACGTTCCGGCTCTGGCGATGAGCCAGGCGCTGAGCAATCTGCAGAACTCGGTCGGCTATGACCAGGACGTCCAGGACCGCGGCAGCGAGATCGCCTACGCGCTCTACGTCCTGGCCCGCAACAAGAAGGCCTCGGTCGGCGATCTGCGCTACTACGCCGACACCAAGCTCGAAGCCTTCTCGAGCCCGATGGCCGTCGCCCAGCTGGCGGCGAGCCTGGCGCTCTACGGCGACGCGCAACGTTCGGAAGCGACCTTCCAGACGGCGCTGCAGCTGGCCAAGTCGACCACCGACTATGACTACTACCGGTCCGACTATGGCTCGCGGCTGCGTGACGGTGCCGCGATCCTGGCGCTCGCCGCCGAATCGAAGCCGGTGCCGACCATCGTGCCGGAGCTGATCAAGCTGGTGGCAAGGGAACGCGCCGATGCCCGCTGGACCAGCACCCAGGACGAGTCCTGGATGCTTCTGGCGGCTCGTGCGCTGAAGTCGGGCAACGACTCGATCAAGCTGTCGGTCAACGGCGCGCCGCATGCTGGCGGTTATTCCATGCAAGTCAGCGGCAGCGATATCGCCGACAGCCCGCTGACCATCGCCAACACCGGCTCGACGCCGTTGCAGGCGGTCGTCACCACGGTCGCCTCGCCGGTTGAGCCCTTGCCGGCGGGCGGTGACGGCTTCACAATCGACCGCACCTACTACAAGCTCGATGGCACCGAGGCCAACGTCACCGAGGCAACGCAGAACGAACGCTATGTGGTCGTGCTCAAGATCTACGAGCAGAACCGCTGGCCTTCGCGCCTGCTGATCACCGATTTGTTGCCGGCCGGCTTCGAAATCGACAATCCGGGCCTGGTCTCCAGCGCCCAATTGTCGAACTTCACCTGGCTGGCGCAGACCGACGCCGCCCATCTCGAATTCCGTGACGACCGTTTCGTCGCGGCATTCAACCCCAATGACGGCGACGGCGACCGCAACATCATGCTGGCCTATGTCGTGCGCGCGGTGACGCCGGGCACCTATGCCCACCCGGCAGCCACGGTGGAGGACATGTACCGGCCGCAATATTCGGCCCGCACCGCCACCGGCATGATGGAGATCAAGGCGCCGTAAGGCGCCTTGGTAGACGTACGATGGCGCTGCCCCTCATCCGCCTGCCGGCACCTTCTCCCCGTATAGTGACGGGGAGAAGGGCGCTGCCGCGATCGTCGGCACCTCTTCTGCAACGTTGGAAATTGGCGAAAACCTCTGCGCAGGTCCCTTTCTCCCCGTCTCTATACGGGGAGAAATGCCCGGCAGGGCAATGAGGGGCGGCGCCATGCTTTCTAGAAAATTCCTTCGCCGCACCGCAATAACCGCAGCCACCTGCGCCGGAATTCTTTCGGTTGCAGCCGTCACCCTTTGGCAGCTCGACCGCGCCTACCCCCCACCGCTGCCCGAAAAGCTCACCGTCTCCACCGAAGTCCAGGACCGCGACGGCCAGCTGTTGCGCGCCTTCGCCACGCCGGACGGCTATTGGCGGCTCGACACACATCTCGACCAGGTCGACAAGCAGTTCGTCGACATGCTGGTCACCTATGAAGACAAGCGCTTCTGGGACCATGACGGCGTCGACGTGCTGGCGCTGGCGCGCGCCGCCGGCCAGCTTGTCACCAACGGCCACATCGTCTCCGGCGGCTCGACGCTGTCGATGCAACTCGCCCGGCTGATCGAGCCACGCGAAAGCCGCAGCCTCGGCTCCAAGCTCAAGCAGATGCTGCGCGCCATCCAGATCGAGCGACGGCTGTCCAAGCAAGAGATCCTCGAACGCTACCTCACGCTAGCTCCCTATGGCGGCAATCTCGAAGGCGTTCGCGCAGCCTCGCTGGCCTATTTCGGCAAGGAGCCGAAGCGGCTGACCGTCTCGGAAGCAGCGCTGCTGGTAGCACTCCCGCAATTGCCGGAAAAGCGCCGGCCCGACCGCAATCTCGATATCGCGCATGCCGCCCGCGACCGCGTGCTGACCCGCATGGTTTCATCAGGCCTGCTCGGCGAGCGCGAGGCAGCGCGTGCAGCACTTGACGATGTCTCCGGCCTGCGCCGCAAACTGCCAGCGCTGGCGCCACATGCCGCCTATGCCATGCTGCCCAGGGCCGTGCCCGGCAAGCCGCTGCAGCTGACGATTCGCAAAAGCGTCCAGCAAGGGCTGGAACAGGTGGCGCGCGATGCCGCCATCAAGCTCGGCCCTCGTCTCTCGGTCGCCATGGTGATGGCCGATGCCCGCACCGGCGACATTCTGGGCGAAGTGGGCTCGGCCGATTTCTTCGATGCCAGCCGTTCGGGCTGGATCGACATGACCAAGATCGTGCGTTCGCCCGGCTCGACGCTGAAGCCGTTCATCTATGGCCTCGCCTTCGAGCAGGGGCTGGTGGCGCAGGAAATGCTGATCGAAGACAGTCCGGTCGATTTCGGCGGCTATCGGCCGAAGAATTTCGACATGGGCTACCAGGGCGATGTCTCGATCCGCCAAGCGCTGCAGCTGTCGCTCAACGTGCCGGCGATCCGTGTGCTCGACTCGGTCGGTCCGGCACGGCTGATGGCGCGCTTCCGCCAGGCCGGCGTCAGTCCGGTGCTGCCGATCAACGAGGCGCCGGGCCTCGCCATCGGCCTCGGCGGCGTCGGCGTGACGCTGCGCGATCTCGTCCAGCTCTATACCGGGCTCGCCAATGGCGGCAAGGCGAACACGCTGCATGACGGCACCGAGCTGGCCAATGCCGAACGCACCACCGCCACCATTCTCGACGCCCAGGCGAACTGGCAGATCACCGACATATTGTCGGGCGTAAAACCGCCCGAGGGCGCCTTACAGCGCGGCATCGCCTACAAGACCGGCACATCCTACGGCTATCGCGATGCCTGGTCGGTCGGCTTCGACGGCCGCTACGTGCTGGGCGTCTGGGTCGGCCGCGCCGATGCGGGTGCTGTGCCCGGCCTCTCCGGCTATGTCTCGGCCGCCCCCATCCTGTTCGAAGGCTTCGTCCGCTCAGGCCTCGCCGCCGTGCCGCTGCCCAGCCAGCCGGCCGGCGTCGTCAAGGCCAAACGCGAAGATCTGCCGGTGACACTGGCCCGTTTCGGCGCCGGTGCCGACGGGCTGGTGCAGGCAGGCCCGACCGAGCCGGCGCCGACCATCATCTTCCCACCCAACGGCGCCCGCGTCGATCTCGCCACCAACTCCGCCGAGGCCTCGCCACTGGTGCTGAAACTGCAAGGCGGCCGCGCGCCGTTCCGCTGGCTTGCCAACGGCAAGCCGCTCGTCGGCATCGACCGCCGCCGCACCGCGACCTGGCTGCCCGACGGCGCCGGCTATTCGACGCTCACCGTCATCGATGCCGTGGGCCGCGCGGCCAGCGTGAAGGTGTTCGTTGAATAGATGGCGCCAGGCGATTCAAAGCATTGGACTTTGCGTCCTCATGCCTTTCGTCTTCGCTCTCCCCGTCTCCGCCGATCCCCTGCCCGCCGGCTTTGTCCGCCTTGCCGATGTCGATCCCACAATCCGCCAGGACATCCGCTACGCCGGCCTGGAAAATTTTCTGCATCGCAAGGCCGACGGCTATGGCGCGCCGGTCTGCATCCTCACAAGGCAGGCGGCGCAAGCGCTGTCTGGCGTGCAGAAAGCGCTCGCCACCGATGGCCTGACGCTGGTCGTCTTCGACTGCTACCGCCCGGCCCGCGCCGTCGCCGACATGGGCAATTGGACAAGAGAAGGTGGCCCGTCCGACCCGCAATGGTATCCCAAGGTCAAGCGCGGTGACCTCATCGCCAAGGGCTATATCGGCGAACTATCCACCCATTCACGCGGCTCGACCGTCGATGTCGCCATTGCCCGCAGCGATGGCAAAAGCACATCATCCGCTGCCTGCGGTGCTACGGGTGCCGGCACACTGGATTTCGGCACCAGCTTCGACTGTTTCGATCCGGCGAGTGAAACCGCCCACCGCCCGCTCGCGGCCGATGCGGCGGCAAACCGCAAAAGACTGCTCGATGCCATGCGCGCCGGCGGCTTCAGGAACTATGCGCGCGAGTGGTGGCACTACACGCTGGCAAACGAGCCGTTTCCAAAGGAGCGCTTCGACTTCCCCGTCACTGCGAATTGAAACCACCCAGCTGCCTCGACGAATCTCCGCCGGGGCGACCTTGCCTCAGCGCGGCCCGCTTCTAAATAGCGCCGGACCGGCCTGGAGTCGGCCCAGGCTAATATGAGGAAAATGTTTCCTCTCAGCGCGCAATATCGGCGAAAAATTGCTTCGAAGGACCAAAAAAGGCAACGTTGAATGCATCTAATTTCTATCAATTCGATAGAGTTCAGCCGTCATCAACGGAGGCGGAAATGACCAAACCTCATTTCAGGAAACTGCTCGGCGCACTGGTCGCCACATCGATCCAGTTCGGCACGCTCGGTTTCGCGTTTGCCGATACCACCATTCTCAACGTGTCCTACGATCCGACACGCGAACTCTACAAGGCCTATGACGAGGCCTTCGTCGCGCACTGGAAGGCCGAGACCGGCGAGACGGTCACCATCCAGCAATCGCATGGCGGCTCCGGCGCCCAGGCCCGCGCCGTTATCGACGGCCTCGACGCCGATGTGGTGACGCTGGCGCTCGAAGGCGACATCAACGCCATTGTCACCAAGTCGAAGAAGATCAATCCCGACTGGCGCAAGAAGTTCGAGAACAATTCTGCGCCCTACACCTCGACCATCATCTTCCTGGTCCGCAAGGGCAACCCGAAGGGCATCCATGACTGGAGCGATCTGGTCAAGGACGGCGTCCAGGTGATCACGCCAAACCCGAAAACGTCGGGCGGCGCGCGCTGGAACTACCTTGCCGCCTGGGCCTACGCCAACGCCAATGATGGCGGCGACGAAGCCAAGAACAAGGAATTCGTCGGCAAGCTCTACGCCAATGCTCCGGTGCTCGACACCGGTGCCCGCGGCTCGACCGTCACCTTCGCGCAAAAGGGCATTGGCGACGTGCTGATCGGCTGGGAAAACGACGCCTATCTGGCACTCAATGAATTCGGCGCCGACAATTTCGAGATCGTCTACCCCCCGACCTCGATCCTGGCCGAGCCGCCGGTGGCGATCGTCGACGCCAATGTCGACGCCAAGGGCACCCGCAAGGTTGCCGAAGCCTATCTCGGCTGGCTCTATTCCAAGGAAGCCCAGACGATCATTGCCAAGAACCACTATCGTCCGGCCAAGCCCGAGCTGGTGGATCCGGCGGAAATTCCGAAGACGCCTGAAATCAAGCTGATCTCCATCGACGATCCGCTTTTCGGCGGCTGGAAGAAGGCACAGCCTTATCATTTCGGCGACGGTGGTATATTCGACCAGATCTACAAGCCGGCCCAGTGAGCTAAAATCTAGATCAGGACGACATGACCATAGCACCCGCCAAGGCGGGGTGGCGGTTCAGACAGCCGAGCGTCATTCCGGGTTTCGGACTGACGCTCGGCTTCTCGCTTGCCTACCTCACGCTTATCATCCTCATTCCCCTGTCGGGGCTGATCTGGCGATCGGCAGCCCTCGGCTGGACCGATTTCTGGGCGATCGCCACGGACCGCCGCACCCTCAACGCGCTCGAAATCAGCTTCGGCGCCGCCTTCATCGCGGCGACTGTCAACGTCGTCTTCGGCACGCTCGTCGCCTGGGTGCTGGTGCGCTACCGCTTCCCCGGCCGCCGCATCGTCGATGCGATGGTCGACCTGCCCTTCGCGCTGCCGACAGCAGTGGCCGGTATCGCGCTGACCACGCTCTATGCGCCCAATGGCTGGATCGGCCATCTCCTGGCGCCGCTTGGCATCAAGGTCGCCTATACCCCGCTCGGCATCGTCGTGGCATTGGTCTTCATCGGCCTGCCCTTCGTCGTGCGCACGGTGCAGCCGATCATGGAGGAGATCGACAAGGAAGTGGAGGAGGCAGCCGCCACGCTTGGCGCCAACCGCTTCCAGATCATCACCCGCATCCTGTTTCCGGGCCTGGCGCCGGCCATCGTCACCGGCTTTTCGCTGGCCTTCGCCCGCGGCGTCGGCGAATACGGGTCGGTCATCTTCATTGCCGGCAACCTGCCCTACAAGTCGGAGATCGCGCCGCTTCTGATCGTCATTCGGCTGGAGGAATACAACTACCCGGCAGCGACCGCGATCGCCGCGATCATGCTTTTGCTGTCGTTCCTGATGCTGCTGGTCATCAACCTGGCGCAGTCATGGAGTCGCAAGCGGTATGGCTGATCCCGAAATCAAATCCTACGAACCGCATCACGAGAGCCAGTCAGCGGCAGTGACCGAAAGCCTGCCGGTGCGGCTGCTGCTGATGGCGGTGGCCTTCGCCTTCCTCGTCATCTTCGTGCTCCTGCCGCTGATCATCGTCTTTCACGAGGCGTTGGCCAAAGGCGTGGGTGCCTACACGGAATCGCTGTCCAATCCCGATACGCGTTCGGCGATCCGGCTGACCCTGCTGGTGGCGGCGATCGCCGTGCCGCTCAACGTCGTCTTCGGCATCTCCGCCGCCTGGGCGATCGCCAAGTTCGAGTTCAAGGGCAAGGCGTTCCTGACCACGCTGATCGACCTGCCCTTCTCCGTCTCGCCCGTCATCTCAGGCCTGGTCTACGTGCTTTTGTTCGGCGCTCAGGGGCTGCTCGGCGAATGGCTGAAGGCGCATGGCATCCAGATCCTGTTCGCCGTGCCCGGCATCGTGTTGGCCACCGTCTTCGTCACCTTCCCTTTCGTCGCACGCGAACTGATCCCGCTGATGCAGGAACAGGGCAATGGCGATGAGGAGGCGGCGCTCTCGCTCGGCGCCAATGGCTGGCAGACTTTCTGGTATGTGACGCTGCCCAACGTCAAATGGGGATTGCTTTACGGCGTGCTCCTGTGCAACGCCCGCTCGATGGGCGAATTCGGCGCGGTCTCGGTCGTGTCCGGCCACATACGCGGGCTGACCAACACCATGCCGTTGCATGTCGAAATCCTCTACAACGAGTACAACGCCGTTGGCGCTTTTGCCGTCGCTTCGCTGCTTGCTGGCCTGGCTTTGGTGACGCTGGTCTTGAAAACACTTCTCGAGATGCGCTACGGCGCCGAGATCGCCGCGACGCGCGGGCATTAAAGGGTTCTGTAAATGGAAGTTCGCGTTGCCAACGTGCGCAAGGAGTTTGACCGGTTCCCGGCCCTCCATGACGTATCGCTTGACATCAAGTCGGGTGAGCTGATCGCGCTGCTGGGGCCGTCGGGTTCCGGCAAGACGACACTGCTCAGATTGATTGCCGGGCTTGAACGGCCGACGCTCGGAAAGATCTTCTTCGGCGATGACGATGCCTCGCAGAAGTCGATCCAGGAGCGCAATGTCGGCTTCGTCTTCCAGCACTATGCGCTGTTCCGGCACATGACGGTCGCCGACAATATCGGCTTTGGCTTGAAGGTCCGGCATGGGCCGTCGCGGCCGCCGGCGGCGGAAATCCGCCGCCGCGCCTCAGAATTGCTCGACCTCGTCCAGCTTTCCGGGTTGGAAAAGCGCTATCCGGCTCAGCTCTCCGGCGGCCAGCGCCAGCGCGTGGCGCTTGCCCGCGCCATGGCGATCGAGCCCAAGGTGCTGCTGCTCGACGAGCCGTTCGGAGCGCTTGACGCGCAGGTGCGACGCGAGCTGCGCCGCTGGCTGCGCGAGATCCACGACCGCACCGGCCACACCACGGTGTTCGTCACCCACGACCAGGAAGAGGCGCTCGAGCTTGCCGACCGCGTCGTGGTGATGAGCCAGGGCCGCATCGAGCAGGTCGGCTCGGCCGACGAAATCTACGACACGCCGAACTCACCCTTCGTCTACTCCTTCATCGGTGAATCGAGCACGCTTCCCGTAAAGGTCGAGGACGGCCAGGTCTGGATCGCCGACCGACCGATCGGGCTGTCCGCGCCGCATGCGCCGAGTGGCGAGGCCGTGCTCTACTTCCGCCCGCACGATGTCGAACTGCTCGACGGCTGCAGCGGCTGCATCGCCGGCACGGTCGCCGCCAGCCGCCGCGTCGCCGGCACCAGGCGCGTCGAACTTGAAATTGGCGGCGAGCGCCAGCGCGTCGAGATCGAACTGCCCGTCGACCATCCAGCGGCGCAGAAGAGCCGGGTGGCGTTCAGGCCGCGGCGCTGGAAGCTTTTCCCGGCGGCATAGTCCTCGACGTCTAATCCTCGATCAGTTGCTACTCCAGCCAGTTCTCGACCTTAAGGCCCTTAATCCGGCTGAACTCGCCGGTATTGGCTGTTATCAGCGTGATCCCCAGCGCACAGGCGTGGGAAGCAATGAAAAGGTCATTCTGGCCGATCGGCTGGCCCCGGGCCTCCAGTTCGGCACGAAGTGCGCCGTATTCGCTATCCACCGGCACATCGAGCGGCAGCACAGGTAACTCCGCCAGCAATTCCTCGACCTTGGCGAGCAGCTTGGCCGATCCCTTGCGGGCGCAACCATAACGCAGCTCCGAGGCAACGACGATGCTGGTGCACAGGGCGCCGTCTCCCTCGCGAGCCGCCGCACCGGCGGCTTTGCCAGCCGGATTTCGGATCATGTCGCTGATGATGTTGGTGTCGAGCATGAACCGCATCAGAAGATGTCCTCGGGCCTGACGGGCACATCACGGATCTCGGGAAAGTCGTCTTCAGGACCAAGCGGCGGTTCTTTCGCCCATTGGGCAAGCAGTGCCGTAAGGCCGGGTTTGGGGACCGGCTCGATGATCAGACGGTCGCCATCGCGGCTGATCAGGACCTTTTTGCCGGGAAGCTCGAACTCGACGGGAATGCGCACCGCCTGGCTGCGGTTGTTGCGAAAGAGCTTCGCTTCCCTCGGCGGCGTTGAATGGCGGTGTTGCGGCATGGCTGCGCGTCCTTGTATATGCCATATGTATATGCCAAAACGGCAAGATGCAATCATTCTGCGACGCATTGGAAGGAAATCCTACCAACCGGCTGTTTCGGCAATACTTTTTCTCACCGCCGGATGGCAGGCCGGGTCCCCGTGTCTGGCGGCGCTGGACATCGTCCTATTATGTTGGCGCACTATATCGAAGCATTCGAACCGGCATTCCCAAGGAGCCCTTTTCATGAAGCGATTTTTGCTCAGCGTCGCCACCGCAGCCAGCCTGGTCCTCGCCTCCTCACACGCCTGGTCGGCCGACAAATTGCTCAACGCCTCCTATGATGTCGGGCGCGAATTGTTCGTCCAGGTGAACAAGGCTTTCATCGCCGGCCATCCCGGCGTCACCGTCGACCAGTCGCATGCCGGCACTTCTGCCCAGGCGCGCGCCATTGCCGAAGGCCTCGGCGCCGATGTCGTCACCTTCAACCAGGTCACCGACATCGAATTCCTGGTCAAGAAAGGCCTCGTCTCCGCCGACTGGCAGAAGGATTTCCCCGACAACGCCTCGCCCTTCTATTCGCTGCCGTCCTTCCTGGTGCGCGCCGGCAACCCGAAACACATCAAGGACTGGAACGACCTCGTGCGCGACGACGTGCAGGTGATCTTCCCCAACCCGAAAACCTCCGGCAATGCGCGCTACACCTATCTGGCGGCGACCGCCTACGCCAAGGAGGCCTTCAAGGGCGACGACGCCAAGGTGAAGGAGTTCGTCACCAAGCTGTTCAACAACGTGCCGATCTTCGATACGGGCGGCCGCGCCGCCACCACGACCTTCGTCCAGCGCGAGATCGGCGACGTGCTGATCACCTTCGAGTCGGAAACGCGCGGCATCCGCAAGGAGTATGGCGACAACAAGTTCGAACAGGTTACCCCAACTGTCAGCCTGCTCGCCGAATTCCCGGTGGCGATCGTCGACAAGGTCGCCGACGAGCACGGCACGCGCGATCTGGCCAAATCCTATCTCGACTTCCTCTACACGCCGGAGGGCCAGACCATCGCCGCCGAAAATGGCCTGCGCGCCCGCAACGCTGACGTCGCGGCCAAATACAAGGCTGACTTCCCCGATGTCCGCCTGCTGACGGTCGAAGACGTGTTCGGCGGCTGGGACAAGGTGCAGAAGGAGCACTTCGCCTCCGGCGGCCTGCTCGACCAGACCTATGGCAGCCGCTGACATCAGCAGCATCCGACCGAAAAACTGAACAGAAAAGCCGGCTCTTTGCCGGCTTTTCGTTTTCGCGCGCCTAGAGACTGCTACCCGGCAGAATCCGGCGGCCTATGTGAAAAACGTTACAAAGAATCAACGCCTATGTGCCTAACCTCTCAACCCGGCGACTTGTTCTACGCGAAACCAGGTTGTTCAGGCGAAACGTCATGATTTGCACACAAACAACCGCCAGATGCGGGTGGTTGGGGTTTTCATGAACTGAATCGGGCATGCTTACCAAAAAAGGCAAATACGGCCTCAAGGCCCTCGTGCATCTTTCCGGCCTGCCGGTCGGCCAGCTTGCATTCGTCAACGACATTGCGGTCGCCAACAACATCCCGAAGAAATTCCTGGATGCAATTCTGGGCGAGCTGCGCAATGCCGGCTTTGTGCTGAGCCGCAAGGGCAAGGAAGGCGGCTATCGCCTCGCCCGGCCTGCCTCCGAGATCAAGATCGGCCACGTCGTGCGCGTGCTTGACGGGCCGCTGGCGCCGATCCCTTGCGCCAGCCGCACCCAGTACCAGCGCTGCGAGGATTGCGACGAGGCGACCTGCCAGGTCCGGCACATGATGCTGGAGGTGCGCCAGGCCATCGCCGAGGTGCTGGACAACAGAAGCCTCGCCGCCATGCGCGATGCCGACAATGACGATTTTCCGGTCGAACTGACGTCGCAGATCTAATGCATGTCGCTCAAAAGTTCTAAGAGGACGACATGCACAAACAAAGACCTGAAGCGCGTCGCCTGAATCCGTTTCAAACGCGACGCGCTCTAGACGCCTGATTGCTGAAGCGGCAACCAGTAGGGCTGGCGTTCAGCCGGCAAACAACTCCCTGTCCATAAAATGCAGATCGTTGGGATCGAAAAATTTCGCAGCCCACCGATCACTGGTCCCCAGGAACCATCCAGCCGAAGCGGCGGCCTGCTGCTTCACGGCAGCCACCGTCTTGCTTGCCTTTGCCTTGGGACCGGTCGCAGCCCGGTCAAGAAACTCAAAATGGTCAACCAAGGCCAGCGCTTCGATGGCAAAAACTGTCGCCACGTCGCCATCCCGGATCGCCAGCAAATTGTCGCCATTCACCTCTTCCCCTTTCAGGGCAAGATTGGACGAGCCGCAGTAGACCACCGCGTCAGGACCGTTAAATCCGCACACCACAAACTTATGGTGCACCTGATGGCCAAGGCCGACATCAGGCACCTGGCTGAATGGAGGCGGAAGCTGTGTGCCGATCGGCTTGCCGGTGACCAGAACACCGGTCTTCTTGCCTACCTCATACAGCGATATGCCGTTCGGCGTGTCCGAAATTCCGTAGCTGAAGATCGCCTCGCTTTTATGGACCGCATTCAGGCAATCATAGACCGGATTGTCCAAACCACCGTCAAGTTGCATGACTGCAAACAGAACGCTGCCTATCCTTCCCTTGACGTCGGCCTCGGCTTTGACGCGATCGACAACGCCGCCAAGGACCAGACTGGCATCGTCAGCGCTGTGCGGCGAGAATGTAATGCTCATCTTGGGAGCAGCAGGCGGCTTGAACGGCGATGGTTTCGTCGCCCACTTTGAGGCCGAAAATACCGATTTGCTGAGATTGTCAGCCCACGATTCCTCGAAGACCCCAGCGTAGGTCTTTGCCACGCCAGGATCGTCAAACACGAGAACATGGTTGGAATTCACATACAGCCCGGTGACGGAGAAATTGGTCGAGCCGGTCAAAACCTTCTGTGGTCCATCGGCATTTGAAACTATGAGAACTTTGTTGTGGGCATAGCGGCCAAACTTGCCACGTTTGATACGATCGGCGCCCGCCCGCTTGATGAACAAAGCTTCAAACTCATCCTCGGGCTTCGGCTTGGCGGCATTGTGGTGGAGTGCCGCATTGTCGAGGATAATCCGAACGCGCTTGCTGGCGCCAAGATCAAGCAGCGCTTTGACAACGTTCGGCTCGCTTAAGTCGTATACAAAGACATCAAGTTTCAGTTTTTTGTTCGACTTTACCTCTTCTAGAATTTCGAAAATCCTATCCTGAGCAGTAAACCCGAGCCACTGATATTGATCATCGAAAGTAAATTTTTCTCCGGCCGCGTTGGTGCCGGACTGTTGTGACGTATCGAAAAGCAGACCGGCGTTCTTTGGCTTGATAACGGCATCAAGCCCGAAATGTCTTACAAACGCCTGGGACTGCGTGAATCCACGGGTAAATCCAAGCTTGAGTTTACCCTTGGCAAACGTATCGACCTTGATCTGCAGCTTCACGGTCAGGCTCGGATCCAGCGGCAGCAACGATCGCTTGTCGTTGAAATAACGAGGCGTCACATAATAGGTATAAGTGCCGTAGACCGGCTTCAATCCCTGATGGACGAGACCGGGAACATGCACCCAGCGAAATTTGTGAACAGGCGCGTTAATGCTTGAGAACGCAGGCTCGGTGGCAAGCTGGGCATGATCGCCTGGCTTTTCGAAACGCAAATTATTTTGGATATAGTACGGGTCAATGCCCGGTGGTTTCACCTGTATCGTGAAACCGGAAAGTCTTTTCCTTGCCGCCTCGCCTTCGATATTGAAGGCTAGAAGTGTTTTTGCATCTCCCCGATAAGCTCTGACCGAAAACGCTCCGACTTTTGCCGTGACAGACGTCATTTGATCCCCCTTTTGCCCAGGTTTCAAATTCTCAAAATTCGCATGAAAGTGCTGCTCGACGTCGGTCTTTATCCTCTTCGCCCCATCAAGACCAACGATGGCATATTACACTGCAAATATTTGAGGGTATATTCTCTTGGAGAGTAAATTTATCGTGCGAATCGCCAAGTGGCAGTCACCTCCCGAAAATTGGTAAGACGATAACTGTGGAATAGCGGTCGAACCGACTTCGGCTCGACAGGGCTCGGACCACACCGAGCCTGCCGGCGAGGCCGACGCCCTGGATCTTGCCGGTCGGCCCCTTGGGGATCTCCTGCAGAAACAGGATGTGGCGCGGCACCTTGAACTCGACGATGCGGCTGCGCGCAAAATCGCGGATCTGTTCGGCATCGGCGCTGGCGCACTCGTCGAGATCGCCAGGAAACAGCTCGCCATTGCCGGGCCGTTCGGCAGGACGATGCCGACGGCCGTGCCGCGGCGAACGCCACGCGTGGCAAGATAGGCGCAGACTAGGCCGACAAGGTTGGCGAGACCGGCAAAGCAGAGCAGAGTCTGATCCGGCGCCATCAGCACCGCCGCAGCCGGCTGCAAGGGCGCCAGTTGGGGACGTGCTACCGATAGGGCCTGTTTCAAGGTCGAACCTTGAATGGCGATCACCATGGCCAGCCGGTACCGATTGCGCGCCCGTGGCAGACGCAGTAAAGCGATTTTCGGACGCGCAAGAACAGGTGGACACCGATCGGATGAGGCTGCCGTGGTTGGGAAAATCCCGGAAAGCCGACCGGACACCGTCGTCCGCCGTCATTTACCATACTGAAATCATCGCCGATCTCCTGGTGCCCGAGCGGGCCGAGCATGTGCGCTTCTTCAGCCGCAAGCTGGTTCGCCCCGGCAAGTTGCGTACCTTCAACAACCGGGATTTTCGCGAGCTGGTGTTGGCCGCCTTCTATCTTAGCGTCGCGGCGTTGCTGCCGGTCAGCTGGTGGGCAGCGATCTGCAGCCGCGTATCGGGGCTGCGCCTCAAGCGCCATATCCGCAAGGACTTCGTGCGCTACGCCGCCGCGACGCGCGCGGTGCTCGGCAACGGCATCGATGCGCAAAAGCAGTTCAGGGCCTTGCTCTACGCCAACCACCGCAGGCGATTGCTGCTTGCCGCACATCTGGTCGGTCGCCGCTGGTCACCCGATATCCGGCTTGAGGGCCTGGAGGGCCTGCAAGCGGCGCTGGCGCGCGGCCACGGCGCCATCATCTGGTGCGATCAGTTCACGGCCCAGACCGTCATCGGCAAGCGCGCTCTCTATGAAGCCGGCATCGAGGCGCATCAGCTCAGCGTCAGCGCCCACGGCATCTCCGACTCGACCTTCGGCCTGCGCTTCCTGAACCCGCCAATGGTCCGGGTGGAGAACCGTTTCCTGAAAAGCCGGATCGTGTTCGATCGCGGCGATGCCTACCAAGTCACCGGCCGTATCCAGAAGATCCTTGGCTACAACGGCGTCGTGCTGGTGACCAACACCGTGCATGCCGGCTCGACATTCACCGAAGTCGGGATCGGCGAAAGCGGCTGGACCCACCTCGCCTCGGCGCCGACGAATTTCGCCGTCAGAGGCAAGGCGGCGCTGTTTTCCATGGCGACCTTCGAGATCGATCCGTTCCGCCAGTACCGCGCCATCCTGAGCCCCGAACTGGTGCCGACCCCGGCGGGAACCGGTGAACCGACGACCAGAGCCGGCGGCGGCAAGAACATGGCGTTGCAGGCCGAATACATCCTGCTCAAGCGCGACCGCGTGCTGGAGGCGCTGAAACTCTATCCCGAGCAAATGATGATCTGGTCCGGCGCCGACCGGTTCACCGAACGGCCGGAAAGCGCCTTGCCCGACGACGGTGGTTCATGATTTTGCGCCGGCCAGCAGGCTGGCAACGGCGCTGACGATGTCGGCCACTGGACGTGTGGCGTCGACCGTCAGCGCCTGCTCGTCGGCGCCAGGCGGCTCAAGGATGGCGAATTGGCTTTCGACCAGGCTGGCCGGCATGAAATGCCCCTTGCGGGCGGCGACGCGCCGCTTGGCGGTGGCAGGATCGATCTCCAGATAGACGAACACGATATCCCGGCGGAACCCTCGCAGGCGATCGCGGTAGCTTCGCTTCAGCGCCGAGCAGGCGGCGACCACGCCCTGGCCGCTGCCGGCCAGGTCCGCGATCCGCTCGCCAATGGCATCGAGCCAGCCTTCGCGAAGCTGATCGGTGAGCGGCTCGCCGCTCGCCATGCGCGCGACGTTTTCGGGCGGGTGCAGCCTGTCGCCTTCGACAAAGACGGCCCCTTCCTCGGCTGCCAGCGCCTTGCCGACGGCCGACTTGCCGCAGCCGGCGACGCCCATCACCACAATGGCCCGGGGCACCGAGCCGGTAGCGCCCGTTGGCGCCTGTGCCGTCTTTTCGTCCACGGTCAGCGGCTTGCCGGCGCGCGGCCGTAGAGCAGCAGCATGGCGACGATGACGACGCCATAGATGATCTGCCGGCCGGCCTCGGGCATCTGCATGACCGACAGGATGGACTGCAGCAGTGTGATCAGGATGACGCCGGCGACGGTGCCGAGATAGGAGCCGCGTCCACCGAGGATCGAGGTGCCGCCAAGCACCACGGCGGCGATCGACGGCAGGAGATAGGCGTCACCCATCGACTGCGCCGCCTTGGAAGCATAGCCGGCGAGAAGGACGCCGCCAAAGGCCGACAGCCCACCCGATATGGCGAAGGCGATCATCACCACGCGCCTTGTGTCGATGCCGGAGAGATAGGCGGCACGTTCGCGATTGCCGATGCCGTAGACGCTGCGGCCGAAGCTGGTGCGGGTCAGCACGAGCACCATCGCAGCACCGATCAGCGCCCAGATGATGACGGCGTTGGGCACGCCCGGAATGGTAAAACCTGTCGCAAGATAACGCATGGCGCCGGTGGCTGAATCCTGTGGCGAGAAGCCACCTGTATAGACGACCATGAGCCCTTGCGCGACGGCGTTGGTGGCGAGTGTGATGATCATCGATGGGATACGCAGATAGGCGACACCGATGCCGTTGACGATGCCGATCAGCACGCCGCAAAAGATGCCGAACGGAATGGCCAGCGCCACACCGATCGGGCCATAGGCCGCGGCCGCGGCCGCCATCATGGCGCCGACCGCCACCGACCACGGCACCGACAGATCGATCTGGCCGAGCAGGATGACCAGCATCATGCCGGTGGCGATGACACCAAGGAACGACGCCACCTTGAGCTGCTGCAGCAGATATTCCGGCGACAGGAAGCTTCTCGAATAGAGGCTGCCGAGAAACAGCAAGAGCACGATGCAGGCAAAGGCCGTCAGCACCGCCGGATCGGCGCGGCGAATGAATTTGGGCATACGGTTGGCGATGCCGCTCATCGTCGTCTCGCTCACAGGAACCACTCCAGCCGGTTGCGGACCCGAAACAGGGCGAAGGCGCCGAGGCTGACGGCAATCAAAAGAATAACGCCCTGGAACAGCGGCTGCCACAGCGGGTCGAAATCGAAGACGAACAAAAGGTCGCCGATGGTGCGGAAGGCCAGCGCGCCGAAGATCGCGCCGATGGCGCTGCCCTTGCCGCCGAACAGCGAAACGCCGCCCAGCACGACGGCAGCGATCGAGAACAGCGTGTAGGCGTTGCCGCTGGCATAGGCCGCGTCGCCCGTATAGGTGAAGAAGGTCAGGAACAGGCCGCCGATCGCCGCCAGCAGGCCGGCAAGCGCGTAGGCGGCGAACTTGCCGCGCCGGATCGGCACGCCGGACATGTAGGCCGCCGTCTCGGAGGAACCCGCGGCGTAAGCGGCACGGCCAAGCACCGAACGGCTGAAGGGCACCCAGACGATCAGCACCACGGCGAACAGCGCGACCAGGCTTGCCGGCACGACGCCGAACAGGCGCCCGGTGAGCGCATCGGCCAGATCCTCATTGACCGAGCCGCCCGGAAATGGCCTGAGCAGCAGTGCGATGCCGAAATAGACGGCACCCGTGGCGATGGTGGCCACGATCGGCTGCAATCGGCCGTAGATGACGATGGCGCCATTGATCGCGCCGCACAACAGCCCGGTGCCGAGCACGGCGATGACGCCGAAGGCGGTCTCGAGGCCGGTGCCGATGACCAGCCAGGAGGCGAGGCAATTGGTCAGCGTGAAGATCATGCCGACGGAAAGGTCGATGCCGGCGGTGATCACCACCAGCGTCTGCGCCATGGCGACGAAGGCGAGCAGCACACCCTTGTTGGAGGCCGTCTGCACGACATTGGCGGTAAATCCCGCCGGATGGTTCGCGGTGTAGATCGCGAACATGACTATGAAAATGGCGAACGCCAGCAGCGTTCCGCGTTGCTCGGCAAGCCAGTAGCGCCAATCCTTCACGCGTCCGCTCCGTGCCTGGGGGTGGCGTCGCCGCCATGGATGTTGAGCGCGCTGGCGATCAGCGCCCGTTCGGTGAGCTCGGCGCCGACCAGCTCTCGCTTGACTGCGCCGTCATAGAGCACCAGCACCCGGTCGCAGCAGCCGATCAGCTCGTCATAGTCGGTCGAATAGAACAGGATCGCGGCACCCGCGTCCGCAAGCTTGCGCATCAATTGATACAGCTCCTGCTTGGTGCCGACATCGATACCGCGCGTCGGATCGTTGAGCAGGATGATGCGCGGCTGGCGCATCAGCCATTTGGCGATGACCACCTTCTGCTGGTTGCCGCCCGACAGCGCGCCGACCGGAATGTCGAGGCCCGCCGTCTTGATCGCCAGCAGCCCCACCATGTCGTCGATCAGCCGCTGTTCGGCGGCGCGGTCGATGATGCCGGCTTTGGACAGTCGGTCGAGCGCCGCGAAGGACAGGTTTTCGCGCACCGTCATCGGCAGCATCAACCCTTCCGTCTTGCGATCCTCGGGGATCAGCGCCATGCCGATCCGGTCGTCGCGCGCCGCCGCCGGGCTGGCGATCGCCACCGGCTTACCATCGATCAGGATCTCTCCGGAGAGACCGCGCAGCACGCCGAAGAAGGCAAGCAGCAACTCGCGCTGCCCCTGGCCGTCGAGACCGCCGAGGCCCACCACCTCGCCGGCCGCGACGGTCAGCGAGACATTGTCCAGCCGGTCTGTCCACGACAGGTTGCGCGCTTCGAGCACCGGGGCGGCGGTAGCCGGCAGGCGCACTGGCTTGGGCGGAAAAATATGGCTGTATTCTCGCCCGATCATCAGCTCGACGACCTCATTGTCGCTCTTGGAACCGGCGGCATAGGTGGCGACATTGCGGCCGTTGCGAAACACCGTGCACTGGTCGGCGAGTTCCGCGATCTCGTTCATCCGGTGCGAGATGTAGAGCAGCGCCAGCCCTTCCCCGCGCAGCCGCTTCAGAACCGCGAAGATCTTGGCGACATCGGCCGCAGCCAGCGCCGACGTCGCCTCGTCGAGGATCAGGATGCGCGGCTTCCTGGCCAATGCCTTGGCGATCTCGACCATCTGCCGGCGCGACAGTGGCAGGTCCTTGACCAGGGCCAGCGGATGGATGTCGGCCGCACCCGCGCGTGCCAGCGCCTCTTCGGCGATGCGGCGCTGCGCCTTGCGGTCGATCATGCCGAATCGTGTCGGCGGATCGGAAATGACGATGTTGTCTGCGACGCTGAGTTCGGGGACCAGCGACAGCTCCTGGAAGATGCAGACGATGCCGGCCTGGTTGGCCGCGGCCGGCGAGGCAAAGCTGACCTCACTCCCGTCCAGCGTCATCGTGCCCTCGTCGGGCGCCACCACGCCGGCCATGACCTTGATCAGCGTCGACTTGCCGGCGCCGTTTTCGCCGAGAATGGCGTGGATGCTGCCTGATGTGACCGAAAGTTCGGCCTTCTCCAGCGCACGCACGCCGCCATAGCGCTTGGAAATGCCTTCCATGCGAAAGAGTGGAGCCGCACCGTCCATCAGCCCTCCGGGGCAGTTTTTGTGGATTGAGATGGCAAGTGGTTCGGCGCCGCGGAGCATCCCGCGGCGCCGAATGTGCAGCCTATTGGTCCGCCTTGGTCTGGCCCATGATTTCCTGCGCGGTGAAATTGATGCCGCAGGTCGGGAAGGAATTGCCGACGAAGAAATTGTCGGATTCCTTGGCGAAGTAGTCCTGGCCTTCCTTGAAGTTCGGATCCTCGACGATCGCCAGCGGCAGCTTGACCGATTGCGGCACGACCTGACCCTCAAGTGCGGCGATTGCCGTCTTGATGGCGACCGCGACTTGGGCAGGGCCGGTGCCGGCCGAGGAGCATTTCAGGCCGTCCGCCGCGTGCGCTGCGCAGAACTTGCGGAAGCCGTTCTCCGTCTCGCCGCCGAACGGCACCCAGGGATGCTTGGCGTCGATCATCGCCTGCACGATGCCGGTGTCGCCGCCCTGGCCAGTGATGCCGACGAACGGGCCGTTGGTGGCGATCGCGTCAGCCGTGACTTTCTGCGCGGTCGGATCATCCCACTTGCCGGCGACTTCGGTGACGTCCCATTTCTTGCCCGAGGCGTCGAAGACCTCGTGGATGCCGTTGTGGCGATCGGTATCGACCGACGTGCCGGCAACGCCGCGCACTTCAAGGATCTTGCCGCCATCCGGAATATGGTCGACCAACCATTTGCCCCACAGCGCGCCAAGACCCTTCTGGTCCACGTTGACGTTGATGGCGTCCTTGGTGTCGAGGATGTTGTCAAAGGCGACCAGCACGACGCCGGCTTCCTTGGCGCGCTTGATGACCGGCCCGAAGGCGGTCGGATTCTGCGCGTTGACGACGATGGCGTCAAAACCGGAATCGATGAAGTTGTTGATCGCCGAGATTTGCGCCGGCACATCCTCGCCGGTCGATACGACCTTGAATTCCTTCAACTTTGCCGCGACGTCCTTCTGCGCAGCGTAGGCCTTGGCCGTCTGGATCATCTGGATGCGCCAGGTGTTGGCAATATAGCCGTTGGCGAGCGCGATGCGGTATGGGCCTTCCTTCTTGGGGAACTTGAAGAACTGCGTATCGGCCGCCCACGGCGCGAAGCAGTCGGGCTCGGCCGCTGGTCCCTTGACGATTTCAGGGTCGGCCATCGCCGACGAACTCAACATGACGAATGCAGTGGCGGCAACGATGCCGCCAACGAATGACTTGATCATCGATATTCCTCCCGTTTGCAGTGCTGCTTGATGCTGTTTGTCGTGGTGATTTCCACGCCTGGCGGAGGCCCTCCAGCCTTGCCGGCGGCACGTCTCAAGGGCCCGAAGCCGGCCCGATCCCCTCCCCCTCGCCGCTTCATGGGCGAGACACCCAACGTAGCATATTATACATAATAAACAAGCATGAGCTGTTGCTTATGTATAATAAACAGGCTCGGCTTTCCACCAAAACGCCTGCTCAACGAAAATGGTAGCGCTACCATGACGCTGTGTAAAGTACCATTTACTGAGGCCTCGAATGGTGTTCAGCGTGCCGTGCTGTCGCGGGGTTTGAGCTCGAAACCGAGATCGACGACCCGCTGCTCGGGCCTTCGCCCGGCGATCGCCGCCAGCGCCATGGCAACAGACCGGCGGCCGATTTCATAGCGAGGGGTGCGGATGCTGGTGAGCGGCGGGAACGCCGCCTGCATCATTTCGAGGTCGTTGAAGCCGACAATGCCGATGGTCTTCGGCACGTCGAGTGCGGCGCTATGGCATTCGAACAGAACGCCGAGCGCAATATCGTCATTGTTGCAGAAGACGCCGTCGAGAGTCGGCATTTTGGCCAGCGCATCGCGAAGCAGCTCGCGGCCGAGCGTCACGCTGGACAATAGCGGCGTGGTGGTGATCAGCCGCGGGTCGAACAGGCCGGCCTTCTCCATTGCCGCGCGATAGCCGGCCAGGCGCCGCTGCGAGCGCGGATCCATGCGCGCGCCGATGAAGCCGATCCGCCGGTAGCCCGCCTCGATCAGGTGCTCGGTCGCTGTCCTGCCGCCATCGAAATGCGAGAAGCCGACCAGCATGTCGACCGGGTCGGGCCCGGTCTCCATCACCTGCACCACCGGGCAGCCTGCGCTCTCCAGCAGTTTTCGCGAGGTCGGCGTCTGGTCGATGCCGGCCACGATCAGTGCCGCCGGGCGCTGCGGAGCGAAGACCTGCAGCAGGCGCTCCTCCTCAAGGCCGGAATAATGGGTGTTGCCGAGCTGGACGCGGAACGGGCCGTCCGAAAGGCTGTCGTAGATGCCGCGCACCACTTCGGCAAAGACGTTGTTGGTGAGCGACGGCACCAGGACGCCGAACACATCGGCGCGCGCCGAGGCCAGCGCCCGCGCATTGGGGTCCGGGACATAGCCGAGTTCGTCGACGGCGGCCTGGATCTGGCGCCGCAAATCCTGGCTGACGCGGTCGGGTTCGCGCAGCGCTCGCGACACGGTGATGGCGCCGACGCCGGCCTTGCGCGCGACATCGGCGATGGTCGGGCGGCCGCCGCCACGGCGCGAGCGCGGCTTGGTCACAGCCCTGCCCCTTGCGCCGCGCGCGATTGCGGCTTCGTCGTCCCTGTCGCCATGTTTGTCCGGCTTCCCTCACTACGCCATGCCAGCTTGGCGTCGCGCAGCACCTGGCGATTGTCAAGCCGACGGCGGGTTGCGGCCTCGCCGGCTGAAGCCTCAGGCCGTAACCATGGCCGGGCGCCCGGCCCTCCACATCAGCAGAAGGATGGCCGCCACGTTGACCAGGTTCCACGCGATGCCATTGAGGAACGCGGCCGCGTAGGAACCGGTCAGGTCGTAGATCCAGCCTGACATCCAGCCACCGATTGCCATGCCGAAGATGGTCGCCATCATGACGATGCCGATGCGCTGGCCGGCCTCCTTGGCCGGCAGGTATTCGCGCACGATGATGGCATAACAAGGCACGATGCCGCCTTGCGACAGGCCGAACACCAGCGACACGACATAGAGCGAGGCGAGCCCGTCGAACGGGATGTAGAACAGCAGCGACAGGCATTGCAGCACGGAACCGATAAGCAAGGTTTTCACGCCGCCGATGCGGTCGGCGATAAAGCCGGAGGCGAGCCGGCTGACAACGCCCGCCGCCATCATGATCGACAGCATGTCGGCGCCATGCGCGATGCCGTAGCCAAGATCCATGCAGTAGGCGACGATGTGCACCTGCGGCATCGACATTGCCACGCAGCAGCCGAGACCGGCGACGACCAGCAGCATTTGCAGTGCCGCCGGGGAGATCGAGATCGGCTGCACAGGCCGGCTTCCCGGCGAGCCGGCCGCCGCCGCGTCCGGAGCACGGCGCCGCAGCAACAGCACCAGCGGTATCATGGTGACCAGACAAAAGACGCCGATGGCGGCATAGGTGAAGCGCCAGCCTTCCGCCTTGATCAGCGTCGGCATGATGGTTGGCCAGAGCGCTCCGGCGAGGTAGTTGCCCGCGGCCGCCGCCGTGACGGCGACGCCGCGTCGACGGTTGAACCAGTGCGAAATGTCGGCGATCAACGGTCCGAAGATCACCGATGAGCCAAGGCCGATCAGCACCCCCTGGGCAAGGGTAAATTGCAGGATCGACGTCGACGCCGCCGCGAGCAGGAGTCCGGCGGCGAGTGCCACCGAGGAGATCAGCGCCGGGACCCAATAGCCCATGCGATCGATGGCGCGGCCGACCAGTACATTGCCGGCGGCAAAGCCCACCATGGTTGCGGTGTAAGGCATCGATGCCGCCGCGCGGTCAACGCCGAACTCGGCCTGCACGGCCGGCAGCACCACGACGACGGCCCACATTCCGACCGCGCCGATCGTCGCCAGCAGGATCGAGATGGCGAGACGCATCCAGGCATAGGAGCTGTCGATGCCAGGGTTGCTCGCCGGGTTGGCGACGATGGGGGTCAAGGCGTTTCCTGTCCGCGGTTCCGGGAAGTCGACCACCGCCACTATCGGCGCATTCGCGGCGACGGGCAGCGCCACAGGGCCCCGATCCGCGGCTCCAGCAGCCAGGCGATTTTTTCGGGAACCGGCAACGCTCTGCCTGAGTTTTGCGACAGGAAGGAGTTTGCCATGACCGCGAAGAAAAAATGGTCAGCCGAGGTGACCGAGCATAGCGATGCGATGGACCTTGAGGAGCACATCTTCGAAGCCGACGACGCCAAAAAGATCGCGGCTTCGCTCAAACGCTCGGCCGAGCACAGCGACCGGCGCAAGGCCGAGCCGTTCCAGTCGGCGATGTCGATGCTGAATTTCTACATCAACCGCGCCGGCAAGAACCTCCCGCAGGCCCGCCGGAAAGTGCTTGAGGATGCCAAGAACGAACTGCGCATCGCCTTCGGTCGGCCGGAGCAGGACTAGTCTCACAATTGGCTCCGCCAAATTCGCTTGAACTGGACCTAGTGACAGGTCCTCTTTCCCTCCAGTTTGCCAGCCTCGGCATTGCGTTTCCCCAAGCCTGCAAAGTGGCGGCATGACGGTCAAGATCGGCATCAATCCCATTACCTGGAGCAATGACGATGTTCCCGAACTCGGCGGCGACACGCCGCTCGAGACCTGCCTGTCGGAAACCAGGCAGGCCGGCTATCGCGGCACCGAGCTCGGCGGCAAATTTCCCAGGCGAAGCGACGAGCTTGGAGCGATCCTGTCGTCCTATCGGCTGGAGCTCGTCTCCGGCTGGTATGACGGCCGCATTCTCGACCGCACGGTCGACAAGGAATTCGCCGCCATCACGCCGCATCTGACCTTGCTGCGCAACCTCGGCGCCAGGGTTGTCGTCTATGCTGACACCTCGCGCGGCCGTCATGGCAGTATCTTTGCCCCGATATCGCAGCGACCGCGCCTCGCCGATGGCGAATGGGCCGCCTATGGCGAGAAGCTGACTGAGCTCGCCGACCGTATGGCCGCCTTCGGCGTCGGCATGGCTTTCCATCATCATATGGGCACCATCGTCGAGACCGATGACGAGGTCGACAGGCTGATGGCTGCGACCGGCAAAAGCGTCGGCCTGCTGTTCGACACCGGCCATTGCCTGTTTTCGGGCGGCGACCCGGCCTCTCTCTTGAACCGACATCTCGACCGCATCGTGCATTTCCATTGCAAGGACGTCCGCGCGGCCGTGCTGGAAAAAGCGCGGCGCCAGGACATGAGTTTCATGGCTGCGGTGATGGAGGGGATTTTCACCGTGCCCGGCGACGGTTCCGTCGATTTCCTGTCGCTGCTGCAGCCACTCGCCAAACGCGGCTACGAAGGCTGGATCGTCGTCGAGGCCGAACAGGATCCGGCCAAGGCGCATCCCTTGACCTACGCCACGAAGGGTTACGCTTCGCTTCTCACCACGGCCCGCAAGGCCGGGTTTGAGGTAGCGACACGAGAAATGGCCTGACCACCGCCGGGGGCTGGTGGTTGGCCGGTTGGGCGCGCGCCTCGGTAGGGGTAGCGACGCGAAAGCGCCCGGTGATCCGCGCCGCCGTCCTCCCCTGGCGGCGCGGATCGCAATTCTCGGCACCGGTTTGGGAAGGTCGGATTTTCGGCAGCGGAGTTTCCGGCCGCAGAGTTTCCAGCTTGAGGCTGGCGGCAAGCCGTGCCTTGATGCAAATGGAGGAGCGATATGGCATTCGAGGCGGCACTCGGCATGGAACGGCTTTGCACCATCCGTGAGATTGCGCAAAAGGCGGAGCTCGGCGCCGCCACCGTGCATCGCGCGCTGAAGAACAGCCGCGAGGTCCGTCCTGAAACCAGGCGGCTGGTGCTCGACACCGTCTGCCTTCTCAACGAAGAAAAGATCGCCCGCGCAGCCAGGTTCGTCGGAGACTAGACTTGGGCGACCACATGCGCCTTTCCCTCGACATCATGTCGGTCGACCGCAGCTCGGACGAGCCGATGCACCGGCAGATCTATGGCGCCTTGCGCCGCTTCATTCTCGACGGTCAGATCCAGCAGAATACGCTTTTACCGTCGACCCGCTCTCTGGCCGACGACCTGAAAGTCGGCCGCAACACGGTGATCGCCGCCTACGATCAACTGCTTGCCGAAGGCTTCATCGAGGCGCGCGCGGGATCCGGCACCTGGGTGGCGCCGATCCAGCAGAAGCGACCGCCGGCCTCGCTGCGCGCCGGTCTCGCCGCTCCGCAAAAGCTGTCGCGGCGCGGCCAGACCATCGTCAACGGCCCGCAGCCGCCACGCAACGCCGGCGTCATCAACTTCCATCCCGGCGTGCCGGAAACGGCGTCCTTCCCCTTCACCATCTGGTCGAGCCTTCTGGTGCGCAATGCGCGCAGCCGTGACGAGAACCTGCTTGGCTATCTCTCCTTTGCCGGCCATCCGGGCCTGCGCCAGGCCATCGCCTCAACCATCAGCCTGTCGCGCGGCATCAACTGCACCGCCGACCAGGTCATCATCGTCACCGGCGCGCAGGCGGCGCTCGACCTCGCCTCGCGCGTGCTGATGGACGAAGGCGACCATGTCTGGATGGAGGAGCCCGGCTATCTCGGCGCCAAAAGCGCCTTCCTCGCCAGCGGCGCGCAACTCGCGCCGTTGAAGGTCGACCGGCACGGCTGGCACCTCGCCGATCCGGAGTTGCCGCCACCACGGCTGATTTATGTGACGCCGTCCTGCCAATGGCCGTTCGGTACCATTATGCGCATCGAGGAGCGGCTGCAGCTGCTCGACATCGCCGAGCGCCACGGCGCCTGGATCGTCGAGGACGATTATGACGGCGAGTACCGTTTTCGTGGCCGGCCCGTGCCGGCTTTGCGCGGTCTCGATCACGCCGACCGCGTCGTCTATATCGGCTCCTTCGGCAAGACGCTGATCCCGGCGCTGCGCATCGGCTACCTCATCGTGCCGCGTGAACTGTCGGTGCCCTTCGATCGCGCAGTCTCGATCACCGGCCAGTTCGCGCCGCTGATCCTGCAGGCGACGGTCAATGATTTCATCACGCAAGGCTACTTCGCCACGCATCTGAAGCGCATGCGCCGGCTCTACGCGCGCCGGCAGGCCAATTTCGTCAAGCTGTGCCAGGAGCATCTGGCCGAATGGCTGGCCGTGACCGAGAACGATTCCGGCATGCAGCTGCTGGCCAGTTTCACCAGACCTTACAAGGACGGCGACGTCGTCGCCGCGGCGGTCAAGGAAGGGCTCGACGTGCAAGGCATCTCGATCAACTATCACTCAAGCGAGCCGGAACACGGCCTGCTGCTCGGCTATGCCGCGATGGATGAACGCCAAATCCTGCGCGCGGTGCTGGCGCTGCGTGCCGCCTTCATGCGGCTGGACCGGCAATAGGCCGGTCCAGAGCGGCGCGCCTCAGTTCACGCTGTCGAACTTCTGCAAATCGACGGGGGCGGCCTTGCGCACTTCGACCTCATCCAGCGAGGCATTTTCCAACGCCACGCGTGCCGCCGCATCGATATTGTGGATCATGTCGGCAATGTCGGCATCGCCATGCGCCGGGTTCATCGCCACCATCACCGTACGGTTAAGGATGTCGAGCGACCCCTTGCCGAGATCGTCGGCATAGGTGAGCCGCAGGCCCTTGTTTTCCGGCAGCGTGTAGGGATTGAGCGCCGGGTGATGCGCACCCTCATGCATCAGCACCTGGTCCCACTGGGTAAAATTGTGGCGGCCGGTCTTGCCGGCAATGACGCTGGGAATGGTCTTCGAGAAGGTTTGCGCCGACTGTTCGCTCGGCAACAGATACATCACCTGCGCCGCGCAGTCGTCATCGGGGCTGTTCATCGGCGATGGCGTCAGGCCGAGATTGCCGAGATGGCGCGTGCCGGCCAGCACCTTCTTCTTCTCCGCCCGCATCGCCTCGATGATGCCGTCGAGACGGTCGAGCTGGACATTGAGCATGGCGCCCATCAGTTCCGAGGCGCGCGCGCCGATAGCGGCGAACGGCTTGATGCTGTCATTGCGGCCCTGCCAGTAGAAATGGCATGGGTCGATGGCGCAGCGCGCCCGCTCGGCCACCTTCGGATCGCTGGTGGCGATGCCGCCGCCCTCGCCCGAGGTCATGTTCTTGAAGTAGTTGAAGGAGTAGGCGCCGGCATGGCCGATGGAGCCAAGCTTCCTGCCCTGATAGCCGCCGCCAATGCCCTGGCAGACATCTTCCAGCACTTTGAGGTCGCGTTTCTTGGCGATGTCCATGATCGCATTCATGTTGCAGGCGGCACCCCACATATGCACCGGGATAACCGCCTTGGTGCGCGGCCCGATGGCATCGCGCAACGCTGCCGGATCGATGGTCAGGCTCTCGTCGATATCGACGATGACCGGAATGGCGCCGACCGACAGCACCGCCGTGGCCGTGGCCATATAGGTGTGCGCCGGCACCAGCACTTCGTCGCCAGGCCCGATGCCGAGCCCGATCAGGCCGGCGGCAAGCCCATAGGTGCCGCTGGCGGCAAGCGCAAAATGCTCGACGCCGAGATGCCTGGCATAGCGGGCCTCGAAGCGGTTGCATTCGCTGTTGTCGCCATAGCGAAACAGCGCGCCTGAGCGGATCACCCTGGCAATGGCTTCGATCTCTTCTTCGCCGGCAGTGTACATGGCAGCTCTCCACATCGCTTGATGGTGTGAAAGCTCTACGCTTGCCGGCGCTGTTTGAAAGAACCACTCCGCCGCGATCGGACCAAGCCATCCCGGCTGCGCGAGGACGCGTTTGACGCCGAATATGGGCATAGCGAATGTAATCGGCATTCCAGAATGCAGGCCAGCGGAAAAATCGTACCCATCCGAATTCGTTGAAGTGGCCCTGTTGAAAAGCCGGCTTTGGGCGTTCCATCGCGTCCAGTTGGGCAAACGGTCGGTTCCATGCAGCACGGGACACACTTTGGAAGACCCTCGCAACCGGCGTGCCGGCAAGACGGTGGCCGTTCATGACTGCCCCGATGAATGCCCAAAGGCGACAGCTTGTGCTGCATGAAGACGATGTTGGCATGTGCCATGGCGCCAACAGCGCCTTCCTCGAACTGACCGGGCTGGGCGCCTGCAGCTCCGGCGCGGTGATGGTGCCGTGCCCGTGGTTCCCCGAGATGGCCGAAGCGGCAGCCGCGAACCCTGCCCTCGATCTCGGCGTCCACCTGACGCTGAACAGCGAAAAGCAGCACTACAAATGGCGGCCGTTGACCTCGCCGTCGCGCGCGGCCGGCCTGACCGACGAGTTCGGCTATTTCTGGCCCGACGTGGCAACCACCCGCCGCAAGGCGGCACCGCAAGCGGTCGAAACCGAGCTGCGCGCCCAGATCGACACCGCCTATCGCGCCGGCATCGACGTCACCCATCTCGACGCCCATATGGGCGCGGCCCTGTCGCCCGAGTTCTGCGACGTCTACATCAGGCTCGGGCTGGAATACCGACTGCCGGTGCTGCTGACCAAGACACTGTCGGCCTATTCGCCCAACGACAATCTGGTCGGCGTCACCGAGGAGGGTTTCCAGCGCGGCGTCGCCGAGGCCCGCGCCAAGGGTTTTGTCATCTTCGACGCCGCCATCCAGACGACATGGGGCCGCCCGCGTTCGAAGCCGATAGAGCCTGCCTACAAGGCGCTGATCGAAGGCGTGCGTGAAGGCCTGACCTTCTTCTGTCTGCATTTCAACGCACCGGGCGAGCTCGAGCTGATCGAGCCGCGCTCCGCCTATATCCGCACCGAGGAATATGAGCTGTTCCGCGACCAGGGTTTTCGCGACTGGCTCGGCGCGCAGGACATCGACATCATCGGCATGAAGCCGTTGCGCGAGGAGCTTCGCGTACGGCTTGGAACATCGACACTGGCAAAGGCCCGCAAAGCGGCCACGCGGTCAGCGCCGTAAGGAGGTTTATCGCCTCGGCGCAAAGAGGGAATTGGAACTGCAACGACAATGGGAGAATGACATGAAGACCGTTCTGAAACTGGCGCTCGGCGCGCTTGTCTCGATGAGTATGCTGGCGGGCGTCGCGCAGGCCGCTGGCCTGAAGGACCCGAAGGATGTCCGCGTCACCTTCGTGGTGCATGGTTCGGCCTCCGACCCTTACTGGTCGGTGGTCAAGCGCGGTGTCGACGATGCGGCGGCACTCACCGGCGCCAAGGTCGAATATTACGCACCGCAAGTGTTCGATGTGGTCGAGCAGTCCCGCCTGCTCGACGCGGCCATCGCCACCAATCCCGACGGCATCGCCGTCTCCATCGCCGACGCCAATGCGCTCGGCAAATCGGTCAAGGCGGGTCTCGCCGCCAACATCCCGATGGTGGTTCTGGATTCCGGCGAGAAGGAAGGCGCCGAACTCGGCACCACGCTCTATGTCGGCACCGTCTCCGAATATGATTCCGGCAAGAAGGCCGGTGAGCGGCTGGCCAAGGAAGGCACGCTCAAGGTCGTCTGCATCAACCACGAGGTCGGCAATGTGAGCCTCGACCAGCGCTGCCAGGGTTTGAATGACGGGCTGAAGCCTTCCGGCGGCGGCACTGAAGTCCTGACCGTGTCTCCCGACCCGGCCGACATCCAGCGCCGCACCGAAGCCTATCTGTCGGCGCATCCCGATACCCAGGCCGTGTTTGCGCTCGGCGCCACCGCCGCCAACCCGTTGATCCCGTTCTTCCGCCAGAAGGAACTGTTCGGCAAGATCAAGCTCTACACGTTCGATATCAGCCCCGAAGTTCTGGATTCCGTCGTCGCCGGCGAAATGGGCTTCGGCATGGACGCCCAGCAATATCTGATGGGCTATTTGCCGGTGATCTATCTGGTCGAGCACGCCACGCACGGCTTCTGGCCGCAGAACAACGCCTATACCGGCCCGCTGTTCATCGACTCGCCCGACAAGGCCAAGGCCATCCTGGCGCTCGCCAAGGACGGCATCCGCTAAGGCCTGAACGATCTCTGCAGGGGAAGCCGCAACGACGCATTCCCTGCAGTCATCGACATTGCGAAGTGAGCGATTGGGGAGCCTAATGGCAGCCGTGGAAGACAAGGCGATACCTTCAGAAGGGCCGGTCAAGGACCGTTTCGGCATGACGTCGAAGCGCGCCGCCGGCGCCGATGAGCGGCTGGCCAGCACCGGCCGGCTGACGCAATGGCTGCGCCGGCCCGAAGCTGGTGCGGCCGGCGGCCTGATCGCCACCATCATCATCTTCGCCCTGCTGCCGGGAGCATCGAACCTCTATTCGCTGCAGGGGTCGATGACCTTCCTGACGCTGGCGGCCGAACTCGGCATCATCGCCACCGCCGCAGCCCTCCTCATCATTGCCGGCGAGTTCGATCTCTCGGTCGGCTCGATGGTCGGTTTCGCCGGCGTCGTCATCGGGCTGACGGTCAAATATTGGGGCCTGCCGCTGTGGGGCGGCATCGCCTGCGCCTTCGCAGTCGCCATCCTCACCGGCTACGTCAACGGCCTGATCGTGGTGAAGACCCGCCTGCCCTCCTTCATCGTCACGCTGGCCTCGCTCTACATCCTGCGCGGCCTGTCGATCGGCATCACCCGCGCCGTCACCGGCCGCACGCAGATCCCCTACATCCTTGACGGCGCGCCGGACCAGGCTACCGCCGGCCTGTTCAACGGCCATCTCCTGACCGGCTTCTTCCACTGGATGGGCACGCAAGGCTGGATCGCCACCCGCACCGACGGCATTCCCTTCGTCGTCGGCATTCCGATGTCGATCGTCTGGTGGCTCGGCCTGACCGCGCTCGCCGGTTATGTCTTGACCCAGACCAAATACGGCAACTGGATCTTCGCCACCGGCGGCGACCTCAATGCCGCCCGTAATGTCGGCGTGCCGGTCGAACGGGTGAAGATCGCGCTGTTCATCTACACCGCCTGTGCCGCGACCTTGCTTGCCACCATCCAGGTGATGGAGGCCGGCTCCGCCGACACCACGCGCGGCCTGCTGAAAGAATTCGAGGCCATCATCGCAGCCGTCATCGGCGGCGTGCTGCTCACCGGCGGCTACGGCACCGTCTATGGCGTGCTGTTCGGCGCGCTGATCTTCGGCCTGGTGCAGATGGGCATCTTCTACACCGGCATCGACACCGACTGGTTCAAAGTCTTCCTCGGCATCGTCATCCTGATGGCGGTGCTGGTCAACAACTACATCCGCCTCAAGGCGCTTGGACGCGGAGGCGGCAAATGACCCAAGCCATTCAGCCAGCCATGGAACTGCGCGGTGTGTCCGTCAATTTCGGTTCAGTGCGCGCGCTGCAGGACATCGACATCAAGGTCTATCCCGGAGAGGTGCACTGCCTGCTGGGTGACAATGGCGCCGGGAAGTCGACACTGATCAAGGTTCTGTCGGGCGTGCACCGGCCGAGCAAGGGCGAGATTTTTGTCGACGGCAAGCCTGTGACCTTCCGCAGCCCGCGCGACGCGCAGGATCTCGGTGTCGCCACGGTCTTCCAGGACCTTGGCATGATTTCGCTGATGTCGATCACCCGCAATTTCTTCCTCGGCCGCGAGCCGACCAGGAGCCGCCTGCCCTTCTCGCGCTTCGACAAGGAGCGCGCCAATACAATAGCCCGCCAGGCGATGGCCGATATCGGCATCGACGTGCGCGACCCGACACAGGCCGTCGGCACGCTGTCGGGCGGCGAGCGCCAGTCGGTGGCGATCGCGCGCGCCGTGCATTTCGGCGCCAAAGTGCTGATCCTCGACGAGCCGACTTCGGCGCTCGGCGTGCATCAGGCGGCAATGGTGCTGAAGTTCATCATCGAGGCGCGCATGCGCGGACTGGCGGTAATCTTCATCAGCCACAACATCCACCACGCCTACCCCGTCGGCGACACTTTCACGCTGCTCAACCGCGGCCGCAACCGTGGCACCTACGCCAAATCCGAAATCTCGCGCGACGAGGTGATTTCGATCATGTCGGGCGGCGAGGATTTGAAAGCGGTGGAGGCGGAGATCGCCGGGCTTTTGGCGCAGATCGGCAATAGGCCGGCCGCCACATCGTGACGTCTGAGACAATCAAGAGAGATATTGCATGAGCAGGATACGGGTCGGTGTCATCGGCGCCGGCATGATTTCGCAGGTCGAGCATATTCCCAACCTGTTGCGGCTCGGCGATCTGTTTGAACTGGTCGGTGTCGCCGATCCGTCGAGGACTTCGCGCGAGTTCGTCAGCGAGATCCACGGCATCGCCAATTTCGAAACGCCTGAGCAGCTGTTCGACCAAAAGCTGGACGCTGTCGTCATCGGCTCGCCCGACCCGCTGCATCACGAGCAAGTGTTGGCCGTACTCCAGCGCGGCCTGCATGTCTTCTGCGAAAAGCCGGTCTGCTACTCGCCGCAGGAGATTGCCGAGATCGTCGCCGTGCGCGACAGAGCCGGTAAGGTCATGCAGGTCGGTTACATGAAGCGCTTCGATCCAAGCTACCGGCTGGCGCTGGCCTCGCTGCCCGGCACGGCAAAGACCCTGCGCTCCGTCTCGGTCGAGGTCAACGATCCCGATGCCTGGCCCTTCATCGCCCACCAGCGCTATATCAGCGGCAATGACATTCCCAAGGACCTGATTGCTGCCGCGCAAGGCAAGCAGAAGCAACAGGTCGAGCGCGCCATCGGCCGGCCTCTAACTCATCTCGCTTTCCGTGGATTTACCGGCGCTTACAGCTCCGCCTTGATTCACGATGTGAATGCCGTGCATGGCCTCCTCGACGCGCTCGGCGTGCCGGCTGGCGAGGTCGTCGGCGCGCAGATTTTCGCCAATGGCGATGGCGGCCAGGGTGCGGTGAAACTGCTCGACGGCCAGGCGCTGTGGACCATGACGCATCTTACGGTGCCGAAGCTCGCCGACTACAAGGAGCGCATCACGCTGTTCTTCGACGATGCCAGCCTCGAGCTCGAATTCCCCTCGCCCTGGCTCAACCATCATCCGACCCGCCTGACGGTCAAGACGTCGGACGGCCATACGCTATCGACCAGGGACCTGCGCACCGGCTATGGCGAAGCCTTTGTCGAGGAGATGCGCGGCTTCTGGGGCGCGATCGTCAACGGTGACGCGGTGGTCAACCCACCCGAACACGCCGCCCGCGACCAGGCCTTGCTGATCGCGCTGACCCGGCAGCACCTGGCCACTTCGCCAGTCGACTGAGCGCTCGAAGGATGTGTTGAGATTCAGGTCAGGCCGAGTCGAAAACGTTGGATTTCGAGAACCGGAGCGGAGCGTACTGAAGTACGTGAGCACCGGAAGCGCAGAAAGCCGGCGTTTGCAGGCCGGCCTCACCTGAATATCAGCACATCCTACCTGGTGTTGATGACGCCGTCGGTGTTGGCGAGCAGCTTGCGCACCGCGTTGCGGGCCGCGTCCGGTCGCTGCAGCCGGATGGCTTTCTCGATCGCCTCGTGCAGCTGCTGTGCGTGCTGCAGATCGTCGAGTTCACGCGTCGTAAAAGTGAACAGGTTGTCGAAAGCGGATTCGATCAGCACGCCTAGCGGCACCAGCAGATCGTTGCCGGAGGCACGCAGGATGGCGAGATGAAAGCGCGTATCGGCGCGCGTGCGTTCCTGCAGGCTGGTCGCCTCGCCCATCTCGCGGCAGGCCTGGCTGATCTCGGCCATCTGCTCCTCGGTGCGCCGCATGGCGGCGAACGCTGTCGCTTCCGGCTCGATGATGTGGCGGAACTCTTGCACCGTTTTCAGGAACACTTCGCGGTCGGGCGAGGTCGCGTACCAGGCGAGCACATCGCGATCGAGCAGGTTCCAGCGCTCCCTGGGTTCAACCCAGCTGCCGATCTTGGGGCGTGATGCCAAAAGGCTTTTGGCCATCAGCATCTTGATCGCTTCGCGCACCGCCGAGCGGCTGACGTTGAAGGTCTCGGACCATTTGGCTTCATTGGGCAGGATGGTGCCCGGCGGATAATCGCCGCGCACGATCCGCAGCCCGATTTCGCTGGCCAGCGAGGCGTGCACGCTGGAGCCGGGCACCCGGGTTGCGTCGGCCCGACGAAGCGCCGCCGGGCGCTCGGCGGCGGCCGCCTTGTCGGGCTTTTTTCCCTTATTCGGCTTTCCGTCCCTCATGCGTCCACAAAGTCCGGATTTTTGAAGCTGTCAAGCAAAGGAAAGGGCGTTGGCGGCAAAGCCTAAGGCTGTGCACAGATCAGCTTACAACCTTGGCCCGGATAACCCTATTTGACGTATTTGCGCCAGCTGTGTTCGGGACGGAAGCCGAGCATGTCCCTGGCCTTGCGGTTGGAGAGCAGCGTCTCATATTCGCCGAGCTCCGCTTTGACCGGCACATTGGGGTAAAACCGCTTCAACAGTTCGGCCGTTGGTAGGTCGGACGAGGTGTCGTCATTGGCGGCATTGAATACCTGAAAGCCGAGACCGTCCTTTTCCACCGCACGCAGCGTGATCTGGCCTAGGTCGCGGGCATCGACATAGCTCCAGGCGATGCGCTTGCGGAAGCCCGGATCGGCGAACCACTTCGGGAACAGCGAATATTCATGCGGTTCGATGACGTTGCCGATGCGCAAGGCGTAGATATCGGTGCCGTTGCGCTGCGCAAAGGCGCGCGCCGTGTGCTCGTTGACGACCTTGGACAGCGCGTAGCTGTCCATCGGATCGACGTCGTATTCTTCGTCGAGCGGGAAATATTTGGGGTCGCGCGGTTCGTTGGCGAACACCACGCCATAGGTCGTCTCGCTGGATGCGATCACCACCTTCTTGATGCCGAGCTTCACTGCCGCTTCGATGACATTGTAGGTGCCCATCGCATTGATGCGGAACACCTCATTATCGGGCGTGATCATGATGCGCGGGATGGCGGCGAAATGCACCACGGCATCGACCGGCTGCGAGCGCAGCGACGGGTCGAATTCATGCAGGCCCATGTAGCTCGTCAGCGCGTTGAACACCTGGCCGCTGTCGGTGATGTCGGTGATCAGCGTGCGCACCTTGGGATTGTCGAGCGGCTTGGTGTCGATGTTGAGCACCTGGCAGCCTTGCTCGACCAGATATTGCACGACATGGCGCCCGGCCTTGCCGCTGCCGCCGGTGAACATGATCCGCTTCGTCATTTTCGCCTCCAATGCCTAGGATTTCTGTGTATTGTCAGACAATATGGCATTCCGCAACCATCCTCGCCGGCAAAACGGCGGCGCCAGATATCAATCATTGCAACAGGACTTCAAGACATGACCACGACCGCCGCGAGCGAAAAGATCGGCTTCATCGGCCTTGGCCTGATGGGGCACGGCATCGCCAAGAACATCGTCGACAAGGGCTACGGCCTAACCTTCCTCGGCCGCAAGAACCGCAAGCCTGCGGAAGACCTGATCGGCCGAGGCGCCAAGGAAGCGGCAACTTCGCGCGATGTGGCGGCGGCTTCCGACATCGTCTTCATCTGCGTCACCGGCTCGCGCGAGGTCGAAGCCATCATCCGCGGCCCCGGCGGCCTCAAGGAGGGCTTGAAGAAGGGCTCGGTCGTCGTCGACTGCTCGACCTCCGATCCGGTCTCGACCGTGGCGCTGGCGGCGGAACTCAAGGAGATCGGCGTCGACTTTGTCGATGCGCCGCTGAGCCGCACTCCGAAGGAAGCCTGGGAAGGTACGCTCGACGCCATGGTCGGCGCGCCCGACGCGCTGTTTGCCCGTGTGAAGCCTGTCATCGAAACCTGGGCCGGGCGCATCGTCCACATCGGCAACACCGGCGACGGCCACCGCATGAAATTGCTCAACAACTTCATCTCGCTGGGCTATGCCGCGATCTATTCCGAGGCGCTGGCGCTGGCTGAGAAGGTCGGCATCTCGCCGCCGCGCTTCGACAGCGTCATCCGCAACGGCCGCATGGATTGCGGCTTCTACCAGACCTTCATGCGCTGGACGCTGGAGGGTGACCGCGACGCGCATAAATTCACCATCGCCAACGCCTTCAAGGACCTGACCTATCTGGAATCGATGGCGGGTGCGGCCGGCATCGCCAACCCGCTGGGCAACGCCACCAAGAATTCCTTCGCCGGCGCCCATGCCACCGGCCCGGCCGAGCAGTTCGTGCCGATGCTGGCCACGCATATTGCCAAAGTGAACGGCGTCGATCTCATGCCAAGCAAGGACGGCAAGAAGCAGACGATCTGATCAGCGGATCTCCCCCGTGTGGGGAGATTGCGCTGGCTCACCGCCGCGCCTTGCCGATCCCCTCATCCGTATTGGCCAGCAACTTTCGCACCGCGTTGCGGGCCGCGTCGGGCCGCTGCAGGCGGATGGCCTTCTCGATCGCTTCGTGCAGCTTCTGGGCGTGCTGCTGGTCGCTGACCTGTATGGTCGTGAAGACGAAGAGATGGTCGAGCGCGGATTCGATCAGCACGCCGAGCGGCACCAAAAGATCGTTGCCGGAGGCGCGTAGGATCGTGAGATGAAAGCGCGTATCGGCGCGGATACGCTGCTGCAGGCTCAGCGCCTCGCCCATTTCCCGGCAGGCCTGGCTGATCTCGGCCATCTGCTCGTCGCTGCGCCGCATCGCGGCAAAAGCGCTGGCCTCCGGTTCGATGATGTGACGGAACTCCTGCACCGTGCGCAGGAACGCCTCCCGGTCCGGCCCGGTCGCATACCAGGCCAGCACATCGCGGTCGAGCAGGTTCCAGCGTTCCCTCGGCTCGACCCAGCTGCCGATCTTGGGCCGTGAAGCCAGCAGGCTTTTGGCCATGAGCATCTTGATGGCTTCGCGCACCGCCGAGCGGCTGACGTTGAACATCTCCGCCCATTTGGCTTCGTTTGGCAGGATGGCGCCCGGCGGATAGTCGCCACGCACGATTCTGAGGCCGATTTCGCTGGCCAGCGATCCATGCACGCTCGATCCGGGGCTCCACGCCATATCCGGCCGTCGAACAGTTGTGGCCACCGGACTGGCCGGCACATCGGTCCTGGCGGATTGCCTTCTTGGTCTGTCGTCCGGCATCTTGGGCATCGGCAATCTGTCGCTGGCAATCCATTCCGGAATTGACCGAGCCCTTCGCCGAAAGCAAGACGCATGGACCCGTCAAAGCCGGAGCCTGACGCCCCGACAATGTTGCCTGTCCTTGTCCCTGAGGGAAGTGACGGGGCGCCCTCGAAAGGACGCCCCGGTATCGCTGGCTACTTCTGGATGCAGGTGTCGACTGTATCCTTGGTGCATTCGTCGAGGCCGGTGAACACCGGATCGTCGACCTTCTTGCCTTCGATCAGGTCGATCATCACCGACGGCGCCTTGTAGCCCATTTCGAACGGCCGCTGGCCAACCAGTGCGGTGACGAGGCCGTCCTTGGCGATCGCCACTTCGTCGCCGATCGTGTCGGCGGCGCCGATGACGAAATCATTGCTGGCGATGCGGTCCTTGAGCGGCCCGAACAGGTCGCGATAGGGCTGCGGGGCGCCGAACAGCGGCCAGCCGCCCATGATGCCGAACGCATCCAGCTTCGGGTTGGCGGCGAGGATGTCGGTCATCGCCTGCACGCCCTTGGCGCCATCGTCATTGGTGAACACCGGGCAGCCGGCGACTTCAGTCCAGCCGCCTTCGCCGGCCAGTGCCGCCAGGCCTTCCTTGCCCGACAACGCGTCGCGCATGCCTTGCGCGCGGCGCAAAATGTTGTCGGCCGCAGGATTGCCTTCGATGGTGCAGATCGTGCCGCCGTTCGGCTTGCCCTTCTTGATGTACTCACCGATCTTCTTGCCCATCAGGTAGTTGTCGGTGCCGAGATAGGTCTTGCGAAGTGCTGCATCTTCCTTGGCCAGGTCGGCGTCGACGGTCATGATCGGGATCGTCGGATTGGCGGTCTTGATCGTCTGCGCGATCAGCGGCGCGTTGGACGGCGAAATCGCCATCGCCACCGTGTCGGCCTTGCTCAGCATGTCCTGCACGATCTGCGCCTCGCCGGCCTCGTCGGAAGTCGAGGCCGGGCCGGTGTAGAAGCACTCATACTCCGAGCTGGCGTTTTCCTTGTTCCACTTCTCGCAGCCCTGGTGGATTGCCTCGAAGAACGGATTGTCGAGACCTTTCACCACGATGACGAGCTGCTTCTTGGCCAAAGCCGGCCCGGCGCCCAGCGCCATCGCGGCGACGGCGGCGAGCAAAACTGTTTTCCTCATATCAGTCCTCCCTTGGAAACAGACGGACACGGCGTGCCCGCCACACAAACCAACCCGGATGCGGTGACAGAGGATCGTTATGCGAACGCTCGTGTCGGCAGGCCAGGTCGATAAGCATTTTCATTTCGGTCAGCCGGATTCGAAAAGGCCGGCAAGCACCGATGCGTTCCCTGCTGATCCCATAGGCAAACCGGATGGGGCCGGCAGGTTACTCCTCCGCCATCCAGCTAATATCGGCTTGTGGCCAACGTCAATGGTATTTGTCCTACAAAACGGATTTTTAGATTCCGCCTGCCGATTGACGCCCGTGCAGTCATTTGCGTAAATGGAATTCAACATCGCTGTCCCGGGAGGAGCTGGGTAAGCGTGGGCCGCGGGCGGAACCGATGGCCAAAGCACGGGGAGGCAAGAAGGCTGGTGGCGGTTCTCGAACTCACCAACATCTCGAAACATTTCGGCGCCATCCAGGCGGTCAACGACGTCTCGTTGTCCATCGAGCCGGGACAGGTCGTCGGCCTGATGGGCGACAACGGCGCCGGCAAGTCGACACTGGTCAAGATGATCGCCGGCAATTTCCGCCCGAGCCACGGCTCGATGCAGATGGATGGCAAGGAGCTGATCCTGCATAAGCCGGTGGAGGCGCGCCAGCACGGCATCGAGATCGTCCACCAGGATCTGGCGCTGTGCAACAATCTGACCGCTGCCGCAAACGTCTATCTCGGCCGCGAATTGCGCCGGGGCGTCGGCCCGTTCCGCATCCTCGATTATGCCGCCATGTACAAGCGCGCCGGGCAGATTTTTGCCGAACTGAAATCGGAGACGCGGCCGCGCGACCTGGTCAAGCAGATGTCGGGCGGCCAGCGCCAGGCGGTGGCCATCGCCCGCACCATGTTGTCGCAGGCCAAGATCGTGCTGATGGATGAGCCGACGGCGGCGATTTCGGTCCGCCAGGTCGCCGAAGTGCTGAACCTGATCCGCCATCTGCGCGACCAGGGCATCGCTGTGGTGCTGATCAGCCACCGCATGCCCGACGTCTTCGACGTCGCCGACCGCGTCATCGTCATGCGGCGCGGCAGGAAAGTCGCCGACAAGAGGATCGCATCCAGTTCGCCCGAGGAAGTCACCGGGCTGATCACCGGCGCCATCGAACAGGTCTGATTAGGGGATAAAGGTCGACAATGGCAGTCACGCTTGACCAGACGATCGCGCAGAAACAGCACAGCTTTTTCTCGCGCATATTCGCCAGCCAGACCTTCTGGGTGGTGATTGCCGTCATCCTCGCCTGCATTTTCCTGTCGTTTGCCACCGACGCCTTCGCCACCCAGAAAAACCTCTACAACATCACCCGCAACATCACTTTCGTCGCCATCATCGCGCTCGGCATGACCTTCGTCATCATCACCGGCGGCATCGACCTGTCGGTCGGCTCGGTGCTGTGCCTGTCGTCGATGGTGCTGGCCGTGACCATGCATGCAGGCTACTCGATCGAGGTCGGCATCCTGGCCTCGATCGCCACCGCGCTGGCCATCGGCGCCTTCAACGGCATATTGATCGCCTATCTCGGCTTTCCGCCTTTCGTGGTGACGCTCGGCATGCTGTCGATCGCGCGCAGCCTGGCCATGGTCGCCTCCAACAACACCGTCGTCTTCCAGTTCGGCCCGGACCACGACAAGCTTCTGGCGCTGGGCGGCGGCGCCTGGGTGTTCGGCATCGCCAATCCGGTGCTCTACATGATCCTTTTGGCGCTGATCACCGGCTTCACGCTGCGCTGGACCAAGTTCGGCCGCCACATCTTCGCCATTGGCGGCAATGAGCACGCGGCGACGCTGACTGGCGTTCCCGTCAAGCAGATCAAGGTCGCCGTCTATATGATTTCGGCGCTGGCGGCCGGCATTGCCGGCATCGTCCAGACCGGATGGCTGGGCGCCGTCACCACCAATCTCGGCACCGGCATGGAGCTGCAGGTGATCGCCGCCACCGTCATCGGCGGCGCCAATCTCGCCGGTGGCGTCGGCACCGCCTTCGGCGCCATCGTCGGTGCCGCGCTCATCGAAGTGATCCGCAACAGCCTCGGTCTGCTCGGCATCAATGCCTTCTGGCAAGGCGTGTTCATCGGCGGCGCCATCCTGCTTGCGGTGTTGTTCGACCGCATCCGCAACTTCAGGCGCAATGACTGAAACCTTCGGCTGGAAACCATTGCTTTGACATCGAAATCGCTGTTCGATCTTAGCGGCCGGCTGGCGCTGATCACCGGCTCCGGCCAAGGCATCGGCCTGGCATTGGCGCGCGGCCTTGCCGAGCATGGTGCCAATGTCATGCTCAACGGCCGCGATGCCGGCAAGGTCGCGAACGCAGTGACAGGTTTGCGCGACGCCGGCTTCACGGCGCACGCCTCTGTTTTCGATGTGACCGATTTTCGCGCCGTCGATGCGGATGTCGCCAGGATCGAGGCCGAGATCGGTCCGATCGACATCCTGATCAACAATGCCGGCATCCAGTTTCGCGCCCCGCTCGAGGATTTTCCCGAGGAGCAGTGGGAGCGGCTGTTCAAGACCAATGTCTCCGGCGCCTTCCATGCCGGCAAGGCGGTCGCCCGCAACATGATCGCGCGCGGAAAAGGCAAGATCATCAACATCGGTTCGGTGCAGAGCGAACTCGCCCGGCCCAACATCGCGCCCTATACCGCGACCAAGGGCGCGATCCGCAACCTGACCCGGGGCATGTGCACCGATTGGGCGAAATACGGCTTGCAGATCAACGCCATCGCCCCCGGCTACTTCCGCACCGAAATGAACCAGGCGCTGGTCGACAACCAGGAATTCTCCGCCTGGCTGGAAAAGCGCACGCCCGCCGGCCGCTGGGGCTATGTCGACGAGCTGATCGGCGCCGCCGTGTTCCTGGCGTCGGACGCATCGTCCTTCGTGAACGGCCACACACTCTATGTCGACGGCGGCATGACGGCTTCGGTTTGATGGTTCTTCCCTTCTCCCTTGTGGGAGAAGGCAAAACCCTATCGCTCAGTCTGAAAATCCGCTGCCGCGCATGGCAGCACACGGCTGCTTTCGCCCTGCGCCTTGACGGGAGCCCGAACTCAGCCGCACAATCCCAATGCAGGCGAAGGGAGGCCAGTCGTCTGCGGGAGGATATACCCATGACGGACGCGATCAGGCTCTATTGGGGCCGGTTCGGACATGTTTCTGTCCTGAATGTCGCCAGCGACTTCGTCACCCATGCTCATGTCGAGGCCCACATCATCATCTGGCTGGAAGGCACGGCCGGCGAGATGACCATCGGCCGCGAGACGGTGCGGCTGGGTCCAGGCACCGCCGCCGGCATCAACTCCTTTCAGCCGCACAGCCATGTCCTGTCGCAAAACGGCAGGCCGGGCCTGTTCCTGGCCTTCTACATCGACCCGGACTGGGCGCGCCGGCGCCGCGACCTGCCTTCGTCAGCGC
Source organism: Mesorhizobium sp. CNPSo 4688 (assembly GCF_057784295.1). NCBI lineage: Bacteria > Pseudomonadati > Pseudomonadota > Alphaproteobacteria > Hyphomicrobiales > Phyllobacteriaceae > Mesorhizobium > Mesorhizobium sp. CNPSo 4688. The sequence continues at coordinate 173,001 of NZ_JBWLUY010000006.1, forward strand.
CGCTGTTCGCGCAGGCCGCGATCACGCTCGAACCCTGGCTGCACCAGGCCGCCGCCAATCTGCTCGATCATCTGAGCGACAATGAAAGCATCGACGACGTCGCCAATTACGAGATCGAGCGCTTCATCGATTCCGTGCTCGACGCCGCCGATGCCTCGGCGCCGCAGGAGGCACGCATCCGCATCAACACCATGCAGGATTTCCGCGTCCGCAAGGCAATCCAGCTGATGAAGGCCAATGTCTGCGAACGTATTTCGTTCGACGATGTCGCCCGCAGCGTCGGCCTGTCGCGGCCGCATTTCTTCGCTTTGTTCAAGGAACAGACCAATCTGACGCCCAATGTCTACTGGAACACGCTGCGCATGGAGGAAGCCGTGCGGCAATTGCAGTGGTCGCAGGAGCCGCTGATCGCGGTCGCCTGCAATCTCGGCTTCACCACCCAGGGCAATTTCTCGCGCTTCTTCCGCGACCATGTCGGCGTGCCGCCGACGCTTTACCGCGAGGCGGCGCGGGCCATGGCCTGAGCGAAACGGCTGTTTTTCAGACTCCTTGATACGGACGCGAGACGCATTGATAAGCGCCGCGCCAGCTGCCGCCCTACCCTCGCCACATGTTGGATTTGTAGGGGAAGAGCATATGGTTGATGTCACCATCTCCAGCGTCATCGACGCGCCGGTCGAAAAGGTCTGGGCGCGCATACGCGACTTCAACGGCCTCCCGGGCTGGCACCCACGCATGGTCGAAAGCCATATAGAGGACGGCAAGGACGCCGGCACCATCGGCTGCGTGCGCAATTTCGAGCTCGCCAGCGGCGCCCGCATTCGTGAAAAGCTGCTCGATTTCTCCGACGAGAATTTCCGCGTCAGCTATTCCATCCTCGAAACGCCGCAGCCGCTGACCAACCACACGGCGACGCTGCAATTGCGCCGGGTGACCGACGGCGACCGCACCTATGCCGAATGGACAGCGAGCTTCGACGCCGCGCCCGAAGAGGCCGACAAGATTGCCGCCGGCATGGGCGCCAATGTCTTCCAGGGCGGCTTCAATGCGCTGAAAAGCCATTTCGCCGGCCAAAGCTGAACCGGGGAGCCTGCCATGGCACTTGCCCTCCAGACTTTTTCGACCGTTCGGGATGCCAATGCGGCGCTAAAAGCTGCCGGCACCCGTTATCTCGGCGGCGGCACGCTGGTCGTACGCGCCGCCAATGAAGGCGACATTTCGGTCTCCAGTCTTGTTCGCTCGACCGATCCGGCGCTTTCGGCCATCGAGGTCACGGACGGCAAGGCCCGCATCGGCGCGTCGGTGACGATGGCGGCCGTCGCCCGCCATCCCGAGTTAGCCACGCTCACCAAGGCCGCACGCGCCGTCGGCGGCCCGGCGATCCGCAACATGGCGACCGTCGGAGGCAATTTGTTTGCACCCGCGCCCTATGGCGATTTCGCGGTCGCTCTGCTGGCGCTCGATGCGACGGTCGGTACCGATGACGGGGAATTGCCGATTGGGGATTTCTTGGCCATGCGGGACGACAACCACGCCATCGTCACCTCAGTCGGCTTCGCGCTGCCGAAGGCCGAGAGCTTCCGCTTCCTGAAAGTGTCGCGCGTGAAACCCAAGGGCGTCTCGGTGCTGAGCATCGCCGCCGTGCTCGAACAGACCGGCGACGGCGCCATATCCTCGGCGCGGATCGCGCTCGGCTGCATGGCAGACCGGCCGATGCGCGCCAGGGCGGCGGAAAAGGCGCTGATCGGCAAGCGGCTTGACCGGGACGGCATCGCAGCAGCGCTGGCTGCGGCAGGTGAAGGCACTTCGCCGATCACCGATCCGATCGCCAGCGCCTGGTATCGCGCCGAGGTCCTGCCGGTCCATCTTGGTCGTCTGCTGCTTACTTAACCACCGCTAGGGGGGGCGCGCGTCTGTCCGATCAATCGGGCAGGCGCGCTGGGAGGAAAACATGGCAAAGGTTCCGGTTCAGTTCACGCTCAACGGCAGCGAGAAGGCCGAATTCGTCGAGGGCGGCACGACGCTGCTGCATGCACTGCGCGACAAGATCGGCGACACCTCGCCGAAGGGCGGCTGCCATCAGGGCACCTGTGGCGCCTGCTCGGTCATCATCGACGGCGAACTCCGGCTCTCTTGCCTGACCCTGGCCGAAACCTGCAATGGGGCGGCCATCACCACGACATCTGGCCTCGCCGAAGCCGGCGTTTTGCATCCGCTGCAGCGCGCCTTCCTCGACGCCTTCGCCACGCAGTGCGGCTTCTGCACGCCGGGCATGATCATGGCGGCCAAGGTGCTGCTCGACCACACGCCCAACCCCAGCCGCGAGGATGTCGTCGAGGCGCTGTCCGGCAACATCTGCCGCTGCACCGGCTATGAGCCGATCATCCAGGCGGTGCTGACCGCGGCGCGCGCCAATTCGCAGAACGCGGCCTAGAGCCGGATGATTTCAGGTCGAATCGACCTGAAATCTGAATCCGGCTCTAAATCAAAGAGATAGAGCATAATGTCGTCCGAAAACCGCTTCACACTTTTCGGCATCATGCTCTGAGGGGACCAAAAGAATGGAACTGCGCAAGAGCTATTTCGCCGACCAGCGCAAGGACGGCCTGCACGAGATCGGCCAGGGGCGGCCACGGTTGGATTCGCCAGGCCATGTCACCGGCAAGACCGCCTATTTCGCCGACCGCAATTTCCCCGGCATGCTGCACCTGAAGATGGTGCGCAGCCCACACCATCATGCCCGCATCCGCGCGATCGACATTTCCGAAGCCGAAGAGCATCCGGGCGTTGTGAAAATCCTCACCGCCAAGGACGTGCCGCACAATGTCTACACCATCCTGATCCTGATCCAGATCGGGCCGGAGGACGAAACGGTGCTGGCCGACGGCAAGGTGCGCTGGAAGGGCGAGGCCGTGGTGGCGGTGCTGGCCGAGACGGAGCGCGCGGCGCAGGAAGCCGCCGCCAAGGTCAAGGTCGACTACGAGGTGCTACCGGCCGTCTTCGACATGGAGGAAGCGCTGAAACCTGGCGCACCGTTGGTCAACGAATACCACGGTCAGAATTATTATCTCTACGACAGCGGCGAATGCCGCAAGGTGCGTTTCGGCGATGTCGAAGCGGGCTTTGCCGGCGCCGACCACATCCTCGAGCAGAGCTACCAGTCCTCGCCGATCGAGCATGCGCCGACCGAGACCACCGGCTGTATCATCGCGCCCGAGGGCAATGACCGCTTCACCTGCTACACCAACACGCAGGCGATGTTCTTCACCCTCGACAACGCCTCGATCATCCTGCAGATGCCGGGCTCGAAGCTGCATTTCGTCGGCGGCACGGTCGGCGGCGGCTTTGGCGGCAAGGTCGATGTCATCGTCGAGCCGATTGCCATCCTCGGCGCCAAACTAACCGGACGACCGGTCTGTTTCATCTACAGCCGCGAGGAGGAGATGCAAATCTCCTCGCCGCGCGCGGCCGAAAAGGTCGTCATCAAGGACGGCGTGATGAAGGATGGCCGCATCGTCGCGCGCAAAGTCACCGGCTACACCGACGCCGGCGCCTATTCGCGCCACTCGCCCTATGGCGCGCAGAAAGGGGCGGCGCACTATCCCGGCCCCTACACGATCCCCAATGTCTGGATCGACACTTATTGCGTCTACACCAACCGCACGCCGTCGTCGGCCATGCGCGGCTTCGGCGTCACCATCGGCGACTTCGCGCTGGAGGTGCAGATGGACAAGCTGGCGCGGCTGATCGGCATGGACCCGCTCGAATTCCGCTTCATCAACGCCTATCGCGACGGCGACATGAAGGCGCATCGCCAGCCGACAGAAGGCGCCGCACTCATCGAATGCATGCAGGAGGCCTCGCGCGCCGCCAACTGGCCGGTGGCGGAGAAATTCATGGCGATGTCTTCCTATACGAAGGGAGCTTGAGATGGCGATCCGGCGCGGACGCGGCGTCGCCGCGATCAACTACCCCACCGGCATGAATCTCGGCGGCGATCCGACCCAGGCGCTGGTGCATTCGACACCGACCGGCAATTTCATGGTCACGCTATCCTCGGTCGATCTCGGCCAGGGCCTGAAGCAGATCATGGCGCAGATCTGCGCCGAGACCATCGGCGTGCCGACTGACCGCGTCATCATCGACACCGCCGACACCGACACCGGCCCGCACTGCATGGGCACCTTCGCCTCGCGCGGCACGCACCGCGCAGGCAATGCCGTCATCCAGGCGGCCAAGGAAGCCCGCCAGGTGATGCTGGAAGTGGCCGCCGAAGAGCTGGAGGTGAACGCCTCCGACCTCGAGACGGATGGCGAAGGCAACATCCTGGTCAAGGGCGCACCGCAAAAGTCGATTTCGATCTTCGATGTCGCGCTGTCGGCGCATTTCAAGCGCGGCCGCTCCATTTCGGGCCGGGGCATGTTCCTGATCCCGCGCTCCTACCCAGAGAAGGAAACCGGGGCGATGAAGCCGTCGACCTGCTACGCCCATGCCTGCACGGTGGCCGAAGTCGAGGTCGACGACGAGACCGGTGAGGTGACGGTGCTGACGGTGAAGAACATTTTCGAGATCGGCCGTGCGCTGAACCCGAAAATGGTCGAGCAGCAGTTGGTCGGCGGCTCCTGGATGGGCATCAGCCATGCCCTCTACGAGACGACCGAGCCCTATTATCCCAACCGCGACCATGGCGGCACCGACTTCAACCAGTATCTGATGCCGGGGCCCGGCGACCTCGCCGAGACCGAGATCATCGTGCTGGAGCGACCGTCCGCCGACGGGCCCTATGGCGCCAAAGGACCGGGCGAGATGTGCGCCAACCCGCAGATACCGGCGGTGGCCAATGCCGTCTTCGACGCCGTCGGCGTGCGCATCGACACGCTGCCGATCACGCCGGAGCGCATCCTGCGGGCGCTCAAGGCGCAGGCGGCGAGCTGAGGACTGGAAATGCCGGAGGTGACTGCCGAGACTGTCGCGACCTCACCGGAGGCGGTGGCGCAGCATCTCGCCGCCTCGCGCTATCTCGCCGACGACAGCCTGGCGACCGCCATCTTCCTCGCCATTCGGCTCCGCAAGCCGCTACTGCTCGAAGGCGCGCCGGGTGTCGGCAAGACGGAAGCCGCCAAGGCCATCGCCGAACTGCTCGGACGCGATTTGGTGCGGCTGCAATGCTATGAAGGCATTGATGCCGCGCATGCGCTCTACGAATGGAACTACCAGCGCCAGCTGCTCGCCATCCGCCATGCCGGCGAGCACGAAATTGACATCTATGACGACCGTTTTTTGATCGCCCGGCCGCTGCTGCAAGTGCTGCGGGCGCCCGAGCAGCTTGTGCTGCTGGTCGACGAGATCGACCGCTCGGACCATGAGTTCGAAGCGCTGCTTCTGGAATTTCTCTCCGACTTCCAGATCAGCATTCCCGAACGCGGCACCATTCGCGCCGAGGCGCAGCCGGTCGTCATCCTGACCTCCAACCGCACCCGGGAGCTGGCGGAAGCGCTGCGCCGCCGCTGCGTCTATCATTGGATCGGCTACCCCGATGCAAAGCGAGAAGCCGAGATCATCATGCTACGCGCCGGCGGTGTCGCCGAGGCCACCGCGCGTGCGGTCGCCCATGCCGTGCAGGAGATCCGCGGCCGCCCGCTCGCCAAGCCGCCGGGCATCTCCGAGGCCGTAGAGTGGGCCAACGCCGCAACTATCCTCGAAAAGGGCGGCAGTCCATGGCCACAAGCCTTCCGCCGCGCCATCGGCGTGCTGATCAAGGACGAGGAGGATCTATCCTCTATCGCACCGGAGCTTGGCCGGATTGTCGAGGAGGCACTGGCGTGAGCCGGGACCTCAACGACCCCTTCGCCCCGTTCACGGGGAGAAGGTGCCCCGAAGGGGCGGATGAGGGGCGGCGCCATGGTGGGCAGAAGGTGGCGCTGCCCCTCACCTGCCTGCCGGCATCCTCTCCCCGTAAACGGGGCGAGGAGAGCTTGCCCCGCGCCGCCGAACCCTTGCTCGGCTTCGCTCAGCTGCTGCGCCACCACGCCTTTCCCATCGCACCCGAGCAAGTCTCCAGCTTCATGCAGGCCGTTACCCTGCTCGGCCCGCGCTCCATGGCCGACATCCACGAGGCGGCGCTCGCAACGCTCGCGCCCTCACCCGACCGCCGCGGCGAATTCGACGCGCATTTCCGCAGTCATTTTTATGGCGACGCCAGCCCCTCGATCGAAGGCGAAGAGGACGAGGAAACCCGCATCAAGGACGATCACGGCACGCGCGAGGAAAAGAACCAGACCGCGCGCCAAGAGAAAGGTGGCGAATTGTCGTCGGCGATCGAACAGCTGAGCAGCCGCGACTTCCAGCGCGACGATGATGGCCTTGGCCCCTTTTGCCGCAAGCTCGCTTCCGCGCTGCCCGCGCGCCGCTCCTTCCGCACCGTGCGCACCCGTTCGCGCGGCACGCTCGACCTGCGCCGTTCGCTCAGCGAAATCGTCAGCGCCGATGGCGACATCCCCTCGCCGCTGTTGCGCCGCCGCCAGACCATGCCGCGCAAGCTGCTGCTCTTGATCGATATCTCCGGCTCGATGAAGCTGCATACTGCCGACTATCTCAAACTGGCGCATGCGACCGTGCAAGGCGCCGACCGTGCCGAGATCTTCACCTTCGGCACGCGGCTCACCCGCATCACCTCGGCACTGCGCATCCGTGATCGTGACCAGGCGCTGGCGCGCGCCGCTGCACTGGTCGACGACTGGGATGGCGGCACCCGCATGGGACCGACGCTGCTCGCCTTTCTCTCGGTGCCGCGCTTCTCGGCCTTCGCGCGCGGTGCTGCAGTCGTCATCCTGTCGGATGCGCTGGAACGCGGCGACCATGCCGATCTCGAAACCGCGATACGCCGCCTGAGCGCCAGCGCCTTCCGGCTTTCGCTGGCAACACCTTTGGCCGGCGATCCGCGCTTCCAGCCCGCTACAGCGGCGCTGCGCGCTATCCTGCCTGACCTCGACGATCTCATCGACGGCTCGTCGCTGAACAGCCTCACCGATTTCATCCTGTCGCTCGCCCACCCTGCCCCGGCGGCATCGACAATCTGGAAAAGGGTTTCGTGATGCAGAGAGCCATCGACGCGCATTTCCACATCTGGCGCCAGAAGGATCAGCCCTGGCTGGTCGGACCGATGGTGCCGCGCATTTTCGGCCCCTATGAGCCGATCCGCCGCGACTATCCGATCACGGAATTCCTCGAAGACCAGAAGGGCGCCGGCGTCGAGAAAGCCGTCTATGTCCAGACCAACTGGGCCAAGGAGGATTTCGAGAAGGAAGTCGCCTTCCTGCAGAAGACCGCTGATGAAACCGGCTGGCCGCACGCCATCGTCGGCTATACCGACATGACGGTCGACGATGTCAGACCGCGGATTGATCGGTTGAAAAAGTATCCGCTGCTGCGCGGCGTGCGCATGCAGCTGCACTGGCATGAGACGCCGGCCTTCCGCTTCGCCGCCTCGGCCGACCAGGTCATCGACCCCAAGATCCGCGCCAATGTCGCGCGGCTGAAGGATTATGGTCTGTCCTTCGACCTCCAGCTTTTCCCCGCCCAGATGAAGGACGGGCTGACGCTGGTCGGCGAGAACCCGCAGACCAATTTCATCCTCACCCATGCCGGTATGCTGACCAGCATGGAGCCGGAGACGACCGAGGCCTGGAAGGCTGGCCTGCGCACGCTCTCCGCCGCGCCCAACTTCTATGCCAAACTGTCCGGACTCGGCACCTTCGTGCACCGCAACGACCCGGATCTGATCGCCTACATCGTCAACAATGCGATCGACATTCTGGGTAGCGACCACCTGATGTTCGGCTCGAACTTCCCGATCGAGAAACTGTGGACCAGCCACGCCGAGCTGATCCAGGCGCACCGCGCGGCAGTGGCGAAGCACGGGGCGGCGGCTGAGGGGGATATTTTCTGGAACACGGCCGAGAAGGTTTATCGGCCGGTATAGCGCGGCGCTGCCCTTGCCTTCCCCCCTTGTGGGGGAAGGTGGATCGGCGCGCAGCGCCGAGACGGATGAGGGGTGTTCCAGCGGAGTGAAACGTTGGCGTTCCCTGGAGCACCCCTCATCCGTCGCCTTCGGCGACACCTTCTCCCACAGGGGGAGAAGGTGAAGAGCCTACTTCACCTCAAACTCCGGATCGACCGGAATCTGCATCGCCGTCACCAGATGGTTGGTCTGCCCGGCAAGCCCGATGATCGACACCAGCTCCCCGTGCTGCGCATCGGTCATGCCCTTGGCGCGAGCGGCGGCCGTATGCGAATGGACGCAGTAGGAGCAGCCATTGGCGGTCGAGACTGCGATGTAGATCATCTCCTTGGTCAGCGGATCGATGGCGCTCTCCGTGGCCATCACCACCTTCACCTGTTCCCAGGTCCGTTTCAGCAAGGGTGGATCATTGGCCAGCCCGCGCCAGAAATTGTTGACGAAATCCGATTTGCGCGTCGCCCGGATCTCGTCGAACACTGCCTTCACCGCGGGGATCTTCTCCACCTCGGCATCGCTGAGAAGTCTTGTGGCGGCCATGACGTTTCCTTTCGTTTGGATCATTCTGCAAGCTGGGGGTGAATCAAGGCGTGAGCAAACACGGCTAATCCCTTTGCCACACTTTGATTTTTGGGCTGAACGTCAACCCTGCGTCGCGTGACCCGAAACCTCGGCGCCCGCACCGGGCGGCAGCACGAGGAACCGCAACGCCGCCACCAGCCCGATGGCGCCGATCACAACAAAGGCGATGCGAAAATCGATGAGGTCCAGCGCCGGCTGCGCCCTGACGATCTGCGACAGGTTGAGGATCGCCGCCGCCACCGCGACGCCGAACAGCATCGCTATCTGCTGCAGCATCGATGACAGCGTCGCCGCCGAACTGCGCTGCGTCGCGTCGATGTCGGCGAAGGCCAGCGTGTTCAGCGCGGTAAACTGCATCGAGCGCGACAGGCCGGCGACCAGCATCAACGCCACCACCAGCGCCTGCGGCGTCTCAGGCGAGATCGCCGCGCAGGCCATGATCGAGGCCGACGCGATGATGCCGTTGACGACCATCACCGTGCGAAAACCGAAACGCCGCAGCATCGGCGTCGTCACCGTCTTCATGCCGAGATTGCCGAGGAAATAGGCCAGGATCATCAGGCCGGCATCGACCGGCGAAAGGCCGAAACCAACCTGGAACAGCAATGGCAGCAGGAACGGCGTGGCGTTGATCGCCACACGGAAGATCGTGCCGGCGGCAAGCGTCGAGATGGCGAAGGTCAGTACCTTGAACGCACTGAGATCGAGCAGCGGATGCGGTGCGCGCCTGAGATGCCGCGCCGCCAGCCAGCCGATGAAGATGCCCGCCGCGATCAGCAACACCGTCGGCAAGGCGCCGTCTTCGGGATGCGCAATGCGTTCAAGGCCATAGAGCAGGAGCGCAAGCCCCAGCGACGTCAGGAAAAACCCCGGCCAATCCAAAGGCTTGGGATCGGCCTCGCGGTCGCCGGGAATGAAGCGGGCGACCAGCGCCAGTCCGATCAACCCAAGCGGGATGTTGATGAAGAAATTCCAGTGCCAGGAGAGATAGGTGGTGATGAAGCCGCCGAGCACCGGCCCGACAACGGGCGCGAACAGCGCCGGCCAGGTGATCAGCGCCGTGGCGTTGAGCAGCTCCGACTTCGGCGCATTGCGTAGCACGAGAATACGCCCGACCGGCGTCATCAGCGCGCTGCCCAGGCCCTGCACGACGCGGGCAGCGACGAATTGAGGGAGACTTTGCGAGAAGCCGCAGACGAGCGAGGCCAGCGTGAACAGCACGATCGCCAGCAGGAAGATGTTGCGCGCCCCGAAGCGGTCGGCAAGCCAGCCCGACAGCGGTACGAACACCGCCATGGTCAGCATATAGACGGTGATGCCGATGCTCATCGCCACCGCCGGCACGCCGAAGGATTGGCCCATCTGCGGCAGCGAGGTCGAGATGATCGTCGAATCCAGCAGCTGCATGAAAAACGCGATGGCGACGATCAGCGCCACGCGCCGCGCATTGCTGGCGGTCTCAGTGGAGGCTTCGGTGTCGGGAACGGCAGTCATGACGAACCGCGTTGAACAGCATATGGCTGGCCCAGTCCAGAGCCTAGCCAACAAACTTCCGTGTCGGCGCGCGGCCTGTTATGGATTAGCGCCTTAGCGGCAAGGAACCTGCATGAAGCCGATCTATATCGACTACCTCAATGCCCTCGATATCGAAGCCCTTGAGATGACCGACGGCGAAATCATCGCCGCCGTCGAGGCCGGACTGGTCGCGCAAGGCAATGGCCAGACGGTGATCGAGCCGCGCGTCCATCTCGAGCCTGATCCCTCCTTCCACGGCCATTTCAACGTGCTGCGCGGCTACGTCGCGCCGCTCGATGCGGCCGGCGTGAAAATCGTCGGCGACTATGTCGACAATTATCTGCACGGCCTGCCCTCGGAATTCGGCATTTTGAACCTGTTCGATCCGCGCACCGGCACGCCGCGCGCCATCCTCGACGCCACCGTCATCACCGACATGCGCACCGGCGCCGTCACCGCCATCGGCGCCAAGCATCTGGCGCGCAAGAACTCGAAGGTGCTTGCCCATATCGGCGCGCGCGGCACCGCCTACTGGAATGTGCGCCTGCTCGATCATCTCTTCGATTTCGACGAGATCCGCGTCCATTCGCGCCGGCCGGAAAGCCGCGACGGCTTTGCGGCCAAACTTTCAGCCGATCTCGGCAAGAAGGTCACCGCGGTCGCTGACTGGGAGAGCTGCGTGAAAGGCGCCGACATCGTCGTCGAGGCCTCGCGGCTTTCGGAGCCGCAGCCGCTGCTCAAGACCGAGTGGATCAAGCCCGGCGCTTTCGTCGTGCCCTATGGTACGATGAGCGCGGTGGAGCTGTCGCTGACCGACATCATGCAGAAAATGGTCGTCGACGATTGGGGCCAGTGCAAGGGCGGCAAGTTCGGTTCGCTGCGCGCCCATGTCGAGACCGGGCGGCTGAGCGAAAAGACGCTGCATGCCGAACTCGGCCAGATCGCTGCCGGCCTGAAAGCCGGGCGCGAAAGCGACGACGAGACGATCCTGTTCTGGCATCGCGGCCTGTCGCTGTCCGACATTGCGCTGGGCAAGGCAATGCTGGCCAAGGCCGCAGACAAGGGCATTGGCCAGAGGCTGCGCTTCGCATGAGCGCGCTCGTCCTCAGCGGCGCCGGCATCAGCGTCGAGGATGTCGCGGCCGTCGCCCGTGGCGGCCGCAAGGTCGAGGTCGGGCCTGCGGTCATCGAGAGGCTCGACAAAGCTCGCAAAGTGCTTGACCAGGCCGCCGCGTCCGGCCAGCAGATTTACGGCCTCAACACCGGGCTCGGCGCCAATCTCGGCACCACGGTCGAAGGCGATGCCAGTGCCTTCCAGCGCCAGCTGCTGGAAGGCCGCAGCGGCGCTGTCGGCGAGCCGCTGCCGCAAGAGGCGGTGCGGGCGACCATGCTGGCGCGTGCCGCGATGTTCTCGGTTGGCGGTTCGGGTATTTCGCCGGCTGTTTTGACCGCCCTTGTCGACGCGCTCAATGCGGGCGTTCATCCTGTGATGCCGTCTCTAGGTTCAATCGGCGCCGGCGACCTGCTGCTGATGACCGCGATAGCCCGCACGCTGATTGCGGAGGGCGAGGCTGACTACCAAGGCCGGCGCATGCCTTCCGCAAAGGCGTTGATGATGGCGCGGCTGGCGCCGGTCAGCCTGGCGCCCAAAGACGGACTGTCGTTGATCAATGCTTCGGCGGTCTCGACGGGCGCCGGCGCGCTGGCGCTCGCTGATGCCCTCTCAGCCTTTGAACAACAGCAGCAAGCCGGCGCACTGACGATGGAGGCACTTGGCGCCAACCGCACCATTCTCGATCCGCGCCTGCATCTGGCGCGTCCGGCGGCCTGCCAGCAGCTTGCGGCAAAGGAGCTACGTGATCTGCTCGCCCGCGACGAGCAACCGCCGCCCACCACCTTGCAGGATCCGCTTTCGGTCCGCTGCATGCCGTCGATACACGGCGCGCTGATCCAGGCGATCGACAATGCAAGGCTTGCGGTAGAAATCGAGCTCAACGCCGCCGCCGACAATCCGCTGGTACTCGGAGAGGACAATCTGGTCTTGTCGACAGGCAATTTCCACACCGCCTCAATGGCACTCGCTTTCGAGACGCTTGGCCTCGCCATCGCGCAGGCCTCAGCCGCAACGGCCGCACGCTTCGTCCAACTCACCGGCTCCGGCCGCAACGGCCTGCCCAAATATTTGTCGCCAATCGGCGGCGCGTCCGCCGGCTTCGTGCCGCTGCAAAAGACAGTCACGGCGATCCTCGCCGCCATCCGCCACAAGGCCAATCCCGTGATGCTCGACTTCCTGCCGGTCTCGGAAGGCGTCGAGGACCATGCGACGCAGACGCTGCTCGCTGTTACGAAATGCGCCGGCATGATCGTCCTGTGGAGACGGTTGATCGCCTTTGAGCTGATGGCGGCAGCACAGGCGGTCGATTTGCGCGAAGGCCTGACGCTGGCGCCGGCGACAGGAGTCATCCATGCGGCGGTGCGCGCGCACGTGGCGAGCCTCAGGGAAGACAGGCCACTCGGCCCGGACGCCGAGCCGCTTTACGCCTCGCTCGCCAACGGTGGTTGGCGGGCGTAACCGCGACCAGGCCAGATCGGCGAGTTCAGGCCTTTTCATCCACCCTTTTCATGAATTGGCTGAGCTCGGCCGGGTCCATGCGCACCACATGCTTGTCTTCCGGATAAGCGCCGCTGTTGACGTCGGCGACATATTCGGAAAACGCCGCCACCCGCTCTGCTTGCAAGCGGTCATATTCGGCTGCGAAATTGCGATAGACCTTGGAATGGCGCGGCATGTGGCCCCGGTTCTGGCCAAGTATGTCGTCGGCGAACAGGTATTGCGCATCGCAGCCGGTGCCCGCTCCCATCGACAGCATGATCAGCGAGGTGCGCTCCGAGATCGCCTTCGCCACCTCGACCGGCACCACTTCGATCTCGGCGCCCAGCGCACCGACGGCCTCATACTGCTTGACCGCCTCGAAGATCTGCATGGCGGTGTCGGCGGTCTTGCCGACCGCCTTGAAGCCGCCGGTCCAGGTCGCGCGCGACGGAATGAGGCCGACATGGCCGATGACGGGGATGGCATCGTCGGCAAGCCGTTTGACGGTGGCGAAGCCGGCGCTGCAATAGACCGCGTCGGCGCCGGCCTTGTAGAGCCGGAAGGCCCAGCGCAGGAAATCGTCCGCCGTGCCGATCTCGTAAAAGTTCTCGCCCGGCATGGTGAACAGGCTGGGCGCGGCATCGCGGTATTGCGGGTTGAGCACCAGCTCCGGCGGCACCGAGACGATGTCTACCCCTGCCCGCTCGGCGGCCTCGGCCTCATCCATGGTCAGCACGCGCAGCATGGTTAGCTGGCGCTTGCCCTTCATAGCGCGTAAATCGGCCACCGTCGGTCTCTTTCGGCTCATCTAATGTCCCTGTTGCTGGAATTGATTTTCCCGATCACCTTACCGGCCACGAGACAGGCCGGATAGCTGGGTTCATAGGCACGACTACTCCGCCGCCGACATATCGACCTCGTGAAACTCACCGCGATAGGGCCGCGCCGTCGGCGGCAATTCGCGCTTGAGGAAATAGTCCTCGTATCGCAGCTGCTTCAAAAGCACCGGCCAGACCTCGCGGTAGGCATGCCACATTGACGGGTTCGCCACCGGCAAATCGTGCTTGATCAACTCGTGCAGCCTCGGCAGCGCGTGATAAGGCACCATCGGGAACATGTGATGTTCGACGTGATAATTCATGTTCCAGTAGATGAAGCGGCTGACCGGGTTCATGTAGACGGTGCGGGTGTTCAGCCGATGGTCGACGACATTGTCGGCCAGCCCGATATGCTGCAGCAGTCCGGTCAGCACCATGTGCCAGCTGCCATAGAGGCGTGGCAGGCCGATCAACACCAACGGCAGCCATGATTTTAGCGCGATCGCGGCGGCAATCGCCGCCGCATAGATGGCCACATGCCAGCGCGCCGCCATGATGGCCTTGCCCTGTTCGCTTTCCGGAATGTAGCTCTTTTCATCGTCAGACAGCTTGCCGAACGCCTGGCGCACCAGGATCGGCAGCGAATAGCGGAAATCGAGAATGCCGGTGAAGGCGAGCGCCGCCTTGATCAGGTTTGGCGGCCGCATGACAGCGATCTCGGCATCGCGCCCGACGATGACGGTATCGGTGTGATGCCGGGCATGGCTCCAGCGCCATTGCACCGGGTTGCGCACCACCATGAAGCTGGCAATCTCGTAGACGACATCGTTCATCCAGCGCGTGCGGAAAGCCGTGCCATGGCCGCATTCATGCCAGCGCGAATCGCTCGACGAACCATAGAGCACGCCATAGACAAGCAGGAATGGCACCACCCACCACGTCCCCCAGAACCAGACGATGCCGGTGGCCGAGCCCAGGATCGCAGCGATCCAGATGATGGTATCGCGGATCGCCGGCCCGTCGGAGCGCTGCATCAGCTCCTTCATCGCCTTGCGCGGCACGTCGGTATGATACCACTCGGCCGAAGCAAGCCCGGTCTCGATGGCCCGGCGGGTGCTCTCGCCGACCAGGCTGTAATCGCGCTTTGTCTTGGCCGCCATCGTCACCTCCCGCCCGGGCCTCAGAGACCGTTGGCGCGGAATTTCCCGTCGAGAAATGTTTTCGCGCGCGGCACGTCGTCCTCGGTCAGATGCTCGATGATAACAGGAATGTTCGGGTGCTTTTCGCTGAGCCGCTTGAGATAAAGATCATAGTTCAGTGAGCCCAAGCCGGGCGCCGGCAATTCGATCTCGCCGACGCCACGGAAGGTCAGCCCCTCATGCGCGTCCGCGTCACCGATATCGGCATGCTTCTCCGTCTTGTCACTGCCGGAGCGCTTCACATCCTTGGCATGCGCGATCCGGATCTTGTCGGTCAGCGTGTCGAACACCTGGTTCAGCACCTGATCCATGCGGTCGATGTTGTGCGCCTCGAAATAGTTGGTCGGATCCATCAAAAGGCCAAGGCCGGGGTGGTCGACCTGCGCGAACATTTTCACCGTCTCCTCGACCGAGCCGACGACATTGTTGACATAGGTTTCGAGCAGGAACACTGCGCCATGGTCATAGGCGGTCTGGGCAAGATCCGAGATCACCTTGCGGCATTCCTCGAACCCCTCCTCGGTCTTGTTCCTGGGGTGATGCACCCAGTCGGATTCTGTGTTGTAGGTGCCGGTCTCGGAGATCACATAGGGCGAGCCGAAGTCGCGCGCGTTGCGGATAATCTCCTTGAGGTAGCCGACGCGCTTCTCGCGCTCGGCTTTATCCGGGTGGATGATGTTGGTGTAGCCCGAGATACAGCAGACCGGCAGATTGTGGTCGCGGAACGTGTCGCGCACCGTCCTTGCTTTGTCTTTCGTGATCTGCCCGGCCGTGAGATCAATATCCCTGAAATGCAAATCGAGCTGCACCGTGTTGAAGCCGAGCGCTCGGATGCGCCGGGCGGACTCCGCGAGCTCATAGGGGAAATAGCCGGTGAAGATCCCTGCCTGCATCATGATGTGAGCTCCTCCCGGTAAGCGATTCAGCCGCCACGCTATTTGGGCGGCAACATGTGTTCAGTCGATCGAAATCTCGGACAGCTTGACGGTGCGGCCCTCCGCCATCGAGCGGTAGCCCGCCTCGACCAGCGCCATCGTCTTGACGTTGTCGGCGACCGACAGCGCCGGCGGCGAGCCTGTCTTCACCGCATGCTGCAGCTGCTCCATTACGCCGATGAAGGCATGCGGGAACCACATCGTCTCCCAGCTCGGGGTAACCCACTTGCCGCCGGTCGTCTCGGTCGAAGCATAGGTCAGTGTCGAGGCCACGCCCTTCGGCCAGCCGATGGTGCCCTTGGCAACGCCCTTGGTGCCATCGACGCGCCAGGTGATGTGCTGGTCGTCCTCGTATCCTTGCTGGCGCGGTCCGGACCAGACATCCTCCAGCGACACCGCGAGCACACCGGAGGGAAAGCGCAGCGTCGAAACCGTGATGCCGTCTGAGTGGTCGAATGTCGTGCGCGGGTCCTTGCGCGTCAGCGTGGTGATCTCCGAGGGATCGCCGAACAGGAAGCGCAGCACATCGAGATGGTGCACGCTCATATTGGCAAGCGTCAGCCGGTCGTAGTCCGCGAGGAAAGTCTGCCAGTGCGGGATTGCATGCATGTCTATCTGAGCAAAGACGATTTCGCCCAGCGCGCCGCTTTCGATGATCTGCTTCAGCACGCGCATCGATTGATCGTAGCGCATGTTCTGGTTGACCGAGAGGATCTTGCCGGACTTGGCAGCCTCGTCGCGTAGCTTGACGGCCTCTTCCACCGACAGCGCCAGCGGCTTCTGCGCCAGGATCGCCTTGATGTGCTTCTGCTTCAGCGCATGGCGGATCAGCGCCGGCTGCTGGTCGGGTGGAAAGGCAAGGTCGACGATCTCGACCCGCTCGTCCTCGATCAGTTGCTCGGGCGTGTCGTGAACGGTCGCAATGCTCCAGCGCGTCGCCACCTTCTCGGCGCTGGCCTTGGTCCGCGAGGCGATTGCCACCACGGGAAATCCGGCCTGCGCATAGGCGGCGAGATGGCATTCGGCCATGATCATGCCGGCGCCGATGCAGCCGATCCGGTATTCGCTGGTGCGAACCCTCACATCCGGCTCGAAACCCTGGCCTGCCATCCGTTCCTCCTCGAGGACAGGATATAACGCCACGGCCGGTCCTTCAGCCAAGGTCCGCTCCATCAATTCCCATCAGAACCGCTGAAGCGGTCGATGGCACCGATCAACTGGCGGCGATCAGAACCGTGCTTTCCGGCGACCAGCTGAGCATCACATCCTGGCCCTCGGCCAGCCGGTCATTGCCGGTATTCTGCACGATCACCTTCAGCGTCTGGCCGGCGCGTTCGACGAAATAGGTGCTGTTGTTGCCGGCGAAGATGCGCTTGGAGACCTGCCCCTTCAGCGTGTTGGCATTGCCGCTCGAAGCTCCGGCATCGGTGGCGATACGGATGCGCTCGGGCCGCACGGCGCAACTGGCCTTGGCGCCGGCGGCAACCCTGTCGCCGATGCCGGCGGCGATCGTTGTGCCGTCCGGCAGGCGGATACCATTGCCGATCGCATCGCCACGAAAAATGTTGGCGTCGCCGAGGAAGGTGGCGGCGAACTCGCTCTTCGGCTTGTCGTAGATCTCTTCGGGCGGTCCCTCCTGGACCAGCCTGCCGTCGCGCAAAATGCCGATGCGGTCGCTCATCGTCAGCGCCTCTTCCTGGTCGTGGGTGACGAAGATGGTGGTGATGCCGATCTCGCGCTGGATGCGCTTGAGCTCGATCTGCATGTCGACACGCAGCGCCTTGTCGAGAGCGCCGAGCGGCTCGTCGAGCAGCAGCACGCGCGGCTTGGTGACGATGGCGCGCGCCAGAGCCACGCGCTGGCGCTGACCGCCGGAGAGCTGGTGCGGCTTGCGTTCGCCAAGCTTGCCGAGCTGCACGAGGTCGAGCGCGCGCTGCACTTCCGTGGCGATCATGGCCTTGGCCTCGCCGCGCACCGACAGGCCGAAGGCGACGTTGTCGGCGACGCTCATGTTGGGAAACAGCGCATAGTTCTGGAACACCATGCCGATGCGCCGCTTCTCGACCGGCACGCGCTCCACGCTTTCGCCACCGATGGAAATGCGGCCAGAGTCTGGAAAGTCGAAGCCGGCGATTTGCCGAAGCAGCGTGGTCTTGCCGCTGCCCGACGGTCCGAGCAGCGCATAGAAACCGCCATCGGCGAAATCGATGGAGACATCATCCAGCGCCTTGTGTGCGCCGAAATTGCGGGAGACGTTTGATACCTGCACGCCGGCCATTATTTCTCTCCGCCGAATTTGAAGAAGCGCGCCGTGAGCAGCATCAGCGCCATCGACACGACAATGATAATGGTCGAGACCGCGTTGATCTCGGGCGTAAAACCTTTGCGGATCGCGGCGTAGATTTCGACCGGCAGCGTCGTCTGCCCCGGCGTCGCCAGGAAGTAGGAGACGACGAACTGGTCGAACGACACGGCGAAGGCAAACAGCCCGCCGGCGATGACGCCGGGCATGATCCAGGGCAGTGTGACGCGCGCTGTCACCTGCCACTGGTTGGCGCCGAGCGAGCGCGCCGCCTCTTCCAGCTCCGGCGCAAACGTCTGCAGCCGGGCCGAGACGACGACGATGACATAGGGCAGCGCCAGCGCCACATGGCCGAGCAGGATGGCGAACAGGCCGCGGCCGATGCCGACGCCGAAGAAGAAGATCAGCATCGCCGTGCCGGTGATCAGCCACGGAATGGCGATCGGCGGAAACAGCAGCGCCTGCAAAAACTTCTTGCCGCGGAAATCATGGCGGTAGGGCGCCAGCGACGCCGCCGTGCCCAGCACAACGGAGATGAGCGTGGTGATGACTGCAATCTCGAGGCTATTCCATGTCGCCGCGATCAGCTGGTCGTTTTGCCACAGCGATTGATACCATTCCGTCGTCCACTCGAATGGCAATTGGTAGAAGGGCGAGACGTTGAACGACATCAGCGCCATGATTATGATCGGCAGATAGAGGAAGGCGAGCAGCAGGAAGATGTAGAACCGGCCGAGGCCTTCGAGGATACGGGTGGTCTTCATCTAGGCAGCCCTCCTCAGCACCGGCGACGCCACCGCCAGGATGACCAGCACGACGGCGAGCAAGATGAAGGACAAAGCGGCACCGAGCGGCCAGTTGAACACGGCCACGAATTGGTCCTCGATCACCGTGCCGTAGAAGGTACCGGTGCGCCCGCCGAGAATGCGCGGTTCCATGAACGAACCGACGACGGGCACGAAGATGAGTGCCGCGCCGGCCACAAGGCCGGGCATCGACAGCGGAATGATCACCCGCTTCAGCACCTGCAGCCGCGAGGCGCCGAGCGAGCGCCCGGCCTCGATCAGCGAGTCGTCGATCGCCTGCAAAGTGAGGTAGCAGGTCAGCACCATGTAAGGCACGTAGGAGTGCACCAGGCCGATGATGACGGCCGGATAGGAATACATCAGATCGATGTTGATCTTGAACGGCAGCACGGCATTGAGCGCCGTATCGAGAATGCCGCCTTCGCGCAAAACCATCGCCCAGGAGAAGATGCGCACCAGCCCGTTCGACCAGAACGGCAGAATGACCAGCAGGAAGATTGCCTCGCGGCTGCGCCCCTTCAGCACCTTGGCCAGCACGTAAGCCGCGGGATAGCCGATGACGACGCACCACAGCGTCACTTCGAGGCCGAGCCGCAACGAAGCCAGCAGCAGCGTGAGATAAAGGCTCTGCGAGAAGAAGGCAGCGTAGTTGCCGAGGGTAAAGGCCCATGATTTACCCGACAGTGGAAGGTCGGTCATGAAGGAGAAGAAGACCATGGCCGAGAGCGGCAGGAAGATCGCCACCGTCAGCCAGAGATAGGCTGGCGCCAGCAGCGGCAGGGCCGATCTCAGCCCGCTGCGCGACGCGACCGCACTCTGTACTGCCATGATACCTCCTCCCCAGGATTGAAGGACCAGCCGGCGCGAACCGCCGGCTGGTCCGGACGCGAACTTACTTCACGTCGACCTTGAGCTGCTGCCACAGCGCCAGATAAGCCTCGCGCTGCGCGTCGGTGATCGGCGCCTGGAACTGGATGCGCTTGGCGACATCGAGGCTGCCCATCACCTTGCGGTTGAAGGAGTCTTCAGGCAGCGCGTCCACCGCCTTGGTGTTGGCCGAAACCGGCGCGCCGACCTTGGTGACCCATTCGACGTAGAATTTCGGATCGATCATCCAGTTGATGAAGGCCTGTGCCCCCTCGACGTTCTTCGAACCTACTGGAATAGAGAACGCATCGAGCCAGGCGACGGCGCCTTCCTGCGGCACGACCAGCGAGACCGGCAGCTTGAAATGCGTCTTGGCGCGGTCGGCCGAGCCGCTCCAATAGGTGCCAATGTCGATCTGGTTGGAAGCGACCATCTGGTTCCAGTCGTTCTCCGAACTCCAGAACGTCTTGATCTGCGGCATCAGCGAGGTGAGCTTGGTCTTGACCGCGTCCATATCCTTGATGTCGTTGATGTTCTGGCCTGTGGCGATGGCGCCGAACTGCACCGCTTCGACGGCATCGTCACGAATGACAACGCGGCCCTTATGCGCGGGGTCCCACATCTCGGCGATCGAGGTCGGCGCCTTGTCGAAGGACTTTTCGTTGATGGCGAGCGCCGTCAGGCCCCACACCCACGGCACGCCATAGACCTTGCCGTCATGGGCGAGCATCGGCGAGCTCGCCTTGTCCTTGCTGATGTCGGCATAGTTCGGCAGCTTGGAGGTATCGATCGGCTGGATCAGCTTTTCGGCCATCGCCTGGTCATTGAAGGCGGCGTTGATCATGACCACGTCGTAGAGGCCGGGATTGGTCCGGATCTTGGTCAGCATTTCCTGTTCGGAATTGAAGAAGTCGTTGACGACCTTGTTGCCGGTCGCCTTCTCGAACGCTTCGACGGCCCACGGCTCGTCGGCGCCGTAGCCTTTCCAGTTGAGCACATGCACTTCGGCGGCGCTCGCCGCCAGCGTGAGCGCGGTGGTGAAGACGGCGGTCGCCGTCAAGAGGGCAGTCAGTCTTGGCATGCGCATATCGGTTCCTCTCTTTGTGTTTGCCCGCTTGGCGGGTCAGGCTGTCTGATGGGCCTTGTGGTTCTGGCCAGGCGCGCGCGCCTGGCTCAGGAAAGTCTGGATCTCGCTGTCGGTCGGCGCGGACGACCCGCCATGCCGGGTGACCGAAAGGGCAGCCGCCGCATTCGCGTAGCGCGCCGCCTCGAAGGGATGCACGCCGCGCGCCAACGCACTGACGAAAGCGCCGA
Source organism: Mesorhizobium sp. CNPSo 4688 (assembly GCF_057784295.1). Classification (NCBI taxonomy): domain Bacteria; kingdom Pseudomonadati; phylum Pseudomonadota; class Alphaproteobacteria; order Hyphomicrobiales; family Phyllobacteriaceae; genus Mesorhizobium; species Mesorhizobium sp. CNPSo 4688. Next base: position 193,948 of record NZ_JBWLUY010000006.1, read on the forward strand.
TATGGGTGTCGCCGGCGCCATTGGTGTCGATGGCATCGACCTTGAAGCCGGCAATGGTCTGGGTCTCGCCGCTGGCCAGCCGCACGAAACAACCCTTGGCGCCGGCGCGGATGACGACGCCTGCGGCTTTCCGACAATGGTCGGCGAGCACCCGCCCGGCTAGTGTCTCGACATCGCCCTGCCCGGCAATCTCGGCCGCTTCCGTCGTGTTGCAGCTCAGCCATGTCGTGCGGGCAAGCACGCGCGCCAGGATGGGGCGCACAATGTCGGCGATGACAGGCGTCGGATCGAAGACAAAGGGAATGTCTACCGGCAGCGATTCGATCCAGTCGGTCAGCGCGTCGCGGCTGCCGGGATAGCTCAGCGTGTAGCCGGAGGTGAACACCCAGTCGCTGGACGCAACGGCCACGGGCGCCATCATATCCAGGCTAACCACGCTCTCGGCGCCAGGCCATGAGACGAAAGTGCGCTCGGCATCCCCAGAGATCATGGCGACGCAATTGCCGGTGTCCATGACCGGCGATGGCGGCGTCAGCGTTTCGATGCCCTCGGTGGCGAAGGCTGCACGCAGAAAATCGCCATTTGGCCCGCTGCCGAGCTGGCCGCCGAACACCACAATCATGCCGGTGCGGCGGGCCGCCACCATCATGTTGAAGCCGCCGCCGGCGACCTGCGCAAAGCTCGACGCCGTCTTCTCGCTGCCCGGCGCCGGCAAGGCGTCGATGCGGTAGACATAGTCGACCACCGCGCTGCCGATATGAACCAGACGCCCGCTCATGCCGCGGCGTCCTTGCTGGCCTTCGCCGACCGCGCCGCGACGAGATCTTCGGCAAGCGCGCGCACCTCGGCGATGTGGATGCCAACGAGCCTGGCGATGTGTTTTGGCGGCAGTTGGGAAAAGCCGACGCAGGCGCCGGCCATCCCCGAAGCAATCGCGCCGATGGTATCGGTGTCGCCGCCGAGATTGGCGCTGATGATCGCGGCCTTCCAGGGATCGCCATTGGCGACTTCCAGCACGGCAAAGGCCGCGGGAACCGATTCCTGGCTGGCGACGCCGGTGCCGACGAGATCGGTGATGAACCCGATCGCATCCCGCATCGCCTTGCCGCGCACTAGGTCCTGTGCCCAGACGATGCGCGCGGCGATGTCGCCGCCAGTCACCCAGTGGCCGTGCTTGGCCCCGCGCCGCGCCGCTGCAACGGCACTGTCGGACGCAGCACGCCAGTCGCCGCCGGCAAGGCCGCGGCTGACGGCGGCGGCAACGGCGGAAGCCGAGGCAATGGCGATCGACGTGTTGTGCGTGGCCCGGCAAGTCTCGGCCACCTTGGCGACAAAAACATCGAGCGGCTCCAGCGGCATCATGATGCCGACCGGCGCGATGCGCATGGCCGCGCCATTTGTGTCGCCGCGGCTTCCCGCCTCTTCCGCCGGCACACCTTCGTTGATGGCGTCGATGGCCCGCTTGGTCGATGGCCCCAGAAGATCATAGCTACCGCGCGCCTTGACCTCGCGCTCCCAGTCGAGCAGCGCATTGACCCAGCGCGCATGGTCGAAGCGGTCGCCGGACTCGACCAGGATGCGGCCGAGCAGCAGCGCCTGTTCGGTATCGTCGGTGATGGTGCCGGCCACCAGCCCCTTCGACACCGGATGGTCGGCAAAGGGTGCCACGAAATCCTCGACATGGCCGTAGAGTTCGGCAATGCGGGCCGGCGACAGAAGCTGCGTCGGCATGCCAAGCGCATCGCCCAGCGCCCCGCCGACAAGTGCGCCCATGGCGCGATCGAGAATGGCGTTTTCCGGCATCGCTCAAAACCTCATATGCAGCGCGAAATGCGCCGGGTTGAGCAGGCTGGTGACATATTCGATCGGCCGCTCGTCGGCCGCGCGCGTCAGCCGGCGGCCGCGCAGGAAGGGCGTGCCTTGCGGGCAGCCGAGTATTGCGGCATCCTCGGCGTTGAGCATTTCGATATCGACCCATTCCTCGCCATGGTCGGGAATGAGTCCGGCGCCGCGCAGCGTCTGGTGCAGCGAGCCTTCGCGAAGACCGCGCAACGGCACATCCTCGAGTTCCGGCGACAGCGGCAGGCGGCTGCGCTCGATCGAAATCGCATGGCCGTCACTGGCATTGGTGCGCACGCGGTCGACAGCGATGAAGAATGGGCTTTCAATCTCAAGCAGCGCGGCGAGCTCGGTGTCCTCGATCACTTCCAGCCGCAGCGTCCGCGTCTCGGCATTGGCGCCGGCATCGGCCAGCGCCCGTGACCAGCCGATGGCGTCATCGACCGGCTTGCCATCGAAGGTAACGAAGGAGCCGATGCCGACCTTGGTGGTGATCAGCCCACGGCTGGACAGTTCCTCGAGGCCCTTGCGGACGGTGTTGCGGCTGACGGAAAAGCGCTGGACGAGTTCGTTCTCGCTTTGCAGGCGGTCGCCGAAGCCGAGCACGCCGGAGCGGATTTCATGTTCAAGAACAGTGGCGATCTGCTCGGGCTTGCCCGTGCCGGGAGACAGTTGAACCGATCGCCGTGCCATATATGCACCTGTTCAATGAACCTGTATAATCCTGTTCAATATTGGATTTTTTGCTATCGGTCAACGGTATATTTTGCTTTGCGCATATGCACCGCGCTTCACCTATCGTCGGAACGATCGCATAGGGCGTTCCCCACTCCGTCTCGGACTTCGCCGAGCCACCTCTACCCCCACATTCGTGGGGGAGAGGAAATGCTAATCTCGGAGGGCGCGGCTTTGAAAGGCTTGGGTTTCCTCTCCCCCATGGACATGGGGGAGAGGTGGCCGCGAAGCGGCCGGAGTGGGGGTTGGCGCTGCCATATGCGATTGCCCGCCACCTCAAACGAAGAAAAATTCCTCGACGCGCTGCTTGGCCTTCCGCAGCACCGGCAGGATATCCCGCTCCATCTCTGCCACCGAAAACCGCGCCGACTGGGTCGACATGTTGATTGCCGCCACCGTCCGCCCGGAACGGTCAGCAATCGGCACGGCGATCGAGCGCAGGCCGAGCTCCAGTTCCTCATCGACGATGGCAAAGCCACCCGCCCTCGCGGCGTCGATCGCCTTGCTGAGGGCTGCGCGGCTGGTGATCGTCTTCGGCGTCCGCCGCTCGATCCTTGCTTCGGCAAGGAAGGCCTTCAGCTCGTCCGGCGCGAGCCCCGCAAGCAGAACCCGTCCCATCGAGGTGCAATACGCCGGCAGCCTGGTGCCGACATCGAGCGACACGCTGAGGATGCGCCGGCCGGGTATGCGCGCGACATAGACGACATCCTCGCCCGACAGCACCGCCGCATTGCAGGCCTCGTTGAACTGCCCTGCCACCTCTCGCAGGATCGGCGCCGCGAAGGTCCACAGCGAAGCGCCACCGAGCCAGGTTCGCACGACGGTGAGCAGGCGCGGCGAAAGCGAAAACTGTCGGCCGGATTGCGTTGCATAGCCGGTCGCGGTCAGCGTCAGCAGGAAGCGGCGTGCGCCGGCGCGGGTCAGCCCAGCTTCCTCCGCCATCTCAGTCAGCGTCATGCCGGCCGGATGCCGGGCAAGAATCTCCATGACCGCAAGGCCGCGCTCCAGCGAACCGACATGGTCGCGCGTCGTTCCCTCGTCGTCCATGCGGCCTCCGCGAAACAATGCGTCGCCTTGACTCATCGCGACGATACAATGTAAAAGTATCTCATACAAAACAATTGTTCGCAATACGAACTTTTTTCGTCTCCGGAGTTCCTGCGATGGTCAAATTCCTGCCACTCAAACAGGCCGTGGCCGAGAACCTGCACGATGGCGATGCGGTTGCCTTCGAGGGCTTCACCCATCTCATCCCGACGGCGGCGGCGCATGAGGCGATCCGCCAGGGCTTTCGCGACCTCACCCTGATCCGCATGACCCCCGATCTGATCTACGACCAGATGATCGGCATGGGCATGGCGAAGAAGATCGTCTTCTCCTATGTCGGCAATCCCGGCGTCGGCCTGCTGCGCCGCGCCCGCGATTCCATCGAGAATGGCTTTCCCCGGTCGATCGAGATCGAGGAGCATAGCCACGCCGGCATGGCCAATGCCTATGAGGCGGGTGCGGCCGGCCTGCCGTGCGCCGTGTTTCGCGGCTATCGCGGCGCCGGGCTTGTGGCCGTCAATCCGAACATCAAGTCGGTCACTTGTCCGTTCACCGGCGAGGTGCTGGCCGCCGTTCCTTCGATCCGCCCCGACGTCACCTTCATCCACGCGCAGAAGGCCGACAAAAAAGGCAACGTGCTGGTCGAAGGCATTGTCGGCATCCAGAAGGAAGCGGTGCTGGCAGCAAAACGCGCCGTGGTGACGGTCGAGGAAGTGGTCGACAATTTCGACGACCTGCACCCCAACCTGACGGTGCTGCCGTGCTGGACCATCGCTGCGATATCGGTGGTGCCCGGCGGCTCGCATCCCTCCTACACGCACGGCTATTATGCGCGTGACAACGCCGCCTATCTCGAATGGGACGAGATCGCCGCCGACCGTGACAAATTCCAGGCCTGGATGCAGGCCAATGTCATCGAGAAGAGCGCCGACGATTTCGCCGGCCGCGTCGAGCATCTGAGGAGCGCGGCATGAACGGCTTCACCCCCAACGAGATGATGACGATTGCCGCCAGCCGCGCCTTGAAGAACGACGATGTCTGCTTCGTCGGCATCGGCGCGCCGTCGGCCGCCTGCAATGTCGCGCGGCTGACGCACGCGCCTGACATCACGCTGATCTATGAAAGCGGCACCATCGGCACGGCGCCTGATGTTTTGCCGTTGTCGATCGGCGACGGCGAACTTTGCGACACCGCCGTCACCACCGTCTCGGTGCCGGAGATGTTCCGCTACTGGCTGCAGGGCGGCCGCATTTCGATCGGCTTCCTGGGCGCCGCCCAGCTCGACAAATTCGGCAACATCAACACCACCGTCATCGGCGACTATGCCCATCCCAAGACCCGCCTGCCCGGCGGCGGCGGCGCGCCCGAGATCGCCACCTCGTCGAAGGAAATCTACATCACCATGGCGCAATCGAAGCGTGGCATGGTCGAGAAGATCGACTTCTTCACCTCCTTCGGCCATGGCGACGGCGGCGATCATCGCCAGCGCCTCGGCATCGATACCGCTGGCCCGACGCTGCTGATCACCGATCTCGCCATCTGGAAGCCGGATCCGGCGACCAAGGAGTTCACCGTCGTCTCGTTGCATCCCGGCGTGACGCGCCAGCAGGTGCAGGAGACCTGTGGCTGGGTGGTGAAATTCGCCGATGCGCTTGAAGAGACGCCGGCGCCGACAACGCTCGAACTGACGACATTGCGCGACCTGCAGGCCCGCACCAAGGCGGCGCATGAGGGAAGCGGAAAACAAAAGGCTGCATGACATGGCCGAGGCCTTCATCTGTGATTACATCCGCACCCCGATTGGCCGTTTCGGCGGTTCGCTCTCCTCGGTGCGCGCGGACGACCTCGGCGCCATCCCGCTGAAGGCGCTGATCGAGCGCAATGCCGGCATCGACTGGCAGGCGGTTGATGATGTCGTCTACGGCTGCGCCAACCAGGCCGGCGAGGACAATCGCAATGTGGCGAGGATGTCGCTGCTGCTCGCCGGATTGCCGAAGGAGGTGTCGGGCTCGACCGTCAATCGGCTCTGCGGTTCCGGCATGGATGCCGTCACCATCGCCGCCCGCGCCATCAAATCGGGCGAGGCCGAATTGATGATTGCCGGTGGCGTCGAATCGATGAGCCGCGCGCCCTTCGTCATGCCCAAGGCCGAGACCGCCTTTTCGCGCCATGCCGAGATTTACGACACCACCATCGGCTGGCGCTTCATCAACCCGCTGATGAAGAAACAGTACGGCGTCGATTCCATGCCCGAGACCGGCGAGAACGTCGCCGAGGATTTTTCGGTGTCGCGCGCCGATCAGGATGCCTTTGCCGTGCGCAGCCAGGACAAGGCCGTCGCAGCGCAAGCCAATGGCCGGATGGCGAAGGAGATCACCCCGGTGACGATCCCGCAGAAGAAGGGCGATGCGATCGTCGTCTCCAAGGATGAGCATCCCCGTGCAGGCACTACAGTCGAGTCCTTGGCCAAGCTGCCGACACCATTCCGCCAAGGCGGGACGGTCACCGCCGGCAATGCGTCCGGCGTCAACGATGGCGCCGCGGCGCTGGTCATCGCGTCGGAAGCGGCTGCGAAAAAATACGGACTGACGCCGATCGCCCGCATCCTCGGCGGCGCCGCCGCCGGCGTGGCGCCGCGCATCATGGGCATCGGCCCGGCGCCGGCGACGAAAAAGCTCTGTGCCCGTCTCGGCCTGACGCCGCAACAATTCGATGTCATCGAACTCAACGAAGCTTTCGCCTCGCAAGGCATCGCCGTGCTGCGCCAACTCGGCATCGGCGAGGACGCGGATTACGTCAATCCCAATGGCGGCGCCATCGCGCTTGGCCACCCGCTCGGCATGTCGGGCGCGCGCATCACCGGTACCGCGGCGCTGGAGCTGCGCGAGCGCGGCGGCCGTTATGCGCTGGCCACCATGTGCATCGGCGTCGGCCAGGGCATCGCAGTGGCGCTCGAGCGCGTTTGAGATCGCACCGCCCTCAATACGGTAAACCGACATAGTTCTCGGCCAGCGCAGTCGACGCCGCTTGCGAATGCACGAGATAGTCGAGTTCGGCTTCCTGGATGCGCTGGCCGAACTCGCCCGTGTCGGGAAAGCGGTGCAGCATCGTCGTCATCCACCAGGAGAAGCGCACCGCCTTCCACACTCGCGCCAGCGCCTTGGCCGAATAGGCGTCGAGCCCGGCCTGCGATTTGTTCAGATAGAATTCGCGAAGTCCGGCAAAGAGATAGCGTACGTCGCTGGCAGCGAGGTTGAGCCCCTTGGCGCCGGTCGGCGGCACGATGTGGGCGGCGTCGCCGACCAGGAACAGCCGGCCGAAACGCATCGGCTCGGCAACAAAGGAGCGCAGCGGCGCAATCGACTTTTCGAAAGACGGGCCGGTAACGACCGCAGCTGCGGTCTGTTCCGGCAGGCGGCGGCGCAGTTCATCCCAGAAGCGGTCATCCGACCATGCCTCGACCCGCTCGTTCGCAGGGACCTGCACATAATAGCGGCTGCGATGGGTCGAGCGCATCGAACACAGCGCAAAGCCGCGCTCGTGGTTGGCGTAGACCAGTTCGTGATCGGCTGGCGGCACCTCGGCCAGTACGCCTAGCCAGCCGAACGGATAAGTCCGCTCGAAAGTCTTCAGCGCCCGTTCTGGCGCTGATTTGCGGCTGACACCGTGATAGCCGTCGCAGCCGGCGATGAAGTCGCAGTCGATGCGGTGGCTGACGCCATCCTTTTCATAAGTGACGAAGGGCGCTTCGCCGTCGAAACCGTGCAGCGCGACATTGGACGCCTCGTAGACAGTGGTCAGGCCAGCCGCCTCGCGCTTGTCCATCAGATCGTGCGTCACCTCGGTCTGGCCATAGACGGTAACGTGTTTCCCGCCGGTCAGCGCAGTGAGATCAAGCCTGTGCAGGCCGCCGCCGAAAGCGAGCGAGATGCCGGAATGCGGCAGGCCCTCGGCATGCAGCCTTGCCGCGGCGCCCGCTTCCTCCAGCAACTCGACGGTGCCTTGTTCGAGCACGCCTGCCCGCACGCGGCCAAGCACATGCTCCCGGCTCGAACGCTCGAGGATCACCGTCTCGACGCCGATGCCGCTGAGCAGTTGGCCGAGCAGTAGGCCGGACGGCCCGGAGCCGACAATGACGATCTTTGTACGCATCAGTGTCCCAGGCTTTCGATCCGTCCGGCGAGCTCCGCGGCGAGCCGTAGTGCAGCCGCGGTCGCAACCGCCATTTGCGGCAGAAGCAGCCATTCCAGCGTCCACGCCGCGCCGGAGCGCTCCTGCTCATGCACCAGCGCTTGGTGCATGCCGGAAAGCTGCGTGGCGTTGAAGCGCGCCAGCGCCACCAGCGCTTCGGCCTTCACCGGGTTCTGCTTGTGCGGCATGGCCGACGAGCCGCCGCCGCCGGACAGTGTGATCTCAGAACCGGCCTGCGCCATCAGCGCAATGTCCTGACCGAACTTGCCGAGGCTGCCGGTGATGAGCGACAAGAGGCCTGCGAATTCAGGCAGCGCATCGCGCTGGCTGTGCCATTGCGGCGCGTCGCAAAGACCGAGCTTTGCGGCAAGAGCCGCGCGCACCGCGGGGCCCTTGTCGCCGAGCTTTTCCAGCGTGCCGGCGGCGCCGCCAAATTGCACTACGAGCAAACGTGGCGACTGTTGCGCCAATCTCTGCTGATGCCGCTGTAGCGGTGCCCGCCACGCTGCGACGCGGTCCGACACTTTTATTGGGATCGCCACCTGCATCCGTGTCATCCCGGTCAATGTCCTGCCCCCGAAACGTTCTTCCAACGCCGTAAGCCGCACGATGTTTTCAATCAGCAAGAGATCGAGATGGTCGATGACCCGGCGCAGCCGAAGCACCAGACCGGTGTCGATGACATCCTGGCTGGTCGCACCGAAATGCACGTTGGCGTCATGCGGCGCGCTGACTGCCGCCTTCAACTGGCGCACCAGTTCGGGCACGATCACGCCGTCTTTTGCCACACCGGCGCGCAGCTTCGCGGTATCCGGCTTGTAGGACAACAGGACAGCGACAATTGCCGCCGCGGCGTCCTTGCCGATGATTCCGCTTTCGGCTTGCGCTTCCGCCAGCGCGCGCTCGAAATCGAGCATGGCGGCGATTTCGGCATCGGCGGAAAAGTGCCGAGCGGCCTCCTCGTCGCCGAGCAGGCCGGACAGCAGCGGATGGTCGAAGGGCGATACGGTCATTCGCAAGGTCTCCAGAGCATCAGCTGTCGAAGAAGACCGTTTCCTTCTCCCCCTGGAGATGGACATCGAAAATGTAGTTATCGCCTTGCCGCTCGGCGATCAGCGTCGGCACGCGCACTCTGTGCTCGATGCGGGCGAGGATCGGGTCCTCGGCATTGGCCTTGGCCTCGTCGGAAAAATAGAGCCTTGTGTGGAGACCGAGATTGATTCCGCGGGCGACGATCCACAGGCTGATATGCGGCGCCATCAGCCGCCCGTCGCCAAGCGGCACGCGACCCGGCTTGATCGTCTGAAAACTGCACAGGCCGGTTTCCATGTCGGTCGGCTGACGGCCCCAGCCCTGAAAATCCGGATCGGCATCGCCGCGCAATTCGGCTGGCGAATTGTAGAACCCGTTGGCATCCGCCTGCCAGATCTCGATCAGCGCGTCCCTGAGCGGCGTGCCGGTGCCGTCGAGCACGCGGATGCGCAAACCAATGCGCTCGCCCTTGGTCTTGTCGTTGATCATCGTCGCGCCGAGGTCGCTGGCATAGACGCCACCGATGCCGCCGAAATTCGGCGTCAGGCCGATATGCACATAAGGCCCCGCCGTTTGCGACGGGCTTTCCTTCAGCCGGGTGAGCGCCTGCGCCATCAAGTGCCCTCCGGCCGGTTTTCGAACAGCGAGGCGCGGCGTCCGCGCAACACGATGTCGAACTTGTAGGCGCGCGCGTCGAACGGGATCGTCGCCTGCATGTCGAGTGCCGCGATCAGCGTCTCGATGGCCGCCTTGTCGCGGATGCCCCGCACGATCGGGCACCGCCAGATCAGCGGGTCGCCCTCGAAATACATCTGCGTGATCAGGCGCTGCGCAAAGCCGTGGCCGAATACCGAGAAATGGATGTGCGAGGGACGCCAGTCGTTCGGCCCGTTCGGCCACGGATAGGGGCCTGGTTTGACGGTGCGAAAGGCATAGCCGCCATCGGCGCCGGTGATGGTGCGGCCGCAGCCGCCGAAATTCGGATCGAGCGGCGCCAGATACCCGTCCTTCTTGTGGCGGTAGCGGCCGCCGGCATTGGCCTGCCAGAATTCGAGCAGCACGCCGGATACGCCAACGCCGCGCTCGTCGAGCACCCGCCCATAGACGATGATGCGCTCGCCGATGGCGCTCTCGCCGGGCTTGGCGAAATTGTGGATGAGGTCGGCATCGAGTTCGCCCAGAATGGCGTGGCCGAACACCGGGCCGGTGATTTCCGACGCCGTGTTGTCGAAGGCCAGCAGCGCTTTCTGCGGCGAGCGCAGCACTGATGTCTTGTAGTCCGGCGTCAGCGCCGGCGGATGCCAGTTGCGGTCGCGCTGGAAGAAGGCGCCGGTCTCGGGCCTGCGGTTCGAGCCGAGATCAGCTGGCATGGCCATTCCTGCTTCCGTCCATGTCCGAAAACACCTCCTTGGCGATCCTGAAGGCGCGGTTGGCCGCCGGCACGCCGGCGTAGATCGCCACATGCAGGAACGCTTCGCAGATGTCGTCACGCGAGGCGCCGGTGTTGGCGGTGGCGCGCACATGCATGGCGACCTCTTCATCATGGCCGAGTGCGGCGAGCAGGGCCAGCGTCACGATCGAGCGCTCGCGCTTGCTGAAACCCGGCCGCGCCCACACCGTCCCCCAGGCTGCCTCGGTGATCAGCTCCTGGAACGGCCGGTCGAAGTCGGTGACGGCATCCTCGCTGCGGTCGACATGCGGGTCGCCGAGCACCGAGCGCCGCACCGTCAGCCCGGCCCGGTATCTGGTCGTGGTCTTGGACACTTCATCCATGGATCTGCTTTCTCTGAGGAAGCGACGCGAGAAATTCTCGGATCAGGGCGGTCAGCGCACCGGGCTGCTCGACGCAAGGAATGTGGCCGGCATCCCGGATGATCTCGAAGCGCGCGCCGGGAATGAGTTCGGCGAGCCAGCGAACCAGGTCCGGCGGCGTCGAGCCGTCCTGGTCGCCGACGACGCAAAGCGTGGGCACCGCGATAGCCTGAGCGACCTCGGTGAAATCGGCGTCGCGCACTGCGGCGCAGGTGCCGACATAACCGGCGACGGCTTGCCGGGTCATCATGTTCCAGTAGCCGTCAAGCTCGGCGGTACGGTCCGTGTGGAAGGCCGGGGTGAACCACAGTTTAAGCACTGCGTCGGCGATGGCCTGGATGCCTTTGCTTTCGACGGTTGCTATGCGGGTGTTCCAGCTGTCGGCGGTGCCGATCTTGTGCGCCGTGTCGCACAGGATGAGTCCTTCTATGAGTTCGGGCCGTCGCGCGTAAAACCCTTGCGCGACCAGGCCGCCGACCGAAAGGCCGCAAAGCACGACATTGGTCAGCTCGAAATGATCGATGAGGCCCGAGAGATCATCGACATGATCGTCAATCGAGGAGATGCCGCCAATGTCGGAGAGCCCGTGGCCGCGCTTGTCGTAAACCAGCAAGGGCATGTCAGCGTTCAAGTCAGACACCACTTCGTCCCAGATGCGGAAGTCGGTACCGAGCGAATTGATAAACACGACTGGCCGCGCGTCCCCATTCGCCTTGAAGTTGCGATGGTGGAGCGTGATGCCGCCAATGTCGACGAATGGCACGATTTCGATCCTCCGTGTTCACATTGCACAAGGCATTTGGTTTGGTAAAATGATATTTTGCGCCGTTTCATTAACTGGGAGGTTACGAGAACCATGTCCGAAAGCCGCATAAGGTTCCGTCACCTGCAGGCATTCCTTGAGGTAGCGCGGCAAGGCAGCGTGGCGAGGGCGGCCGACTTTCTTCACGTCAGTCCGCCGGCGGTGACCAAGACGCTGCGCGAACTGGAAGAGGCGCTTGGTATCGCAGTCGTCGAACGCGACGGCCGCGGCATAAGGGTGACACGGCTCGGCGAAATCTTCCTCGGTCATGCCGGCACGGCGATCACAGCCTTGAAGCGTGGCGTCGATTCTGTCCGCCAGGACGGCGCCATCAACCGCCATCCGATCCGCATCGGCGCCCTGCCCACAGTGTCGGCCAGGGTCATGCCGCTCGCCATGAGTCTGTTCCTGAGTGAAAATACGGGAGCGGCGATCAAGATCGTCACCGGCGAGAATGCCGTGCTGCTCGAACAGTTGCGCGTCGGCGCGCTCGATCTTGTTGTCGGCCGGCTGGCGGCACCGGAAAACATGACCGGCTTCTTCTTCGAGCATCTCTATTCCGAACAGGTTCTGTTCGTGGTGCGGGCCGGCCACCCCTTGGCGCAGCCGGGCCAGGACATCTTCGCCCGGCTCGATGAGTTTCCGGTGTTGATGCCGACCCGGGAATCGGTCATCCGCCCATTCGTCGACCGCCTGTTCATCACCAACGGCATGACCGCGCCGGCGACCGAAATCGAGACCGTCTCGGATTCCTTCGGCCGCGCCTTCCTGCGGCAAAGCAATGCCGTCTGGATCATCTCGACCGGCGTCGTCGCCAATGAAATCTCCAGCGGCGCCTTCGTCGCTCTGCCGGTCAACACCGAAGAGACCAAGGGACCTGTCGGGCTGACGATGCGGACCGACACGGCCCCCTCGCCGGCCTTCGCCATCCTGCTGAAAACCATCCGCGAGGCAGCCAGCCGAGGCGGCTGAGGCAAGTCGTCCTTCGCGCCGGCACAGCAAACAGTCAGTTTCGGCGACGCGGTTCCCGGGTGTGCAATTCTCGTAACCCCGGGGTTAACGAAACACCGCAAAATATCATTTTACCAAACCAAACACCTAGGGCACTGTGACGATGGGAGGATCGAAATCGTGCCGTTATCGGCATTGGCGGCGTTCCGCTGCCGCTTCAGAGCCAGCCGGGGCGATATCCGATCTGAATAAGGGCGGCACCGATTTTGAGCAGGCCGGCGGTCGCCTCCAGGCACCGTCAGGAAAGGGAGGAATATCAGCATGACCTCAAGCAAATCCGGCGTCTCGCGGCGCCAGTTCATCGCCACATCGCTCGCCGGCGGCGCAGCCCTTGCGCTCAGCCGCGGCAAAGCTTTCGCGCAAGCCGCCGACACGCTGAAGGTCGGCTTTGTCAGCCCACGCACCGGCCCGCTTGCCGGCTTCGGCCAGACCGACGGCTATGTGCTCGACCTCGCCCGCAAGGCGCTCGCCGGCGGCCTCGATGTCGGCGGCAAGAAGTACAGTGTGGAAATCCTCGATCAGGATACGCAATCGGATCCCTCGCGCGCAGGCCAGCTCGCCAAGGACCTGATCAACAACCAGGCCATTGACCTGATGCTCGCCGTCTCCACGCCCGAGGTGATCAATCCGGTCGCCGACGCCTGCGAAGCCGCCGGTGTGCCTTGCCTCTCAACCGTCATGCCGTGGGAAGCTTGGTATTTCGGCCGTGGCGCCAAGCCCGACGCCCCCTCGCCGTTCAAGTGGACCTATCATTTCGGCTTCGGCGTCGACGAGTTCTTCCGGACCTATGTTTCGCAATGGAACCTGATCGAGACCAACAAGAAGGTCGGCGTCATGTATCCCAACGATGCCGACGGCAACGCCATCCGCGCCCATCTGGCGCCGCTGCTGGCCAAGCAGGGTTTCACCATCGTCGATCCCGGCGCCTACGAGACCGGGACCACCGACTATTCCTCGCAGATCGCGCTGTTCAAGCAGGAAGGCGTCGAGATTTTCAACTCCTTCCCGATCCCGCCGGACTTCGCCGCCTTCTGGCGTCAGGCCGCACAGCAGGGCCTGATCAAGCAGATCAAGATCTGCCAGGTCGCCAAGACCGGGCTGTTCCCGTCCGACATCGAGGCGCTTGGCGATCTCGGCAACAAGATTTCGAGCGCCGCCTACTGGCACAAGGCCTTCCCCTATAAGTCGCCGCTGACCGGCGTTTCGGGAGCCGAGCTTGCCGACGGCTATGAGGCGGCGAGCGGCAAGCAGTGGACGCAACAGCTCGGCGCTTCGATGTCGCTGCTCGACGCCGGCTTCGAGGCGCTGAAGGTGAGCACCGACGCCAAGGACAAGGCAGCGGTCGCCAAGGCGCTGAGCACGCTCAACACCGAGACCATGATCGGCAAGGTCGACTTCACCAGCGGCCCGGTCGCCAATGTCTCGCCCGGCCCGATCATCGGCACCCAGTGGGTGGCCGCCAAGGAAGGCAGCAAGTTCCCGCTCGACTATGTGGTGACCGAGAACGCCACCGATCCGAAGGTGCCGGTCGAGGCCAAGCTCCAGCTGTATAACGGCTGATCGACGGTTACGGGGATCGCATCGTGGACGGTTCATCAAACTCTGCGATCCTCAGCGCCGCCGGCATCCATAAGCGCTTCGGCGCGCTGGTGGTGCTGGACGATATCGACTTTGCCATGACGGCCGACGAGGCGGTCGGCATTGTCGGCCCGAACGGCGCCGGCAAGACGACCCTGCTCAGCGTGCTGTCAGGCGCCTTTCCGCCGAGCGCCGGCACCGTCGCCTTTAGGGGCGGCGACGTGACGGCGCTGCCGGCCACGACCCGCTGTCGTCTCGGCCTGGTGCGCACGCACCAGGTGCCGAAGCCGTTCAGCGGCATGACCGCGTTCGAAAATGTCTTTGTCGCCGCGTCGCATGGCGCCGGGCTTGCCCGCGACGCAGCCTATGAGGAGGCGCTGGCTTCGCTGAAACTGTGCGGCATGCTGGGCGTCGCCAACCGGCGCGCCGAGACGCTCGGCCTGCTCGACCGCAAGCGGCTGGAACTGGCCCGCGCGCTTGCGGCGAGACCGACGCTTCTTCTGCTCGACGAGATCGGCGGCGGACTGACCGATGGCGAGGCGAGCGAACTTGTCGATACGATCAAGGAATTGCGCCAGCGCAAGATCGGCATCGTCTGGATCGAGCACATCGTCCACATCCTGCTGCAGGTGGCCGAGCGGCTGATCTGCATGGATGCCGGCAAGATCATCGCCGACGGCGAGCCGCAGGCGGTGATGGCCGATCCGGAAGTCGTGCGAGCCTATCTCGGTGGAGGCCCGAAATGAGCCTGCTCGCAGTCGAGAACCTGGTTGTCCGCCACGGCTTGCTGCAGGCAGTGCGTGGCGTGAGCTTTGCGATCGAGCGCGGCGAAACGCTGGCACTGGTCGGCGCAAATGGCGCCGGCAAGACGACGCTGCTGAGAGCGATCGCCGGCGCGCATCAGCCGACAGCCGGCCGTGTGCTGCTGGATGGCGCCGATATTACCGGCGTGCCGTCGCACAAGCGCGTCGGCATGGGCGTCGCACTGGTGCCCGAGGGACGAAAGCTGTTCGTGCAGATGACCGTCGAAGAGAACCTCCTGCTCGGCAAGACCACCGGCCGTCCCGGCGACTGGAGCGTGGAACGCGTGCTCGACACCTTCCCCAATCTGAAGCCACGCCGCCATGCCAAGACCGGGCATCTTTCCGGTGGCGAGCAGCAGGCCACCGCAATTGGCCGCGCGCTGATGAGCAATCCCGAGCTGCTGCTGCTCGACGAGGTCTCGCTCGGCCTGTCGCCGCTGGTGGTCGACCGCGTTTACGCTTCGCTGCAAGGACTGATCAGCTCCGGCACGACGATCATCCTGGTCGAACAGGATCTTAACCGCGCGCTCTCGGTCTCGAACAAGGTCATCTGCATGCTCGAAGGACGCGTGGCGCTCGAGGGTTCGAGCAAGGGCGTCTCGCGCGACGAGGTGACGAAGGCCTATTTCGGCCTGCACAGGAAAAGCGCCGGGAGTGTGCCGGCATGAGCAACCAGATCGTCCAGGGCATCCTGCTCGGCGGCTACTACGCGCTGATCGCCTGCGGCCTCTCCTTCATGTTTTCGGTGATGCGCATCATCAACCTCGCGCACGGCAGCCTTGCCGTATTTTCGGCCTATGCGCTGTGGTGGCTCGCCTCGCAATTCCACATCTCGCCATTCGTCGGCTTGCTCATCGTGCTGCCGCTGATGGCGGCGATCGGCTGGGCGCTGCAGCGCTTCCTGCTCGAACGCAGCGCACGCGGCGGCGCGCTGCTGCCGATCCTCACCACCTTCGGCCTCGCCATCGTCATCGACAATGCGCTGTTCGAACAGTTCGGCGCCGACACGCGTTCGCTGGCGCCCTATATCGGCAGCCTGTCCTACGATTCCTGGGAATGGCCGGGCAGCATCTATGTCGGCAAGCTTGCCGTCATCATGTTCGCCGCCGCCGTGATCTTGCTTGGCGGGCTGCAGCTGTTCCTGACCCGCACCAGGCTTGGCCGCTCGATCCGCGCCACCTCGGAAGATCCTGATACCGCCGGCCTCGTCGGCGTCGACGCGCGCCGCGCCAACGCCCTTGCCGCGGCCATCGCCATGGTCACCGTCGGTCTTGCCGGCGCCTTCCTCGGCATGCGCGCCACCTTCGATCCCTATACCGGCGCACCGCAATTGCTGTTCGCTTTCGAGGCGGCGGTGATCGGCGGCGCCGGCTCGCTGTGGGGCACACTTCTCGGCGGCATCGTGCTGGCGCTCGCCCAGACGCTCGGCGCGCAGGTGCATCCGCAAGGCTTCCTCATCGGCGGCCATGTCGCCTTCCTGATCGTGCTGTTCATCCGGCTCTCCACGTCCGGCCTCGGCCTGCGCGGCCTGCTGCGCCTGCCCGCGAGGAAGACGACATGAGCGCCGTTTCGACCTCCCCCGTCATCGAGCGCGGCACCCCGGCCTCGCGCATCTCGGCGATCGCGGTCGTCGTGATCATCGTGCTGCTCGCCGTTGCGCCGCATTTCCTGTCAGCCGGGGCCGTCGACCGCATGACCGCCTTGTTCATCTATGTGATCCTGGCGGCGATGTGGAATGCGCTGGCGGGCTTCGGCGGCCTGGTCTCCGTGGGACAACAAGTGTTCTTCGGCCTTGGCGCCTATTTCGCCATTCGCCTGGCCGATGCCGGCCTCAACCCGTTCGCCTCGCTGTTCGTCTCGGCGATCATTGTCGGCGCGATCTCCTGGCCGATGTCGCTGTTCATGCTGCGGCTCAGGAATGGCGAGTTCGCCATCGGCATGTGGGTCATTGCCGCGCTTACCCATCTGCTGGTCAATCTCGACCGGCTGGTGCAAGGCGAAACCGGGACGTCGCTGATTTCGCTCAACGTCTATGACGCCGGCGCCAGGCGGGCGACGATCTACTGGCTGGCGCTGGCCGCGATGACGGCGCTGCTTGCCATCCTGTTCGGCCTGCTGCGCGGCAGCACGGGCGCTGCCATCCGCGCCATCAGGGACAATGAGGATGCCGCCGCGTCGGTCGGCGTGCGCGTCACCGGCACCAAGCGGCTTCTGTTCGTGCTCGCCGCCTTCGGCATCGGCATTGCCGGCGCGCTGTGGCTGGCCACCTCCATCACCTTCCAGCCGAAAACCTACTTCAACGTCCAGTGGACCGCCTACATGATCTTCATGGTGCTGGTCGGCGGCATCGGCACCTTCGAGGGCGCCATCCTCGGCGCGCTGCTGTTCTTCCTCATCGAGACCTGGTTCGGCGGCACCGGCGTCTGGTATCTCATCGGCCTTGGCGCCACCGCGGTGCTGTTCTCGCTGTTCCTGCCGCGCGGCCTGTGGGGAACGCTGGAGGAGCGCTTCGGCGTACGGCTGTTGCCGGTCGGCTATCGTGTCAGACTGCCGGCAGGCGCTGCCGATGGCGACACCGCATCGACGTTGCAACAAGCCATGACACAGCGGGAAAAGGCCTAACCATGCTTTTCGGCAAGACCATCCTCATCACCGGTGTCGCCTCCGGCATCGGCGCGCGTACGGCGGAGCTCGCCGGCCAACTTGGCGCGGACGTGATCGGCATCGATGTGCGCGAGCCGGCAGCAACAGTCGGCAGCTTCGTCAAGGCCGACATCTCGTCCAAGGCCGGCGTCGATGATCTCGTTGCATCCGTGCCGCAGCGCATCGACGCGCTCTGCAACGTCGCCGGCCTCTCCGGCAACACCGGCGCGGCGTCGACACTGGCTGTCAACTTCTATGGTCTGCGCGCGCTCTCGGAAGGCCTCGCGCCACGACTTCGCGAAGGCGGCGCCATCGTCAACGTCGCCTCGATCGCCGGCTATGGCTGGCGCGCCAACCTCAACCGTGCCGCGTCGATGGTCGGCATCGAAGGTTTTCCCGATGTCGCCAAAGCGGTCGCCGACCATCAGGTGAAGAACGAGGAAGGTTACCCGGTATCCAAAGAACTGCTGCTGCTGTGGACCCAGCGCGCCGCGCATCAGGAGCTGTTCAGGAGCCGCGGCATCCGCGTCAATGCGGTCAGCCCGGGACCGGTGGAGACGCCGATCCTGAAACAGTTCCGCAATGTGCTGGGCGATGCTCGCGTCGATAGCGACATTGCCCGTGTCGGACGCGCCGGCACCTCGGGCGACATTGCGCCTGTCGTGCTGTTCCTGTGCTCGGACGGCGCGCGCTGGGTCAACGGCGCCAACGTGCCGGTTGACGGCGGCCTCGAAGCATCGATCAACGCCGAAGTGCTCGGCTTCTAGACCATGATCCCGAAAAGTGGGAACCGGTTTTCGGATAAGATCATGGTCAATAGCAGGATAGAAAAGACGCTCCGCTGCGAGCGAGGGAGAAAACAATGGACATCGGACTTCTGATCGACGGTGACAAACGGGACGCGTCGGGTGCTGCCTCTTACGAGCGTATGGACCCGTTCACCGGCAAGTTGGCGACGCGCGCCGCCGCGGCCAGCATTGCCGACGCCAATGCCGCGGTCGAAGCCGCAGCCGCCGCCTTCACCAGCTGGTCAAAGACTGGACCTGGCGAGCGCCGCGCCTTGCTGTCCAAGGCCGCCGATGTGATGGATTCCAAGGTCGGCGAATTCACCAAATTGATGATGGAAGAGACGGGCGCCACCGGCCCGTGGGCCGGCTTCAACGTCATGCTGGCCGCCAAAATGCTGCGCGAGGCAGCCGCCATGACGACGCAGATTTCGGGTGAGGTCATCCCCTCCGACAAGCCGGGAACACTCGCCATGGCGATCCGCCAGCCAGCCGGTGTGTGCCTCGGCATCGCGCCGTGGAATGCCCCGGTCATTCTCGGCACCCGCGCCATAGCCATGCCGATCGCCTGCGGCAACACCGTGGTGCTGAAGGCTTCGGAGATGTGCCCCGGCACCCACAGGCTGATCGGCCAGGTGCTGGTCGAGGCCGGCCTGCCCAAGGGCGTCATCAACGTCGTCACCAATGACCCAAAGGATGCGGCGGCAATCGTAGAGGCGTTGGTCGCGCATCCTGCGGTCAGGCGCGTCAATTTCACCGGCTCGACCAAGGTCGGCAGGATCATCGCAGAACTTGCCGGCAAGCACCTGAAGCCAGCCCTGCTTGAGCTCGGCGGCAAGGCGCCGCTCGTCGTGCTCGACGATGCCGACATCGACGCCGCGGTCAATGCGGCTGCCTTTGGCGCCTACATGCATCAGGGACAGATCTGCATGTCGACCGAGCGCCTGGTCGTCGATGAAAAGATCGCCGACGAATTCGTCGCCAAGCTCGCCGCCCGCGCCTCTGCATTGCCGGCTGGAGACCCGCGCGGCCATGTCGTGCTGGGCTCGCTGGTCAGTAGCCAGGCCGCCGACAAGATGGAAGAACTGGTTGCCGATGCCGTCGCCAAGGGCGCGAAGCTGGTGGCCGGCGGCAAGCGCACCGGAACCGTGGTCGAAGCGACGCTGCTCGACCATGTCACGCCGGCGATGCGCGTCTATTCGGAAGAATCCTTCGGCCCGGTCAAACCGGTGATCCGCGTCAAGGGCGAGGACGAAGCCGTGCGCGTCGCCAACGACACCGAATACGGCCTGTCCTCGGCCGTCTTCAGCCGCGACATCCGCCGCGCTTTTGCCGTTGCCGCGCGCATCGAAGCCGGCATCTGCCACATCAACGGCCCGACCGTAGGCGACGAGGCGCAAATGCCGTTCGGCGGCGTCAAGGGCTCGGGCTATGGCCGCTTCGGCGGCAAGGCCTCGATCGCCGAGTTCACCGACCTGCGCTGGCTGACCATCGAGGATCCGAACCAGCACTATCCGTTCTGATTCTTTCTCCCTTCTCCCTTGTGGGAGAAGGGAAGAACCGGTTGGTGCCGCGAGCCTAGGCCAGGTGCAGCTTCTGGGTGTCTACAATGGGGGCTATTGTCGGTGTCCTCCCCCGGAATGCGGGCCGTTGCGTGGCGAGCCAACGGATTCCCGCATCAAAACCCGGCAAGGCTCGAGCCGCGCGATCGGCGGCCCCTCCCCGCCTTCAATCCTGGCGAACAGCGCTTCCATGGCATGGCCGGCGATCTGGCGCACCGGCTGCACAACGGCGGCGATGGCCGGCCATGTCACCTGCATCCATTCGGCATCGTCGAAGCCGACCAGCGAAATGTCGTTCGGACAATGCCAGCCGCGGCGGCGGAACTCGGACAGCGCCACCAGCGTGCCCTTGAGGAACAGCGAATAGACCGCCGTCGGCCGGTCGCCTTTCGCGAAATACTCGCGCAACTGCGCTCGCAGCGGCTCCACGTCGGTTTCGGCCAGTACGACATCGATGCGCACATCCGGTGCCAGTCTGAGCGCAGTAGTGCGAAACCCATCGAGACGGGCGCGCATCGTGGCCGCCTGTTCGCCGAGGCCGACGACCAGTATATGGCGATGACCCTTGGCGATCAGTTCGCGCGCTACTTCGGCGCTGGCTGCGGCGCTATCGGCCGACACCGTGTCGAAGGCGTCGTCGGAGAGCACACGGTCGATCAGCACGCCGGTCATGCCATTGGCCTTCATGAAGTCGGCCGCCGGGCCATGCTCGTTACGAACAGGCGCCAGCACCACGCCGGCGACGCGCCAGTCATGCATGCGGGCCAGTATTTCCTTTTCGCGCGCTTCCGATTCACGGCTCGACGCCGCCACCAGCGTGTAGCCGCGCTGCTCGGCGAGGCTCTCGAGCTGGGTGACCATCTGGCCAAAGAATTCGCTTTCGAATTCGGGCATGATTGCGCCGATGATGCGGCGCTTGGCCCGGCGCATGTCGGAGGCGAGCGGATCGATGCGGTAACCCAGCTGCTCGACCGCATCGAAGACGCGCTGCGCATTTTCGGGCTTCACCGTGGTGACGCCGGCCATGACCTTGGAGACGGTGGCGGCGGACACGCCGGCGCGGCTTGCCACGTCATGGATCGACGCACGCCGCTGCTGGTCCTGCCTGTGCGCCATTGGTTCTCCTCCCGAGGCGCGGACCGAGGCATTCCGTCCGCTGGAGAAATGAGTAAATCGATTTTTCTGAGTTGTAAATCGTTTAATCGTGGGTATTTTACCCGTCGAGCGCATGTCGCCCCAAAGTGTGATGCGGTTTTGGGATAACGACAAGTGCAAAGCAAAAATACGCGATGCGGATCGCGCCGGGAGGAATCGTCATGCCAAACAGGGCCTTGCCGCTGGTCATCAGCGCGCCGGAACCACGCACGCTCGAGCTGATCTTCATCCCGCCACAGCTGGCGCGCCTCAGGGCGCATTACCGCATTGTAGAGACGACGGCCGACGGCGTGGCGAAACTGCCGGCCGATGTGCTGGCCGAAGCCCGCTATATCATCGGCCAGCCACCAATCTCGCCTGAGACGCTGGAAGCTATGAAGGCGCTGCGCTGCGTCTTCAATGTCGAGACCAACCTCGTCAACAACATGCCCTACGAGACGCTGTTTGCGCGCGGCATCCATGTCGTCACCACCGGCCTGGTCTTTGCCGAGCCGGTGGCCGAGCTCGGGCTTGCCATGGCGCTCAATCTCGCCCGCAACATCGTCGATGCCGACCTCGCTTTCCGCAAAGGCGAGGAGCTGTGGGGCGGCGACGGCAACCTCACCGCGCGGCTGCTGTCGGGCGCCGATGTCGGCATCATCGGCTTCGGCGATCTCGGCCGGGCGCTGAACCGCCTGCTGTCGGGTTTCCGCACCCGCACCAAGGTGTTCGATCCCTGGCTGCCGCCGTCGATCCTGATCGACAATGGCGTCGAGCCGGCTTCGCTCGACGATGTGCTGACATCGAGCGACTTCGTCTTCGTCGTCGCTTCGGTGACCTCGGAGAACCAGGGTTTCCTCGGCGCCGATGCTTTTGCCAGCATGCGCAAGGGTGCGGCCTTCATCCTGCTCAGCCGCGCCGGTGTCGTCGACTTCCCTGCTTTGATGGCGGCGGTAAAGAGCGGCCACATCGTTGCCGCCAGTGACGTCTTCCCGGAAGAGCCGCTGGCGCGGGACCATCCGGTCCGTACAATCCCCGGCTTCCTGCGCTCCGCCCACCGCGCCGGCGCGCTCGACATCGCCTTCAAGCGCATGGGCGACATGGTGCTGGAAGACATGGACCTGATCGACCGCGGCCTGCCGCCGCTGCGCTCCAAGCGCGCCGAGCGCGAGACGGTGTCGAGGATGCGCTCGAAGCCGGCGGATCGGAATTGATGGCAGGCGGGGGACCGTTTCGCTGATTTGTCCGTGGTTTGAGAAACACCGCGCGCCGTCCACAAGCTCAAACCCGCTATGACCGCGCCATGACCGTGCTCTCCGCAGGCGATTGCAATATTACTAATTTAGTGACAACTTAATTAAGGATGCTGGCAACAGATCCCAGCCCACGGGTTGGAAATGGGGGTGGAAAGAGACATGTACTTTCCGCAATTTCTGGTCGGGATGTCTGCAACGACAATCGGCGTTGCAATCTGGGTCTATCTGGAGACCGGGTCGATCTGGGCGACCCTTGGATGGTCAGTGCTGACACTGGTAATCCTGCAGGTCGGTTACTTCGGCCTGGTCGTTCACCTGGTGTTTAGGCGATCATCGGAACCATCGGACGCACGCTCGGCGGCGGATCCGACAAGCCCGCTTTTATTCCAGACTTTCTGAACGGGCGAGATCGAAGGCCACGTCGGCGATAGCCCCAGGCGCATGGACGACATGCTGCCAGAGGCCATGGGCCTGATCGACCACGGCCTGCCGACGCTGCGCTCCAAGCGCGCCGAGCGCGAGACGGTGTCGAGGATGCGCTCGAAGCCGGCGGACAGGAACTAGTTACCGCTCGTTGAGCGGCCAGATCTCGATCACCCCATGGGCCACCGCACAAGGCGATTTCGAGGCCAGCGCGATCGCCTCGTCCATGTCGCTGGCTTCCATGATCGAAAAGCCGGCGATGGGCAGGTCCGACGAGAGATAGGGCCCGGTTTCGGTCAGCACGCCGCTGGCGTCCGGATTTCGCACCTGCACCGGTGTTTCGGCGATGCCCATCACCACGCCGCGCTGCTTGAGCGATGCATCGTGTTCAAGGGCTGCCTGCCTGACATCCTGCGGCGTCCGGTCATATCCGGCCCGGTCGCCATAGCCGATGGTGATATACTTGGGCATGATTGGTTCCTCCATGTTCGAGGACAATGGCTGGGCAGCCGTGGTGGTTCCGGCAAAGCCAGCCGGCACGCTCGGCTGAAGCCCGGTCGGCGCGGGAACCTTTGTCCGGTGCTGGCGTTTTCTAGCCGGATCGTTCCCATTCGATCCAGACCCTCCAAACAATGCCCCGCCAGGCCTAGCCGGCGGGGTATTGATTTTGGCTATGACATGAGGACTTGCAGGAATCTCGCGGAACCATCCTTCCGCCGGATAGTTTTCAAGGCAGCCGGGCGGTGGGAAGCCCGGCGTACTCCACGGAGGCCCGTCACGATTCGCGTCGGTGGCGGGCCTTTTTTTCACTCCCGGGCCGTTAGGGCTGGAGGCGGCCCGCTCGCCGCGCTATCCGGCAGCGACGCCGGCAGCCGAGCGATTGGCCAGCACCAGCCCGACCTCGCCGACAACCTGCTCGACGCGCTTCAGGATGGGTTCGGCCTTCAGCACGCCGTCGGAAAAATCCTTGTCCGTGGCGTAGACCCCTGTCGGCAGCGTCAGCGCCTCGAAGAAGCCGAACAGCGGCCGCAACTGGTGCTCGACGATCAGCGCATGGCGATCATTGCCGCCGGTGGCGAGCAGCACCACCGGCTTGCCGCGCAAGGAAGCGGGATCGAACAGATCGAAGAAGTGCTTGAACAGGCCGGTGTAGCTGCCCTTGTAGGTCGGTGATCCCACCACCAGGACATCGGCATTGACGACGCTGTCGAAAATCGTCCGCGCCTGGCCGTCGAGATCGCGCGCCCATTTGGCGGCGCCCAGCGAGGGGCCAAGATCTTCAATGTCATAGGTGCTCGCCGACAGGCCATGCTGGCGCGCAATGTCCCTGACGACCTGGTCGACGAAGCCACGCGTCTTGGACGGCCGGGTGAAATTGCCGGAAAACCCGACGACGGTTGGATTGGGCATATTCTGGCACCTCTCGCGCGGCGGGCAGGCCCGCTTCATACCGCATATTTACAGGCGTACGCCTGCCGCAAGAAGCAAGGATAGGCCCTCCAGCGCTGTTCCTGAGGAATTTCTTTCCGTTTGCCCGAACCGTTCGCGAGAAACCGAACAGTCTGTAAGCGCAAAACGACGTTGGCGGCAGCCGTGCCTCGCGCTAGGGCTTTTTCAGGACTATGTCAGACCATATCCCGACGCGGTTCGCCGCCACTTCGCCCAGGAGACGCTTCGTGCCCAAAGGTTCAGACCTGCTTGTAGCCGCCCTCGAGAATGAGGGCGTCGATCGCATCTTCGGCATTCCGGGCGAAGAAAACCTCGATGTCGTCGAATCCATCCGCAAATCCTCGATCCAGCTGATCCTGACCCGCCATGAGCAGGCAGCCGCCTTCATGGCCGCCACCCATGGCAGGCTCACCGGCAAGCCTGGTGTGTGCATCACCACGCTCGGGCCCGGTGCCTTGAACCTGACGACCGGCGCTGCCTATGCGTTGCTCGGAGCGATGCCGATGATCATGATCACCGGGCAGAAGGGCATCCGGTCGTCGCGCCAGGCTCGCTTCCAGATCGTCGACATCGTTGCGGCGATGAAGCCGCTGACCAAGCTGTCGCGGCAGATCATCTCGCCGAGGACAATTCCCGCCGTGGTGCGGGAAGCCTTTCGCATTGCCGAGGAGGAACGGCCGGGACCGGTGCATCTGGAACTGCCCGAAGACATCGCGGCGGAAGAATGCGACGATGTCGCGCTGATCCCGCCGCACCCGGTCGAACTGCCGCTGGCGCGCCCGCTCGCCCTCGACCGCGCCGCTGAGATGATCATCAAGGCACAGCGTCCGCTGGCGATGCTCGGTGCCGCCGCATCGCGGCCGCGCTCGACCTCGGATCTCGCCCAGTTCGTGATCAGGACCGGCATTCCTTATTTCACGACGCAGATGGGCAAGGGCACGGTGCCCGGCGGCACCGAGCTTTACATGGGCACCGCCGCGCTCTCCGAGCGCGACTATGTGCATGAGGCGATCGAACAGGCCGACCTCATCATCACCATCGGCCACGACACGATCGAGAAGCCGCCCTTCATCATGGGCGACAAGGGACCGAAAGTGATCCATGTCGGCTACCAGCCAGCAAATGTCGAACAGGTCTATTTCCCGCAGACCGAAGTGATCGGCGACATCGGCGCGTCGCTCAGGCTGCTTGCCGACCGCATCGAGGGCAAGATCCCCAACGCACAGGCGCTGCTGCCGCTGCGCGAAGGGATATTGAACCGTATTGCCGCGCGCGCCACCGAAGACCGTTTCACGCCGCAGCGCCTGGTCCATGATATCCGCGCGGTGATGCCGGCTGACGGCATCCTGGCGCTCGACAACGGCATGTACAAGATCTGGTTTGCGCGCAACTACCGCACGCGTGTCGCCAACACGCTGCTGCTCGACAATGCTCTGGCCACGATGGGCGCCGGCCTGCCGTCGGCGATGACGGCGGCGATGCTCTATCCCGGGCGCCGCGTCATGGCGATCTGCGGCGATGGCGGCTTCATGATGAACAGCCAGGAGCTGGAAACCGCCGTCAGGCTGAAACTCAACCTGGTCGTGCTGATCATCGAGGACAACGCGTTCGGCATGATCCGCTGGAAGCAGGCGGTCGACCAGTTTCCCGATTTCGGCATGACCTTCGGCAACCCCGATTTCGTAAGATATGCCGAGGCCTATGGCGCCAAGGGCACCAGGGTCAGCGCCATTGCCGACCTCAAGCCGACGCTCGAAACGGCGTTCACCGCCGGCGGCGTCCATCTCGTCGTCGTCCCGATCGACTATTCGGAGAACGAGCGCGTCCTGGTCGAGGAACTGCGCCACCGGCTGCCGGCGCCACCGGAGGCTTGAGCGGCGATCAGGCCGCCCGGACTTTGGCGCTCCCACGCGCCCAGGCCGGCAGCCAGTCGCCATGCGCCGTAAGCAGCTCGTCGACCAGCGCCCAGATCTGGTCGAGGTCGAGTTCGGCCGCCGTATGCGGGTCCATCATCGCCGCGTGGTAGATGTGCTCGCGGTTCTCGGTCATCAGCGCCTGCACCGTCAGTTCCTGCACGTTGATGTTGGTACGGATCAGCGCGGTGAGCTGCGGCGGCAGCGCGCCAATATAGGTCGGCTGGATGCCTGAGGCGTCAACCAGGCATGGCACCTCGGCGGCGCAATTGTCCGGCAGCGAGGTGATGCAGCCATTGTTGCGGACATTGCCATAGATCACCGACGGCTCGCCGGTCCACACCGAATTCATGATCGAGGAGGCGTATTCCTTCGACTGCTCGACCTCGATGCGGTCGGCCGAGCGATAGGCCTCGGCCTGTCCCTTCCAGCGCTCGATCTGCTCGATGCAGCGCTTGGGATATTCGTCGAGCGGAATGCCGAATTTTTCGATCAGGTCGGGGCGCCCTTCCTTGATGAAATAGGGCGTGTATTCGGCGAAATGCTCCGAGCTTTCGGTGACGAAATAGCCGAGCCGCGTCAGCATCTCGTAGCGCACCTTGTTAGGGCAGCGCAGGTTCCAGCCGGGCTTCGGCGCCCTGCCCTCGCGATAGGCGCGGACAAGGTCGGGATAGAGGTTGCGGTAAGTGCCGTCCACCTGGCGATGCTCGAACTTGAGATAGAAGGCCATGTGGTTGATGCCGGCCGAGCGGTAGCGGATTTCCTCGTAGGGAATGTCGAGATCGTGCGCCAGCTCCATCGCCGTGCCTTGCACCGAATGGCAGAGGCCGACCTGCTTAATGGCTGGGTATTTCTCCGAGATCGCCCAGGTGTTGATCGCCATCGGGTTGACGTATTGCAGCATGATCGCGTCGGGACAGACAGCCAGCATGTCTTCGCAGATCTTCCACAAATGCGGCACGGTCCTGAGGCCACGCATGATGCCGCCGACGCCGAGCGTGTCGGCGATGGTCTGGCGCAGGCCGTATTTCTTCGGCACCTCGAAATCGGTAACGGTGCACGGCTCGTAGCCGCCGATCTGGAAGGCGACGACGACGAAATCGGCGCCGGCGAGCGCCTTCTTCTGGTCGGAATAGGTCTCGGCCTTAGCCTTCACGCCGAGCGTCGCGATCAGCTTGTTGACGACGATGGCACTCTCTTCCAGCCGCTGCGGATTGATATCCATCAGCGCGATCGTAGCATTCGACAGCGACGGCCGCTGCAGCACGTCGCCGACAATGTTCTTCATGAACACGGTCGAGCCGGCGCCGATGAAGGTGATCCTGGGATGTCTTGCCACTTTTAAACCTCCGGCACTTTGCTACGCCACATCGAACGCGGCTCTGACGAGCCGTTCGGTGTAGGCGGTCTTGGGATGGGTGAGGACCTCGTCGACGGGTCCCTGTTCGACGATCTTGCCGTTCTGCATGACGATGACGCGGTGGCAGAGCGCACGCACCACCTTGAGGTCGTGCGAAATGAAGAGATAGCTCAGGCCGCGCTCGTCCTGCAGCTTGCGCAACAGGTCGATGATCTGCGCCTGCACCGAGAGGTCGAGCGCCGAAGTCGGTTCGTCGAGCAGGATGAATTCGGGCTCCAGCGCGATGGCGCGGGCAATCGCGATGCGCTGCCGCTGGCCGCCGGAAAATTCGTGCGGAAAGCGCGAAAGAATATCGCCGGGCATGCCGGCGCTGACCAGCGCGTCGCGCACCCGCTCGACCCGCTCGCGCCGTGTCGCGCCCAACCTGTTGACGACCAGCCCTTCCTCGATGATCTGGCCGATCGTCATGCGCGGATTGAGCGAGGAAAACGGATCCTGGAAGACGACCTGCATGCGAGAGCGCAGCGGCCGCATCTCGGCGCGCGACAGGCCCTGGATCGGCTGGCCGTCGAAGCTGATCTCGCCGCGCTTGGCATCGGTGAGTTTGAGCAGAGCGAGACCGAACGTGGTCTTGCCGGAGCCGGATTCACCAACCAGCCCAAGTGTTTCGTGGCGGCAAAGTTTCAGGCCGAGATCGTCGACGGCGACCAGTTCGCGCCAGTCCGGCTTCAGGAACGAGCCATGGCGCAGCATGAAGCAGACGCGCATGTCGCGTGCCTCGAGGATGGTGCCGCTGTTCTGAGGCAGCGGCTGCGGTTTGCCGTGCGGCTCGGAGGCGAGCAACCGTTTGGTGTAGGGATGCTGCGGGTCAGCGAACAGGCGCTCGGTCACGTTGTGCTCGCACATCTCGCCATACTGCATGACATAGACATAGTCGGAGAATTTCCGCACCACGGTGAGGTCGTGGGTGATCAGGATCACCGCCATCCTGAGCTCTTTTTGCAGATTGCGGATCAGGTTGAGAATCTGCGCCTGGACCGTGACGTCGAGCGCGGTCGTCGGCTCATCGGCGATCAGCACATCGGGGTCGTTGGCGAGCGCCATGGCGATCATCACACGCTGGCGCTGCCCGCCCGACATCTGGTGCGGATACTGCTTGATGCGCGCTTCCGGCTCGGGGATCTGGACATGCCGCAGCAGCTCGAGCGCCCGCGCCCAGGCTTGCTTGCGGCTCACCTTGCGGTGCACCCGGATTGCTTCGACGATCTGGCTGCCCACCGTGTAGATCGGGTTGAGCGAGCTCATCGGCTCCTGGAAGATCATCGAGATGCGGTTGCCGCGCAGCTTGCGCCGTGCGCTCTCCGGAAATTTCAGTATGTCCTGCCCGCAATAGTCGACGGTTGATTTCGCCGACACGGTGGCCCGCTTTGACAAGAGCCCCATAACGGTGCGCGCCGTCACCGACTTTCCCGAGCCGGACTCGCCAACGATAGCGATGGTCTCGCCGCGATAGAGCTGGAACGAGACGTCCTTCACCGCCTCGACGACGCCGTGCTCGACCTTGAATGCGACCTCGACGTTGCGGGCATCGATGATCGGTTGGTCGTGGCGTCCGGCATGGTCGAGCCGGACGGCTGGTGCGAAGGTGGCTGCGAGCGCGACGGTCATCCTGGTCACCTCAATAGGGATCGACGGCATCGCGCAGGCCGTCGCCCAGCGCGTTGAAGGCAAAGACGGTGATCAGCACGAAGCCGACCGGCGACAGGATCCACGGATAGGTGCCGATGACCGAATAGGTCGCGGTGTCCTGCAGCATCAGACCCCACGAGATCAGCGGCGGTTTCACCGCGAAGCCGAGGAAGCCGAGGAAGGCTTCGAGCAGCACCACCGTCGGGATCGCGATGGTCACGGCAACGATGACGTGGCTCATCACATTGGGGAAAATGTGCTGCATGATGATGCGCATGTCGGTGGCGCCGACCGCCATGGCGGCGCGCACATAGTCGATCCGCGCCAGCGCCAGCGTCTTGCCGCGCACCTCGCGCGACATCTGCGCCCAGCCCAGCGCCGACATGACGATGATGACGAAGGCGAGGAAGACATTGGTCGGCGCGGTCACCGGGATCAGCGTCGTCAGCGCCAGATAAAGCGGCAGTTGCGGGAAGGCGAGCACCAGTTCGACGAAGCGCTGCACCCAGACGTCGAACCGGCCGCCGAAATAGCCCGAGACCATGCCGACCGTGGTGCCGATGACGGTGATGATGAACACTACCGTCAGCGCGATCATCAGCGAAACGCGCGAACCCTGGATAGCCCGCGACAGCACATCCCGGCCGAATTTGTCGGTGCCGAGGAAATGCACCGGTAGGCCGTCGGTCGAGGCGAAGAAATGGCGGTTGGCGGGGATCAGCCCCAGCAGCCGGTACTCGGCACCCCTAACGAAGAAGCCGAGCAGGCGCGGATGCTCGTAGTCCGGCCCGACGACCGGCTGGAAGGTGACCGGGTCGAGGTCAGCCGAATCCGCCAGCGCATAGACCCGCGGCTGGAGCACGAAATTGCCGTCCTTGTCGTGAAAACTCATCACCTGCGGCGGAGCGAAACCGACATCGGTCGCCTTGGGGTCCATCGGCGCGAAGAAATCGGCAAACAGCGCCATCAGCACTAGAAGCACGACAAGAATCAGCCCGGCCATGCCGGTCCAGGAGCGCCGCAGCCGGCGCCAGACCAGCGCCATATAGCTTTCATTGCCGCGCGGTGTCGGAATCGCTGTTGCTTCGGCCGGCGGCGGCGGGGATGGGTCGCGTGCCAGCATCTAGCTCTCCCCGAACTGGCGCACGCGCGGGTCAAGCAGCGCAAGCAGCATGTCGGCGATGATGTTGCCGACGATCAGCGTTGCCGAAAGCACCATCATGAACGTCGCCGTGACATAGACGTCGCCGACCGCCATCGAACCGACAATCGCCGGCCCGACCGTCGGCAGCGCGAAGATGATCGCCGTCTCGATCTCGCCTGTCAGCATGTAGGGCAGCACCACACCCTGATACATGATGAGCGGGTGCAGCGCGTTGGGTACGGCATGGCGCATGACGACGGCAGCGCCGGTAAGCCCCTTGGCCTTGGCCGTCTCGACATACTGGGCGTTGAGCGTATCGAGCAGATTGCCGCGCATGACGCGCATATTGTAGGCGAGCCCGCCAAAGGTGGCGATCGCCACCACCGGCCAGACATGTTTGACGAGGTCGGCAAACTTCGCCCACGACCACGGCGCGCCGCCATATTGCGGCGAAAAGAAGCTGCCGATCTCCGACACGTTGAACTGGAAGACCATGAGATAGAGGATGATCAGCGCCATCAGGAAGCGCGGCACGGTCATGCCGAGGAAGGAGATGGCCGACAGCGTCGAGTCGATCCAGGTGTACTGCCGGGTTGCCGCCCAGATGCCGAAGCTGATGCCGAGCACCGAAGCGAGCAGATGGCAGACCAGCGCCAGCAGCAGTGTGCGCGGCAGCCGTTCGCCGACCACGGCGGCGACCGGCTTGTTGTAGTAGAGGCTGTAGCCGAAATCGCCGCGGGTGACGATGCCGGCGATCCAGTTCACGTACTGAACCGGCAGCGGTTTATCGAGACCATGCTCGACGCGGTAGGCCTGCGCTTGCGCGTCGGCTTCGGCAAAAGACGCGCCGCCCTGGTTGATGAGCTGCGAGCGGATATAGTCGGCATAGTCGCCCGGCGGCGCCTGGATAATGGCGAAGGTGACCAGGCTCAGGATGACCATAACCGGTAACGCCGATGCTATGCGCATGGCCAGGAATCGCAGCACCGTCTCGCCTCCTCGTTGCAGGTTTCGGGATTCTCTGCCGCTGACCTTACTCCGTCCCGGCCGCGCGTGCAGCGCGGCCGGGCGTCAGCCAGGGGAGGTAACTCAGTTTGTCGGACCCTTGTCGCCGGGCTTGCCGGGAAGCTGCTCGGGAAAGAGTTCGTATTTCTGCTGCTTGTCGGCCGCGACGAACACGCGTTCGCGCACGATCGAATCCTCGGCCCAATTGAACATGAAGATCGGCGTTCCCTGCGGAATGTTGGAGAAGCGCTTGTTGATGATCAAGGCGCCGGGATATTCCGTTAGGCCGACATTGTAGACATGCTCGGTCGAGATCTTCTGGAACTCCTTCATCAGGCTGGCGCGCTCGTCATTGTCTGACGAGGAGACGAACTTGTTGACGATGTCGACGAGATCCTTTTCGAAAGGCATCAGGTCGACCTGGCCGCTTTCCGGCGCGCGGTGATCCCAACTGGTCTTGGGGCCGACGGGAGCGAGTTGCACAGTATTCTGCACGACGGAGGTCAACTCCTGCTCGTTGCGCCGGATCAGCCAGTCGAAGCGGCCGGAATATTGCGTGGCATCGCGCTGGGTGCCATTGAGGCCGTTGAGCACGACCCTCAAGCCCAGCTTCTCCATCTGCGCGACGACGCCTTCCGCAAGGCTCTTGTCGGTGGTGTAGTCGTTGTTGACCAGCATCACGATCTCGACATCCTTGCCGCCGGCGGTGCCGGCTGGGAAGTTCACGATACCGTCGCCGTCCGTATCCTTGAGGCCGGCCTTGGCGAGCTCCGCCTTGGCGCCTTCGAGATCGAAGGGGTAGTAGACGGTCGAGTTGCGGTCATAGAAGCTGGTGCCGGAAGAAAAGCCGCCGGGGTAGATGGCGGTGAACGGACCCTTGACCAGCGAGTCGCCGAGCGCCTTGCGGTCGAGCGCCATGGTGATGCCCTTGCGGAAGTCCTCATTGCGGTTGAGCTCGCGGATCGCCTGACCGCGTTCGTCCGGGTTGCCCCAGCCATTGGCGGAGAAATTCATGCGCAGATTGTAGCCGATCAGGCGCGGGCCGAAGGCGAGCCGGGCCGGTGCGTCCTTGTCCGCCGCGCGCTTCAGCGAAGCGACGAAGTTTTCCGGCTGCTCGAGATTGGAGAAATCGGCGGCTCCGGCAACAGCCTGGACATCGCGGTCGGCCCAGGTCGACAGCTTATAGTGCAGCTCGTTGAGATAGGGCAGTTGGTTCCCCTTCTCGTCGACCTTCCAGTAGTAGGGATTGCGGCGAAGGACGATGATGTCATCGGGCCGATACTCCACCGGCACCCAGGCGCCCATCACCGGCATATTCATATATTCCGGCGGGAACGCATTCTTGAACTGATCGTAGGTGTTCTTCGAATATTTCGGATGCTGCGGTTTCAATATATGCGCGGGGCCGGGGCAGAAAGTGCCATAGGCCATGGCATAGAGATACTGCTTGGGAAAGGCGTCCTTGAACGTCCATTCGACGGTGTAGTCGTCGATCTTCTTCAGCGTCGTGCCGACACCGAAGGTTTCCGCTGTGGCGCCGTTTAGCGGCGAGACATTGGGATCGACCACTTCGTCGTCCCAGTAGAACATGACATCGTCGGCATTGAACGCAACGCCGTCAGACCATTTGGCGCCTTCGACCAGGTGCATCGTCAGCGTGTGGCCGTCCTTCGACCAGTCCCAGCTTTTGGCGAGGTTCGGCAGCGGTTCGGTGTCCTTGGCCTCGACCTGGAACAAGGGCGCGGTGCGCGTCAGGCATTCGGAGAGGCCGATGTCGATGCCGCCCCATCCTTGCGTCTGGCCGGCGCCATAGTTCCAGCCCTCCGGCCGGCCGCCAATGACGTGGCGCATGGTGTCGCCATAGACGCCGATGCCGTCCGGCATGTTGCTGGTCTTGAACACCAGCGGCTCCTTCGGCAGGCGATCCTTGACCGGTGGCAGCTTGCCGGTCTTGACGTATTTTTCGGTGACCCAGTCGGGCTCGTGATATTCGGGCAGCGCCTTGAATTCCAGGATGGAATCGCGGGCGACATATTTGATCTTGCCCTCGGCTGGAAACTGCGCCGGCACCGGCGGCACGGTCGGCTCCGATGCGTATGCGCTGCTGAGCGCCGATGCCGAGACGCTCAGCGCCATGCCGGCGAGAATGCCAATTCTTCGCCCGGCGAGAATGCGAATTCTGCGAAAGTTCCTCATAGTCTCCTCCCAGATGTTTCGACGTCTGCTGCTGCCTGCATCACTTCACGACGGCTGATTGGCGAACCGGCCTCCCGCGGTTCGCCGCAAGCATTTCAGCCGGCCTGTTTCAGTGCCGTCTTCTCGGCGCGCAGCTCCTCGATCGAGCGCACATTGCGCCGCGCCGCGCCCGCCCAGTCGCGGGTCTTCACCTTCGATTTCGAAAGCCGTTCCTTGGCCGACGGCACGGCCTCGGCGTATTGCGGCAGCCAACGCGCCTGGGCGACGACCATCTCGTCGACCATCTGCCAAACCTCTTCCGGCGTCGACACCGCACCCACCAGCGGATCGTGCAGCACGGCGAGTTTCAACAGGTCGATGTCACCTGATATCGCCGCATGCACCGACATGCGCTGGACGTTGATCGACGAAATGCAGGTGGCCGCGCACGCTTCCGGCAGCGTGATGCCGGAAGCCATGTTGATGCCGAAGCGGTCGACGAAGCCAGGCGACTCGATGATGGCGTCCTGCGGCAGATTGGTGATGATGCCGGTGTTCTTGACGTTGAAATGACCGCGATAGACGCGGTTGGTCTCCAGCGCTTCGAGGATGCGGCTGGCATGCTCGTTGGAGCGCTTGGCCGGATCGATCGGCTGCGACGCCGCTTCGAGGAACTGCGGATACTCCGTCTCGAACCAGTTGCGCGTTTCGGTGGAATAGCGGAGGTAGCCGCCGGTCTCGCCGTGGATCCAGTCGGACATGTCGATCCAGCGGGTGATTTCGTCCGGCCGCTTGCGATACCAGGGCAGATATTCGGAAAGATGGCCGTTGCTTTCGGTTGAGTAGACACCGAAGCGCTTCAGCACGTCGATACGCAGTTTCTCCTGCTGCGAGTACACCGGATGCGCCTCGAAGGCGGCGACCAGTTCGTCCTTGCCTATTCTGCGGCCGTTGAGGCGCAGATCGATGAACCAGGTCTGATGGTTGATGCCGGAGCAGACATAGTCGAGTTCGCCATGCGATTTGGCGCCGAGCACTTCGGCGATCTGTGCGGCGCCGTGCTGGACGCCGTGGCACAAGCCGACCGTGTCGACCTTGCCGTACTCGATCGCCGCCCAGGTGTTCATCGCCATCGGGTTGGCATAATTGAGGAATTTGGCGCCCGGCTCGGCGACCTCCAATATGTCCTTGCAGAAGTCGAGGATGACCGGAATGTTGCGCTGGCCGTAGAGGATGCCGCCGGCGCAGATCGTGTCACCGACGCACTGGTCGATGCCGTATTTCAAGGGAATGCGGATGTCGTCGGCATAGGCTTCGAGCCCGCCGACCCGCACGCAGCTGATGACATAGCGCGCGCCTTCGAGCGCCTTGCGGCGGTCGGTGGTCGCGGTGACCTTTGTCGGCAGACTGTTGGCCTCGACGATGCGGTCGAGGATCGCCTTGATCATCCCGAGATTGTGCTCGCTGAGATCGGTCAGCGCGAATTCGATGTCGGCGAATTCCGGAACGCACAAAATGTCGGTGAACAGCTTTTTGGTGAAGCCGACACTACCGGCGCCGATAATAGCGATTTTGAAACTCATCACCTTCACCTCGATCCAGTCGAATGCCAGGCAAGGAGCAACGGAGGAGCGCATGGCGGCGCGCCGTGGCGCGCATGCCATTCGAGCCGGAATTCCGGCTCATTCTCCTCCCGCCCGCTCCTCGACCGCGGGTCTTTCGCGTTCTCAGGATTTGGATTATGCCGTTATTCCAGGGCGCGGCCAGAGAACGTTTATGCTTTCGAGGGTAATTTTGTGCTGCGTGACCTGATCGCGAACGGACAGTTGATGCGCACCATCTCGCTGCCGCGCGGCCGCCAGCGCCTGCATGCCATGCCGACCAGCACCGGCTATGAGGTGCGCGAGGGTGTCACCTACGACTGGGATGGGCGAAAGCGCGGCCAGACACCATTTACCGTGCTGCAGCACACTATCAGCGGCACTGGCCAGCTGCGCTACGAAAACCGCAACTACCGCCTGCAGGCGAACGACACGCTGCTGGTTCTGGTGCCGCACAACCATCGCTACTGGCTGGAGAAAGGCGACCGCTGGGAATATTTCTGGATCTCGATGAATGGCGAAGAGGCGCTGCGCATCCACAAATCCATTCTCAGCGTCTCCGGCCCGGTGTTCCGGCTGCAGCCGGAGACGATCGATCATCTCGCCGATTGCAGCCTGCGCCTGATCAAGGGCGGCGCTTCGCCGGGCGCTGCTTCGGCGATCGCCTACGAGGCGGCGATGGCGCTTTACGACGATGTCTTCGGCTCGCACGCCTTCACCGAGAAACAGAGCGCCATGCAGCCGGTGATCGACCATATCAACGCCAATCTCGACAAGCCCTTGCCGGTGGCCGATCTCGTCCAGATCAGCGGCCTCAGCCGCGCGCATTTCTCGCGGTGCTTCGCCGAAAGCGAAGGCATTCCGCCTGCCGAATTCGTGCTGCAGCAGCGGCTGCAGCGGGCAGCGAAACTTCTGACCAGGGCCGATTTCCTGCCGGTCAAGGAGGTCGCCATATTGTGCGGGTTCGAGGACGCCAACTATTTTTCGAAAGTCTTCCGCCGGCTCTACGGCATCAACCCGACGCAGTTCCGCACCACCGGCATGTATGCCAGCCTGGGCAACCACCGGTAAGGAGGGACTTCAGGCACTCTCACCCGATGCGGTTGCCGCTTTCCGGATCGAACAGGTGCAGCGCCGCCGGATCGGCGGACAGCCGCACCGTGTCGCCCGGCCGGATAGTGCTGCGCCCCATGACGAAGACGCAGACCAGCTGCCCCGCGAACCTGACATAGAACTGCGTCGACAGACCGAGCGGCTCGACCACCTCGACCTCGGCCTTGAGCGCTCCGTCGTCGACGAGCTGGATGTGTTCCGGCCGCAGCCCGACGGTGAGCTTGTCGCCATCCTTGAGCGGCAGACCATCAGGCAATCTCAGCTTCTGGCCGTCGGCCAGCACCGCATCGACCTTGCCACCCTTGGCGACCGTCGCCGGCAAAAAGTTCATGCCGGGCGAGCCGATGAAGCCGGCGACGAAGGTGTTGACCGGCCGGTCGTAAAGTTCGAGCGGATGGCCGACCTGTTGGACATAGCCGTCATGCATGACGACGATGCGGTCGGCCATGGTCATGGCTTCGATCTGGTCGTGCGTGACATAGACCGAAGTGGTTTTCAGCTGCTGGTGCAGCGCCTTGATCTCGGCGCGCATATGCACCCGCAGCTTGGCGTCGAGATTGCTGAGCGGTTCGTCGAAGAGGAACACTTTGGGATCGCGCACGATGGCGCGGCCCATGGCCACGCGCTGGCGTTGGCCCCCGGACAATTGCCGCGGCAGCCGGCCGAGGAAACTGTCGAGGCCGAGCCGCTTGGCGGCCGCCCCGACCCTGCCGTCGATCGTCGTCTTCTCCGCCTTCTTGAGCAGCAGGCTGAAGCCCATATTCGATGACACATCCATATGCGGGTAAAGCGCGTAGGACTGGAACACCATGGCAATGTCGCGGTCCTTGGGTGCTACGTCATTGACCAGCCGCTCGCCGATGCGGATCTCGCCGCCGGAAACCTCCTCCAGCCCGGCGATCATGCGCAACAGAGTCGACTTGCCGCAGCCGGACGGGCCGACCAACACGACGAATTCGCCATCGGCGATTTCGAGATCGACGCCGTGCAGGATGCGCAGCGAACCGTAGTCCTTCTCGACGTTTTGCAGCGTGACGGAAGCCATCGATTATCCTTTGACCGCGCCGGCGGTCAGGCCGGTGACGAGATAGCGTTGCAGGAAGGCGAAGAAGATGCAGACCGGGATCAGCGCCAGGATCGACGCCGCCATCATCTGCCCCCAGTCGACGGCGAACTTGCCGATATAGGTGAGCAGCCCGACGGCAAACGTCTTCTGGTCGTCGCTGGAGATCAGCATCAGCGCGAACAGCAATTCGCTCCAGGCGGCGGTGAAGACGAAGCCGAGCGTTGCGCCCATGCCGGGCAAGGTCAGCGGCACGATCACCTTGCGCATTGCCTGCGCACGGGTGCAGCCGTCGATCATCGCCGCTTCTTCCAAGTCCTTCGGAATGCCGTCGAAGAAGGACTGCATCAGGAAGGTGGCGAAGGCGGTGTTGAAGGCGGTGTAGATGATGATCAGCCCGACCAGACTGTTGGTCAGGCCAAGCTCGCCCATGACGCGGTAGATCGGCGGGATGACCATCACCAGCGGGAAGGTTTGCGTCAGCAAAAGCATGATCGCCAATGTCGCCTTGCCGCGGAAGGTGAAGCGCGACATGGCGTAGCCGGCGAGCGTGGCGATGATGGTGACGAAGGCTGCCGTCGACACCGAGACGATGACGCTGTTGAGGAAATAGCGCGGGAAATCAGAGGCTTCGAGCACGGTGATGAAGTTGTGGAATGTCGTTTCCGAGGGCCACAAAGTGATGCCTTCGGAATAGAGCAGCCGCTCCGGCGTCACAGAAATCTTCAGCGTCCAGAAAATCGGGAACAGCGCGAAGATCATGTAGGCCGCAATCGCGGCGTAGAGGCCGATGCCGCTGAAGATGCGCGAGGAGGTGGAGCGTCCGGCGATCATCAGACGTGCCTCACCAGCAAGCGGCGGATGGCGATCAGCGCGATCGCATAGGCGATGAGCAAGACCAGCAGAAGCACCGCGACCGCCGAGGCATAGCCCTTGTCCAGCGACTTGAAGGCGCTGACATAGATGTAGACCGGCACCGTACTGGTCGAGCCCGCCGGCCCGCCTTCGGTCATGACGAAGATCAGATCGGCGAAGGTGGCGATCCAGATCGTGCGCAGCATGACGGTGATGACGATGGTCGGCGCCAGGAAAGGCAGCGTTACCTTGGTGAAGCGCTGCCAGGGCGAAGCGCCATCGATGGCCGCCGCCTCATGCAATTCCGAAGGGATCGACTTCAGCGCCGCCAGCAGCGTGATGGCGAAGAAGGGGATGCCGAACCAGATGTTGGCGATGATCGGCCCCCACATGGCGGTGGCGGGATCGGAAAGCACATTGGTCGGCTCGGCCTTCAGCCCGAGGGCAAACAGCCAATGCGGCAGCGGCCCGATGATCGGATTGAAGAGCCAGGCCCAGGTCAAGCCAGACAGGAAAGACGGCACCGCCCAGGGCAGGAACACCACCGCCTGGACGAACTTGCGGCCAATGAACGGCTTGTCGAGCAGCAGCGCGAGACCCAGCCCGAGGAAGAACTGGAAGAACAGGCTGGCGACGGTCCACCACAGCGTGTTGACCAGCGCCTGCCCCAGCACCTGGTCGGTCAGCATCGCCTGATACTGCCCGAGACCGACATATTCGGATTTGAACGCGGAGAATTTGCGGAAGGAATAGCTGATGCCGATGATCAACGGCACCAACAGCACCACGACGAGCAGAACGATCGCCGGGCTGAGATAAAGCCAGGGTTCGATGGCGGCATGCGTCAGCCGCTTCTTTCGCGGCCGGCCGGCGGATCGTATTTCGGACACGGCATAGGTCATCGGGTGCTAAATCGTCTCCTCGAGGAGCGCCGGGATTGGCGACCAAGCGTCGTCCCCACTTACGGGGAAAGATGTCGGTCCACCCTCCGAAGCTGCAACGCAGCTGCGGCGGAGGACGAGCAGGCAGATGAGGGGCAGCGCCAGCCTTGGGGTGCTTGCACAGCCCCTCATCCCGCCTTCTCCCTGTAAACGGGGAGAAGGAAGAAGAAGGCGGCGCCTACTTTTTGTTCTTGGCCAGCCAGTCCTGCTGTTCCTTGGTCAGGAACGCAGCCCATTGATCGGCAACGTCCTTGGCCGACTTCTGGCCGAGCAGCACTTCCTGGAAATTCTTGATCGCCACCTGGTCGACGAAGTTGCCGAGGTTCTCCAGATGCGTCGGCGGCGTCACCATTTCATATTTGGAGGTGTCGCTGAGCTCGGTGAACCAGCCCTTGAACTGCTCGGTCTTGAAATGGGCATCCTGGTCGGCGCCATTATGGATCGGCACGACGCCGACTTCCTTGGCCCACTCCAGATTGTCCTTGGGCGACAGCAGCGTCGCCATCAGCTTCCAGGCATCGTCCTTGTGCTGCGAATTGGCAAACATCGCCCAGCCGGCATAGCCCAGCGTCGGATAGGATTTGCCGCTCGGTCCGACCGGCAGCGGCGCCACGGCAAAATCGTCGGCGCTCATCTTGTCGGCAATGCCGATCAGCGCATCCGGATCCTGGTTGAGCATGGCGCAGGTGCCGGAATAGAAACCGGTGACGGTCTCGTTGAAGCCCCAGCTCACCGCATCCTTCGGCGCCAGCCCGTCCTTGTACATGTCGGCCAGCATCTGCAGGCCCTTGACCGAGCCTTCCTCATTGATGGTCGAGGTGCCGTCCTCGTTGAAGTAGCCGCCCTTGCCCTGAGCGATGTTCATGAACATGTGCATGCCGTTGAAGGCGCCCGGGCCGCCGCGCAAGCAATAGCCGTATTTGCCCGGAATGGCGGAGATCTTCTTGGAGTCGGCGATGAAGTCGTCGAGCGTCGCCGGCGGGCCGTCGAGACCGGCTTCCTTGAACAGCTTCTTGTTCCAGAACAGCGCGTTCACATAATAGCCGTAGGGGATCATGAACTGGGTGTTGTTGACGGTCGAGCCGAACTGCTTGGCGCGCTCGCCGAGCGTCTTGGCGTCGTCCCATTTGGCCATGTAGGGGCCGAGATCCTCGAGCTGGCCGTTGGTGGCATAGAGGCCCATCCAGCGCTCCGGCATCTCGACGATGTCGGGCGTATCCCCGGCCTGCACCATGGTGAGGAATTTCTCGAACGCCTGGCCCCAGGGCAGCGAGACCACCTCGACCTTGACGCCCGCATTGGCGGCCTCGAACTCGGCGATCTGCTTCTTCAGGAATTCGGTGCGCTGCGGGCTGGTGATGACCTCGACCAGCTTGAGTGTGGTGTCGGCCAGCGCGCCGCTGGCGGAAATCGCCAGGCCGGCAGCAGTGGCAAGCATGACTGTCAGTCTTCTCATGTTCAGAACTCCCATTTTGAACCCAGTTATTTTTTTGCTTTGTCGAAGGCCTGGGCGATGTCGGCCCAGAGGTCCTCGACGCTTTCCAATCCGACATTGAAGCGGATGGTTCGGGGGCTGACGCCGAAGCGCGCCATCGAATTCAGACCCGGCGTCTGCTCGAGCGAGGCTTTTGCCGGCACGACCAGGCTTTCATGGCCGCCCCAGCTGACGCCGATGCGGAAGAATTTCAGCGCATCGACGAAAACCGGAATGTCGACATCCTCCGTCACCTCGAAGGAGAACAGCCCGGCATAGCCGGCAAGCGTCTTCTTGCCGGGATGGTTGGAATAGGCGGGATGATTGACCCGCTCGACCTTGTCATGCGCCTTCAGCCGCTCGGCGATGGTGAGCCCGCTCTTCATGTGATGCGGCAGCCTCAACGGCAGCGTGCGCAGGCCGCGCAGCAGCAGCCAGCCCTCGAAAGGCGACAGCTTGGCGCCGAGCTGGGAGTAGGTCTGATCGTTGATGTGCTTGATGTGGGCGGCCGAGCCCGCCACCACGCCGGCGACGGTGTCGCTGTGGCCGCCGAGATATTTGGAGGCCGAGTGCAGCACGAGGTCGACGCCGTGCAGGATCGGTTTCTGGAACACCGGCGTCGCCCAGGAATTGTCGATGGTGGTGACGATGCCCTGCTCTTTCGCCAGCCGCGCCAGATGCGCGATGTCCTGCAGCTCGAACATCATCGAGGTCGGGCTTTCCAGATAAAGCAGTTTAGCGCCGGGCAGCGCCGCCGCGATCGCGTCCGGATCGGAGCCGTCGACATAGTCCACCTTGATGTTCAGACGCGGGAACAGCCGCTCGAACAGCCGGTAGGCGTCGCCATAGCAGTTGCGCACGGCGACGATGCGCTCGCCGGCGCCGACGAAGGCAAGCAGCGTGGAGCTGATTGCCGCCATGCCGCTGCTGAAGCCGCGCGCGGCTTCAGCACCTTCAAGGGCTGCGACGCGCGCCTCGAACTCCATCACCGTCGGATTGTCGCCGCGCGAATAGATCGGCTGCTTGCGGCGGCCGGCAAAGGTGTCGGCCATCTCGGCATAGCTGCCGAAGGTGAACAGCGAGGTCTGGTAGATCGGCGGCACCACGGCATTGCCGGGGAACGGATCGTCATGCGCCAGCAGCGTCGCCGCCTCCGCGAGATAGTCGGTGCCGGAAGTGCCTGGGTCGAAGCTGTGCTCGTTCATTTGCGGTCTGAAAGTTTGAGGTTGGCCGCGCCGCGCTTCAGGTCGTCCTCGACGGTAGCGATCAGCTTCAGCGCCTCCGCCCGGGCGCCTTCCGGGTCGTGCGCGGCGATGCAATTGAAGATGGTGCGGTGGTAGGGGAAGCTGGCATGGCCGAAATCGCGCACGCCAAGCGGATGCTCCCAGAAGCGGTGGAACAGCTCGTGCATGGCGGCGATGATCTGCTCGAACAGCGGATTGCCGGAGGCGCGGTAGATCGCCTGGTGGAACTCCCAGTCCTCTTCCGACGACATGCCGGCGCGCATCTTAAAGGCGTCTTCCATGATGTCGAGCTTGCGCTCGATCTCGGCGAGGTCGTCCTCGTCGGCGCGGACAGCGCAAAGCGCGGCGGCTTCGGCTTCGAGCGCGCGGCGGATTTCCAGCGTGCGCATCAGGCCGGTGAAATCATTGCCGCCGGCGAGCGTCAGCGGCATGTGCAGCATGTCGAGCGAGACGGCGGCCTTGAGGTAGGTGCCCGAGCCTTGCCGGCGCTCGACCAGGCCAAGCCCTTCCCAGCGCGTCAGCGCCTCGCGCACCGTGTTGCGGCTGACCTTGAGGCGCTCAGCGAGGATGCGTTCGGTCGGCAGTTTTTCACCGGGTTCCAGCTTTTCGCGCATGACAAAGCCGGCCAACGCCTTCAGCACCGCATCGTCGCGGGCCGTCGTCTGGATCGGCGGAAGGCTGAATTCGGTCACGCCTGTGCAAACTCAAAGTGGTTCAATGGTCCAACCAATTCCTGCACAGACGAAGGAACGTGTCAACAGCGGAAACGCATGAGCCGAGGGACGACCATGTGCGCCCTCGGCCATGCCGCTTCAGCCGTGGATGCGCGCCGGTTCGGCGGCCTCGCGGGCGGCGCGCCAGCGCGCAAACATCTCCTCGCGAACCCGCCTCGAGCCCGAGAGGCGCTCTTTTGCCTGCGCCAGTACGGCAGCCGAAGCCTCGGCGGGCGTGCCCGACCGGAAAGGAGGCGCAGGCGCATATTCGAGCGAGAGCTGCACGATCTCGGCCTCCTCCTGCCCGAGCAGCCTCGCAACCAGCGCCAGCCCGAAATCGATCCCGGAAGTGACGCCGCCGGCGGTGATCAGCTTGCCGTCCTCCACGATACGCTCATCGACGGGGATCGCCCCGAACTCTTCAAGGAAATCATGCGCATACCAGTGCGTCGTCGCCCGCTTGCCCCTGAGCAGCCCGGCCGCGCCGAGCACCAGGGCGCCGCTGCACACCGAGGTGATGTAGCGCACCTGCGCTGCGCGCTCCCACACGAAATCGAGGACTGTCTGGTCCTCCAGCAGTGGGTTGGCCCCGCCTCCGCCTGGAATGCACAGCACGTCGAGCGGCGGGCAATCGTCGAAGGTCGCGGTCGGCGTGAGAGACAGCCGTGTCGAGGACATCACCGGGTTGCGATCCTTCCAGATCAATTCCACTTCCGCGCCCTTGGCCGATGCCATGACTTCGTAGGGACCGGTGAGATCGAGCTGTTGCACGTTGGGGAATACGAGGATGCCGAAACGCAGGGGCATGGAAATCTCCGTGGGTTGACTTCAGCCAATCTACGGCATCATGCTTTGGCGCGATTGCCATTCATCCCTCGTTTCAGGCCAAACCCGATGCGCCGTATCGAAGTGCTTGCCTATCCCGACATCCAGCTCCTCGATGTCAGTGGACCGCTTCAGGTCTTTGCCAGCGCTAACGACTTCAAGAGGCAGGCCGGCGAACCGGTGCCCTACGAGGTCGTGGTCGTCGCAGCCTCGCCGCGGATCCGAACATCGGCCGGGCTCGTGCTGGAGACCGCGGCGCTGCCGACACACGGAGGTGAGATCGATACGTTGATCGTGCCCGGCGGATGGGGCGTCAACGCGGCCTGCGACGATCCCGGGCTGGTCCAGTGGATCGCCTGCCGCTCGCGCGATGCCACGCGAACCGCCTCGGTCTGCAGCGGCGCCATGCTGCTGGCGCAGGCGGGCCTGCTCGACGGCCGCCGCGCCGTGACCCACTGGGGACGCTGCGCGGAGTTCGCCCGGCGCTTTCCGGCAGTCCGCCTCGAACCCGATCCGATCTTCATCCGCGACGGCAATGTCTGGACGTCCGCCGGTGTAACGGCGGGGATCGATCTCGCCCTCTCCCTCGTCGAGGCCGACCTTGGCCGGCACACGGCGCTGGCGGTGGCGCGCGAGTTGGTGGTCTTCCTGAAACGCCCCGGCGGCCAGGCGCAATTCAGCCAGACCCTCAAGCTGCAGCAAGGCGATGGGCGCTTCGATCGGCTGCATGGTTGGATCCTCGAAAACCTGGCCGGCGACCTGTCGCTGGCGCAACTGGCCGACCACGCCAATATGAGCCCGCGCAGCTTCTCGCGGCGCTATCGCGAGGCCACCGGCCGGACACCCGCCCGCGCCATTGAGGAGATCCGCATCGAGGCGGCGCGACGGATGCTGGAGCACGGCCAGCCCGTCAACCAGACGGCACGCCGCTGCGGTTTCGGCTCGGAAGAAACGATGCGGCGCGGTTTCCTACGCGTGCTGGGCACCAACCCGCGCGACTATCGCGAGCGTTTCTAATCGCAATGCTCGCTCCATCTGCGATCGTCTCTTGGTTATTTCGCAGCGTTCAGGCGGGATGCTGCAGCTGGCTGAGCCCGCCATCGACGACCAGGGTCGCCGCGTTCATGAACGGGCACTCGTCGGAAATCATGAACACAGCGGCAAGCGCGATCTCGCGCGCCGAGGCGATGCGG
Source organism: Mesorhizobium sp. CNPSo 4688 (assembly GCF_057784295.1). Lineage (NCBI taxonomy): Bacteria > Pseudomonadati > Pseudomonadota > Alphaproteobacteria > Hyphomicrobiales > Phyllobacteriaceae > Mesorhizobium > Mesorhizobium sp. CNPSo 4688. The sequence continues at coordinate 238,358 of NZ_JBWLUY010000006.1, forward strand.
CCGCCGGGATGCAGCGCCAGCGTCTTGGCGCGCGCCGCCGCCGGATCGGCAAAACTGTTCCAGTAATCGGTCGCCTTCTGCGTCTCGACATAGCCGGGCGCCAGCGCGTTCACGCGCACGCCTTGCCCGGCATATTCCAGCGCCAGCGATTTGGTCAGGCCAAGCAGTGCGTGCTTGGCGACCGGATAAGGAAATGTGTGCGGAATGATGGTGAAGCCGTGCGTCGAGGCGATGTTGAGGATCGCCCCGCCGCCGCTTGAAATCATGCCCGGCAGCGCCGCCTTGGCGCAGTTCCAGGCGCCTTTGACGTTGACGTCGAAATTGCGGTTCCACTCCTCCTCGCTCGCCTCGAGCGGCGTCGAGAACACATTCATCCCGGCATTGTTGATCAGCGCGTTGATCGGCCCGATTGCATCGGCTGCTTGTCTAACCGCTGCGGCAATCGCGGCCCCGTCGCTGATGTCAGCTGCAACGTGCCCGACATGCCCCCGGGGCGCGGCAAGACCGGCGACCGTCTTGTTGAGCAGCGCACCGTCGCGGTCGACCAGGAACAGCTTTGCTCCCTCGGCCAGGCAGGCCTCGGCAATGGCAAGCCCGATGCCTTGCGCGGCGCCGGTCAGGAAGATGCGTTTGCCGGACAGGCGCTCAGCCATCGCTGTCACTCCCCTGGAAGATGGTCAGCGCCGGCCCAGTGCCGACGAACGCAGATTGTCGAGCAGCACGGCGAGCAGCAGGATCACGCCGCGCACAATGTACTGGTAGAAGGCCGGGATGTTGAGCAGGTTCATGGCGTTTTCGGCGATACCCATGATCAGCACGCCGACGATGACGCCCGACATGGTGGCACGGCCGCCGGCGAGCGAGACGCCGCCGAGCACGCAGGCCGAGATGACCGAGAGTTCAAGCCCGACCGCCGCATTGGGCTGGCCCGACGTGATGCGCGAGGCCAAAAGGATGCCGGCGATGCCGCAGACCACGCCTTGCAGCGCGAAAATCCAGATGCGCGTCCAGTCGACATTGACGCCGGCAAGGCGCGAGGCCTCGGGATTGCCGCCAATGGCCAGCGTGTTCTTGCCGAAGACGGTGCGGTTGAGCACGAAGCCGAAGACGCAGAACAGCACGGCCAATACCCAGACCGGCGTCGGAATGCCGAGCAGCTTCGACAGCGCCAGCTGGTAGAAATCCGGGCTGTTGATGCCGACCGCGCGGCCGTCGGATGCAATCAGCGCGAAGCCGCGCACGATCTGCATGGTGGCCAGTGTCGTGATCAGCGCGTTGATGCGGAATTTGGCGATGACGACGCCATTGATGAAGCCGACGAAGGCGCCGCAGACGATGGCTGCCAGCAAGCCGAGCACGATCGAGCCGGTATAGTTCGACGCCATCACAGCGACCATGCCGGCAAAGGCGACGATGGAACCGACCGACAGGTCGAAGTCGCGCGCTGCGAGGCAGAACATCATGGTGCAGGCGACGATGCCGACGGTGACCACCGACTGCAGCAGGCCAAGCATGTTGCGGTCGGTAAGGAAGTTCGGCACCAGAGCTGACACCAGCGCGAAGGCGACGATAAAGATGACGACGAGGCCCTGTTCGCCGAGCAGGATTTTCTTCAGCTGGTCGGTCATGGCAATATCCTCAGGATGCGATCGCGTCAGGTGTTTTCTGATCGGGAAGAGCGGCGGCCAGGATCGCCTTTTCGGCGAACTGGTCGCGCGTAAGTTCGGCGCTGATGCGTCCGCCGCACATCACCAGGATGTGGTCGCAAATGCCCATCACCTCCGGCAGTTCGGACGAGACCACGACGATCGCCATGCCGTCCTCGGCAAGCTGGTAGAGCAGTTCATAGATTTCCGCTTTGGCGCCGACATCGATGCCGCGCGTCGGCTCGTCGACGATGAGCACCCGCACGCCCTGCTCCGATAGCCAGCGACCCAGGATGACCTTCTGCTGGTTGCCGCCGGACAGGTTGATGATGTCCTGCTTGCGCGACGGCGTGCGCACCTTGAGCTTCTTGATGAAAGTCTCGGCGGTGGCGATCTCGCTGGCGCGGTTCAGCACACCGAAACGCGTGTGATGGCGCCGCGACGAGATGTTGATGTTCTCCTCGATCGAGCGGCCCTGGATGATGCCGTCATGCTTGCGGTCTTCCGAGCACAGCACGATGCCGGCGCGGATCGCGTCATGCGGATCGGCGGCATGGACGATTTTGCCGTCGACACTGATGGTGCCGCCCGAGCGCGGGTCGGCGCCAAACACCAGTCGCATCAGCTCAGAGCGCCCCGCCCCGATCAGGCCGAAGAAACCGACGATCTCGCCGGCCCGCGCCTCGAAGCTTGCCGGCGTCTTCAGTTTTGAACCGGAGAGAGCGTCGACCTTCAGCCGAACATTGCCGGATGCGCGCGGACGAAAACCCCAGATATCAGAAATTTCGCGGCCGACCATTTCGGCGACGACCTGGTCGCGCGTGACATCCTTCAGCGATGCGTGATGCGCCGCAAGCTTGCCGTCGCGCAGCACAGTCAGGCTGTCGCAGAGGCGGAACACTTCGTCCAGCCGATGCGAGACATAGATGATGACCTTGCCCTCGCCGCGCAGCCGGTCGATCAGGGCAAACAGGATTTCGCTTTCGCGCGACGACAGCGACGAGGTCGGCTCGTCCAGCGCGATGACACGCGCATCGAGCATGATCGCCTTGGCGATCTCGACCATCTGGCGCTCGCCGATCGACAGCGTCTTGACCTTGCGGCTGATGTCGATGTCGATGCCCGCCGATTTCAGCTTGGCGCCGACATCGTCCCGCATCGTGGCGCGGGAGATGATGCCGGCGCTGGCGGGAAAACGGCCGAGGCTGAGATTTTCGGCAACGGTGAGTTCCGGCACCAGCTGCAATTCCTGGTGGATGACGATGACGCCATTGTCGAAGGCGTCCCTTGTCGATGAATAGGCCTGAACCTTGCCGTCGATGCGGATTTCGCCCTCGTCGGCATGCTGATCGCCGGACAGGATCTTGATCAGCGTGGATTTGCCGGCACCGTTCTCACCCATCAGGCCATGCACGGCGCCCTTGTCGACGCCGAACGAGACGTCCGACAGCGCCTTGACGCCCGGATAGGTCTTGGTGATGCGCGAGAAATCGAGAAAGGACACTGGCGTCGATCCTTCTGCGTGATGCCAAACAGGCGGCGGGATGAGCCGCCGCCTGTTTGTACAGGGAGGATTATTCGATGCCGAGACCCTGGCGGACCTTCTGGTAGTCGTCGCGCTTGGCGAGCGCACCGGCGGTCAGGATCAGCTTCTCCGGTTCCTTGTTGTTGGCGACCCAGTCATACATGTTGAGCGCCGTCTCGTAGCCATGCCGCTTCGGCGAGATGATCACCGTGCCGACAAAGCCGGTGGCGGTCGGCTTCTTGAACTCATTGATCGCCGAATCCGCGCCACCGATGCCGACGCCGATCATGCCGTCAGCCGGAATGCCGACGCTTTCGGAGGCACGCACGGCGCCCAGCACCGCTTCGTCGTTGAGGCCGAAGGAGACCCACTTCTTGATGTCGGCATGGGCATTGAGCACCACCGTTGCAGCATTGAGCGCTGCCTCGGTGTCTGTCTTGGCCTGCGGCGCATCAAAGATATTCTCGGCCTTGAAGCCGTTCGCCTTGAGCACCGAGATGGCGCCTTCGACACGGTCGACGGCGGTCGGCAGCTGGTCGTAGGAGACGCGAATGGCGCCGACCTCGTCGGCCTTCCAGCCGCGCGCCTTCATTTCGTCGACGATCGCCTGGCCGACGGCCTCACCGATTTTGGTCGCCGAAATGCCCATATGCGGCACGTCTTCCAGCGCCTTGCCGTCGGCGCCGACCAGACGGTCGTCGACGGTCATCAGCTTGAGATTGTTGGCGGCCGCTTTGGCGACGATGCCGGGGCCGAGCTTCACGTCCGGTGTGCAGACGATGAAACCTTGCGCGCCCTGCGCGCCGAGATTGTCGATCGCCGACATCAGTTTCTCACCGTCCTCGGCGCCGATCTTGACCAGCGTAAAACCCTTTTCCTTGGCGGCCTGGTCGGCGAACTTCCATTCGTCCTGGAACCACGGCTCTTCCGGCTGTTTGACGATGAAACCGATCTTGGTGTCCTGAGCATATGCAGCGATGGTCGTGACGGACAGCACGGCAAGGGCGCCCGCGACGAGCGCGGTCTTTAAAAGTCGCATGATTACCTCCCAGCGATAGGCCGGGCGCTCAGGCCCGGGTGCTGGAGTCTCTAATTGTTTTTATCATACTCGTCAATTGATCTGGTATGATAATTAAGCTACATGCTCAGACAAGGGATCGCTGGCGCAAATCATCCGCATCCGGTAAGGCCGGACCGGTTGTGCGAGATCAGCGGTTTCGCCGCCTTGGAGGAGGGCTGAGGTGACCGAGACGTCTAAAAAGCTACAGGGCGACACGCCCACCCGCCGTCCGCGCGTTATGCCCGATGTGACCAAGGCGCTTGCCTCCGACATCTTTTCCGGGCGCTATCCAGCCGGCTCGTCCCTGCCGACCGAAAACGAACTCGGCGTCGAATATGGCGTCAGCCGCACCGTCATCCGCGAGGCGCTGAAGGTACTAGCCGCCAAGGGGCTGGTGCTGTCGCGTCCGCGCATCGGCACAGTTGTATGTGAACAGGACAACTGGAACATCATCGACCCGCAAGTGCTGGCCTGGCATGCGCCGCATGCGCTGGACGACAAGCTGTTCGACGCCATCCTGGAAACCCGCCGCGCCATCGAACCGCTGGTCGCCGAGCTCGCCGCCACGCGCGCGACGCTGCAGGAGATCGCAGACCTCGAAGCGGCATGGCGCGGCATGGCCGATGCCGGCGAGGACCCCGCCACCTTCTCGCGCTCCGACGTTGTCTTCCATCAGATCGTCTATGCCGCGAGCCACAACCCGATCTTCCGCCAGATCGGAAATCTGATCGACACCGGCCTGAAATTCTCGCTGGAGGCGTCGGCGACGATTTCGCTCGAACGGCGCATGGAAGCGGTTGCGGCGCATCGCGAAGTCGTCGAGGCGCTGCGCATGCGCGATGCCCCTGCGGCGCGCGCCGCGGCAAGCAAAATCCTCGACCTTGCGGCGCGCGATCTCCTCAGCGCCAAGAAACTCAAGAACAACTGAGACCAGCATGAAAATCATCTCGCTCACCACCTACATCGTTCCGCCGCGCTGGCTGTTCCTGAAGATCGAGACCGATGCCGGCGTCACCGGCTGGGGCGAGCCGGTCGTCGAAGGCCGGGCGCTGACCGTCGAGGCAGCGGTCAAGGAGCTTGGCGACTACCTCATCGGCAAGGACCCACGCCTGATCGAGGACCATTGGACGGTGATGCATCGCGGCGGCTTCTACCGTGGCGGGCCGATCCTGATGAGCGCCATTGCCGGCATCGATCAGGCGCTGTGGGACATCAAGGGCAAGGCGCTCGGCGTTCCCGTGCATGAATTGCTCGGCGGCAAATTGCGCGACAGCATCAAGGTCTATTCCTGGATCGGCGGCGACCGGCCGGTGGAAGTGGCGGCGGGCGCAAAGGAAGTGGTCGCGCGCGGCTTCCTGGCGCTGAAGATGAACGGCACCGAGGAACTGCAGATCGTCGACAGCCACGACAAGATCGATGCAGCCGTCGAGCGCGTCGCCATGGTGCGCGAGGCCGTCGGCCCCAACATCGGCATCGCCGTCGATTTCCACGGCCGCGTCCACCGGCCGATGGCGCGCATGCTGGTCAAGGAGTTGGAGCCGTACCGGCTGATGTTCATCGAGGAACCGGTGCTCAGCGAAAACCGCGATGCCCTGAAGGAGATCGCCGCACTCGGTTCGACGCCGATCGCGCTCGGCGAGCGGCTCTACAGCCGCTGGGACTTCAAGTCGGTGTTCGAGCAAGGCGCCGTCGACATCATCCAGCCCGACTTGTCGCATGCCGGCGGCATCACCGAATGCCGCAAGATCGCGGCGATGGCCGAAGCCTATGACATTGCGGTCGCGCCGCACTGTCCACTTGGGCCGATCGCGCTCGCCGCCTGCCTGCAGCTCGATGCCGTCAGCTACAACTGTTTCATCCAGGAGCAGAGCCTCGGCATCCACTATAACGCCGCCAACGACCTGCTCGACTATGCCGCCAACAAGGACGTCTTCCGCTACGAGGACGGCTATGTCGCCATCCCCGATGGCCCCGGCCTCGGGGTCGAAATCGACGAGGAGTATGTCAAGGAGCGGGCCAAGGAAGGCCACCGCTGGCGCAACCCGATCTGGCGCCACAAGGACGGCTCCTTCGCCGAGTGGTAGCCCGGCCGCTCTTGCGGCCAAGCCGTTACGACTTCGCGTTCACTTTCGCGGCGGTGCCAGCGTGACGCAGGCCTCTGAGGTAAGCAGCCGGAAGGTGAATGTCTCCTGCAGATAAAGCTCGACGCTCGTGCCGGAATGCGAGAGGTAGCCGATCGACAGGTCCTGGCCGATATCGAGCTCGAAATCGCCGCCGCGCGTGGAGAGCACGAACCCACCTTCGATGGCCGGCGCCCAGATGATGCCGCCATCGACCATGCGCTCGATATGATGGAAGACCGGGTAACCCTCGTCGCTGCCGCCGCTGACGGCGGTGTAGGCCGCAGCACCCAGCACCAGCGCATAGGGGCCGCTGACGCCGGCGAGCCGCAACTGGCTGACCGCCTGGGCAACAGCTTCCGGATAGCCCATCACATTGGCCGGCAGCGCCACCGCCGGATTGCTGGTGCCTTCCCGAATGCCCTGGATACCGGCGGCGGCGTAGCCGTCGAACACCGAGCGATCCTCGGCAAAAGCGATCTTGCGCGCCGCCTCCTTCACCGCGGACCAATCTGAATCCGTGGCGCCCCGGTCGACATCGTCGATCGCCTGGCGTGTCAGTTCGAAGGGAACCCGCAACTCGACCAGCGCCTTGACCTCGCGCTGTGTCGATTGAACCCCCTCGCCTAGCGTCGCGATCGGCTTGGTATGGCCGGTGCCGACGGACGAAAGCTCAAAACCCTTCGGGCCGACGACATCGACGACGCGCCGCGCCGCCAGATGGCGCTTGAGCGTGCGCGATGCCTCATCTTCGATCTGCGCCCAAGCGCCGTCGGAAATGGGAGCGAGTTCCCGGTAAAGTGTGTTCATGTCTGCCTCACATCCTTGAGAGATCCGATACCGAGTGAACCATCGCGCGAGCGCGGCTGGGTTTGATCCGTCGCCTCGGTTTGGGCCGCGGGCGGAGCGGCAGTCGCATCCGCTGCAACATCTTCGAGAAAAGTCGCCGACGGCACAAAAAACAGCGTGCCGGTCACCGCGCGGCTGAAGTCGAGCAGCCGGTCGTAATTGCCCGGCGGGCGGCCGATGAACATGTTTTCCAGCATCTGCTCGATGCGGCGCGGCGAGCGGGCATAGCCGATGAAGTAGGTGCCGAACTCGCCCTTGCCTGCATCGCCGAACGGCATGTTGTCGCGCAGGATTTCCAACTCCTCGCCATTCTCGGTGATCGACGTCAGCGCATTGTGCGCCGATGTCGGTTTGACCGCGTCGTCGAGTTCGATGTCGGAAAGCTTGGTTCGGCCGATGATCTTCTCTTGCTCCGCCACCGGCACCTCGTTCCAGCGCGCCAGATCGTGCAGGTATTTCTGCACGATGACGTAGCTGCCGCCGGCAAAACCAGGATCCTCGTCGCCGATGATGGTGGCGTCGATCGCGCCCTGATCAACCGGGTTCTCGGTGCCATCGACGAAACCGATCAGATCGCGGTTGTCGAAATAGTTGAAGCCCTGCACCTCGTCCGTCGTGGCGACAGCGCTACCAAGCCGCGCCATGATCTGCGTCGCCAGTTCGAAGCAGAGGTCCATTCGCGCCGAACGGATATGAAACAGCATGTCGCCCGGCGTCGAAACAGCATGATGCTGGCCGCGGATCTCGCGGAACGGATGCAGATCCCTAGGCTTTGGGATTGCAAACAACCGGTCCCACGCGTCGGAGCCAATTGCCATGACACAGGACAACCCGCCCTCGAGGTCGCGAAAACCGACCGCTCGCTTGAGCGCGGATAGATCGGCACACAGGCCGCGTGCGGTCGCGTCGTGTTCGGGGCCGGGTTTGAGCGTAACGACAAGAAAAATCGCGGCCCGCGTCAAGAGGGCGACGACCGGTTGCGAAACAACGGCTGGCAAACTGAACTCCATGCTTGATCCGTTCGGTATCCTCTGACGCGGTGCCTGAATCAAGCAGCATCTTACCCAGGTTGGTTCACAGGATTTGGCGCTTGCGCCTGCCCTCGACGATACGGTATTCCCGCCGCAATGGGCATCCCTCCAAGGGATAGGTCGGAAGGATTTTTGATCCGACTGCCTCACGATGCGCCTGCCCTTCGATTACCGGTATCGCGGGCAGGTCCGACAGGGCGAAGCGGGTTATGAAAAGCAGCGGCGTCGAATTGTCGACGCATGGCACGAGAACGATGCCTGCAAGTAAATGCAACCAGAACAACCTAGTTTTACTAGAAGCGGTTGCTTGAAAACATCGGATCGGTTGATGCTTTTGACATCCAATCTAAGGCAATCGCTATCCATGGAACATGACAGAAATCCGGTTCTCATCGACCTTTTCTTGGCGCAGGCCGCGTCGACATTTCCATGTCGTCCGGCGGCTGCGCAGGCGTTCTCAACGCCAAACTTCCCGCCACCCTGCAATCGAATTCTGCAGGCCGAAAAAATGCAAAGATCGCGTTGATCCAATTGGATTTTTTGCTGCAGGTCCCAAAAACAAACTCGACCTGAAATGGTCCGTTCTTCGCGATTTTGACAACGCTTCGCTGCGGCGATGCAACACATTGATTTATCTGTCAATTTTATGAAAAGTTTACCCGTTAACTACCTATTAACGTATCGCTTAACTTTCCCCTCGTTTTACTTAGAATACTTCGAAATGGGTACTTCCACGATGCGCAACGTTTCAAAAAAGTCTCAAGAGGGTAAGAGCGCGATCCGCGAAGCGGATGCGCGGCGCCCCGAGGCGTCTGCAGCAGGTGAGGCTTCCCATCCCCGCTCGCTTGGCGAGACCGCATCCGCAGGCGTGACAACCGGCGCGCAGCTTCCCACCTTGCCGACGGTTGTGCTCGGCGGCTTGCCGATCACCGTGATCGACCGGCAAGACGCCGCCCGGCTGATGATCGCGTCGGCGCGCGGGCATCTGCCCAACACCCGTCCCTATTATTTCACCTCCGCCAATGGCGATGTCATCGCCCAGGTGGGGCAGAACACGGAGGTCGCCGGGCTATTTCGCCAGGCCGACCAGATCTTCGCCGATGGCCAGCCGCTGGTTTTCGCCTCGCGCCTGCTGTGCAGCGTGCAGCTGCCCGAGCGGGTCGCCACCACTGACCTGTTCCATGATGTGGCCAAGCTCGCCGAACAGGAAGGCACGACGTTCTACCTGCTGGGTGCGACGGAGGCGGAGAACAACAAGGCTGTCGCCCGCATCAGCGCCAAATACCCTCGCCTGCGCATCGCCGGCAATTGTCACGGCTTTCTCGCCGGCCAGGCGCTTGAAAGGAAACTAGACGAGATCAACGCGCTTGCGCCCGACATATTGTGGCTGGGCCTCGGCGTGCCGCGCGAGCAGATCTTTATCCGCGATTATGCATCGCGGCTCCACAATGTCGGCCTGATCAAGACGTCGGGCGGGCTTTTCGACCATATCGCCGGCAAGGTCCGGCGCGCCCCGCTATGGGTGCAGAAGGCTGGCTTCGAATGGCTCTGGCGTGTGATGATGGAGCCGCGCCGGCTTTTCTGGCGCTACTTCACCACCAGTCCCCGCGCCGTCTACGCCCTATTGAGGTATTCCAAATGACTGCCGAGCACCGCCACAGTCCGCTGCCCGAAGGGACCGATGCCGAGATCGCCATCGTCGGCGCCGGACTTTCCGGCACCATTGCGGCGAATGTGCTCGCACGGGCCGGTTACAGCGTCATCCTGATCGATCGCCATTCCGTCTTTCCCAGGGAATTCCGTGTCGAGAAAGTCGCCGGCGACCAGATTGAAAAACTGCGCCGGCTTGGCCTTCTGGACAGGCTTTCGACGGCGGCCGTGGCCTTCGACGACATCGTCAACATTCGCAGGGGGCGTGTCCTCGACCGCACGCATGCGCGCCACTACGGCATTTTCTACGATGACCTCGTAGCTGCCATGCGTGCCGAACTGCCCGAAAACGTTCGCTTCATCTCCGGCCGCGTCAACGGGCTGGAGACAGGAGCGGAACGCCAGCGCGTGTCGATCCTCGATCATCACGACGTGACCGCGCGGCTGCTCGTACTGGCCACCGGCATGGGCGACATTCTGAAGCGTGACGTCGGCATCGAGCGCCACTTCGTTCACCAGAAGCAGTCGCTGACCTTCGGCTTCAATCTGCGCCCGGTGGGAATAAGCGCCTTCAAGCACGCGGCCGTCACCTACTACGGCGAGCGGGTCTCCGACGGCATCGACTACCTGACCCTGTTTCCCGCCGCCGACGTCACGCGCGCCAATCTGTTCGTCTTCCGCGATCACCGTGATCCCTGGGTGAAGGCGCTGCGCGAACGTCCACGGGAAACGCTCATCGAAACACTGCCGGGGCTGGTTAAGACATTCGGCGATTTCGAAGTCATCAACCGTGTCGACAGCTGGCTCACCGACATCACCGTGGCGCAGAACTGTGTGCGCGACGGTATCGTTTTGATCGGCGATGCCTACCAGACCTCTTGTCCGGCCGCCGGAACCGGCGTCAGCCGGCTGCTCACCGATGTCGAGCGGCTGTGCACGGTGCATGTACCGCAGTGGATGGCTTCGCCCGGCATGACGGCGGCCAAGATCACAACATTCTACGACGATCCGGTAAAGCAGGCGATGGACGAACACGGCCTGCATATGGCTGATTTTCGCCGCAGCCTGACCATCGACACGGACCTGCGCTGGCGCGCACGCCGGCAGCTTCATTTCAGCCGCCGCCGCGTCATGCAGAGGATCGACACTCTAAGCCCCGCTTTCGCCGCCAGGCTGCGGAGTTTCAGCAAACCAGGCATAGAAGCCACGACCTGAAACGGCTCTATCTTTGTTTTTACGCAATTCCGCGGCGAAGCGCTAACGCGCTTTCCCGCGAAAAACCGCTTCACCCTTTTCCTGTAATTGTTCTAGAGCAATTCCAGGAAAAGTGTGAGCGGGTTTTCCGTCCGGAATTGCGTAAAAACAAAGACATAGAGCGGTTCGCCGTTTCCGTGAAACGGCGAAACGCTCTAGGAGCCGGCCGCCTCGTCGCTGGGCGCCTGCGGCAGCACGGTACGGCCGGACTTGGGCTTCTTGCCATGCGACCCGACCAGCCGCCGCGCCAGCACCTTGGCCGCCGGCAGTTTCTCGACGGTCATGTGCGCGGCATAGCCGAGCGGGCTGCCGGCCCTGAAAATCTGCCACATCGGCGATGGCCGGCCACCAAAGGTAATCTTGTAGGGTTCGTCGCCAATCGTGAAGTCGAGCGAATGGTCGCCACGCTCGATGCAGTCGCGGGCGATCTGTTCGAACATCAGGCTGCCGATCGACTGCTTCCTGTAACCCGCCTCGTCAAAGCCGCCGAGAATGACCAGCAGCGAGCCACGATGTGCGAGACCGAGCGCGCCGGCGATCGCCCGATCGTCCATCCAGAACGTGTAGGTACGGGCAAAACCGCCACATCCCTCGGCCGCCACGGCCATATAGAACTCGAAATAGGACGGCGACTGCAACAGGTCGGCCGGGCCGTCGCTGCCGTCGAAACGTTTGCCGCGGTATAATTTGAGCGCATCGAATGTCGTCCGGATGGCGTCGATACTATCCGAACATTCAAAACGCGCCTGGCCCATCCGGCCGAGTTGCCGCGACTTCTTGTCGAGCTCCTTGCGATAGGAATTGTCGAGCTGATGTTCGCGCCACGCCGCGAATGTCGTCTCGAGCTTGCTGGAATAGGCGCTCATGCCCATGCTTTCACGCTTGTCGATGCCAAACAGGCGCTCGATTGGCAGCGAGCGGTCGGCCAACTTGCCGATGCGCAGCAGATCATAGGGCTTCAGATGTTTTTGGATAGCGGCCACAGTTCGGCCGTCTGACACGATACGCGAAAACGTCTCCTCGTCGGCGACCGGCGATATGTAGTCGGAAACACGCATGTCGGCGAATTCCACGACCTTCAGCAGCGTGTAGCGACGCCTGACCAACGGCAGGACCATCGCCAGTCTTCCGCCTGTGCGCACGACAATGATCAGCGGCGTGGCCGCACCATGCCCGACGATCTTCTCGTACAGCAAGGCGAGCCAAATGGGGTGCTGAAAAGCGGTCGCGGCCGAGTTGGCGAAAAGCTCGGCATATTCCTTCGAACGAAAATCAAACGAATCCTCGACTGTGACTTCAAACATGTATGGTCCGAACCGGCTGGGCATGGTCTATCGACGCTGTCTTGCGTTCCACGTCAAGGTCAACCACATGGAATGTTCGAAACTTGGTATATGCGGGGCCTCAAACGCTGATTGCATATCTGCCGTCAATCCAGCATTGCGCGACTGCCCGGCAGGATTGGTCAAGTTCTTCCCGTAAACCGAATGGCCAGACTTGCAAGTAACCGCAAGGTAAGTTTTTTCAGTCAGTCATTTGTTTGTACCGGTCATTTCTCTTCAAATGTCCAGGCCGGGTCCCGATACAATCGCGAACTGGTACGACATGCTGGCGATCGACGTCATTGTTCCGCAATCTACCCCGCGCCTGTGGCAGAAGATTGTCATCGAGCGGCTGCAGTCGGACGGCCACGATGTCGCCGTGCTGCAGCAGCCGGGAACGGCAGGCTGGCCAGGGTCGGCCAAAGCCGCGTTCGCGTTCGAACAGCGGCTGTTTCGGCGCCGCCGTCCCAATCTGGCCGCAGCGCTGAACGAGATTCCGGTCCAGCCGGCCGGCCGGCCCGCAGCACTCAGACTGGACCTTGCCGGCAATGCGCCGCTATCCGATGTCCCAACCATGGGCCTCCTGTTCGACGGGTCTCGGTCCGATCTTGCAGTGGCAACAGTGGTTGCGGCCGGAAAGTTGCCTGTTATCGATGCCGTCCTTGATGGAAAAGTGGTCGGCCAGGCACGGCCGATGATGGACAAGCGGGAATCGGTGGCGCTCGGAACGGAAGATGTGCTTGCACGCGCCATTACCCTGATCGTCTCGATCGCCAAGGCTTTTGCCGACGGCCGGCCCTTGCAGAACGAACCGTCGTCTGAAGCCCGCAGCGGTCCGGCAATGCAATTCCTGCCCGCCTATCTCGGTTCGGCGCTGCCGCGGCTTGGCCGTGAAATCATCCGGCGCGTCAGCTATCGCCACGCGCATTGGCGGGTCGGCTACCGCTTTGCCGATAGCCCCGGCGTCGTGGAAACCGGCAGGCTGGGCAGCGGCTGGTCGGTGCTGCCCGACCCCGGCGACCATTTCTACGCCGATCCGTTCCCGTTCGAATGGCAGGGCCAGTCGTTCCTGTTCGTCGAGGACTATCCCCATGCCACCGGCAAGGCTGTCATCTCGGTCGTTGCGTTCGATGCCAACGGCGTTCCGGAGGCGCCGCGGGTGGTTCTGGAGGAACCGCACCACCTCTCCTATCCCCAGGTGTTCGAGCGTGATGGGGCAGTCTGGATGCTTCCCGAAGCCAGCGCCAGCGGAAAGCTCACCCTCTATCGCGCGTCAGCTTTCCCGGATCGCTGGACTGCCGAGACCGTTTTGGTCGAGGGCGAGATTTCCGACGCAACGCTGCTCGAACATGACGGGCAGCTCTGGCTCTTCGCCACCGACCGCGACGGCTACGGCAGCACCTCCGACACGCTGGTGGTGTTTTCGGCTCCTGCCCTCACCGGCCCCTGGACGCCACATGCCGGCAATCCAATCCTGATCGACCATCGCATGGCGCGTCCGGGTGGCGCTTTCGTACACAGCCGCGACGGCCGTATCGTTCTTCCCCTACAGGACGGAACGCTCGGCTATGGCGGTGGCCTCGGCCTTTCCGAACTGTTGCAGCTCGACCGGCAGACGGTGCGGCTTTCAGCACCCCGGCCGATCGTCGCCGATGGCGACTGGCCATACCCGAAGATCCACACTTTCAACCGGGCCGGCAGGCTGGAAGTGATCGACGGGATCGCGGCGGTGCGGAGGCGCTAAAGCAATTCCAGGAAAAGTGTGAGCGGTTTTTCCGGGAAAAGCGCGCAGCGCTTTCCCTTGGGAATTGCGCAAAGAAAAGACAAAGAGCGATTCACCGTTTCCGTGAACCGCTCTAGGGAAGCAGTAGCGCCTCGTAGCCGGCACACATCTGGGCCGGCGAGTACTTGTCCTTGAGCCGCCGCCCGGCCGCCGAAAGCCTGGTCATGAGCTCCGGCCTTGCGATCATCTCGGCAAGCCCCGTGGCCATGCCGGCGGCGTCGGCCTCGACGAAGATCGCAGCCGGTTCGCCGTCCTGCGCGGTCAGCACCTCGCGCATCACCGCAAGATTGTTCGCCACCACCGGCAACCCGGAAATCGCCGCTTCGACACAGGCAAGACCGAAGGTCTCGCTCGTCGACGGAAAGGCGTAGACATCGCCTGCGGCCAGGAATTCGAAAATCTGTGCCGGCGGAACTTCGCCGACCAGATGCAACCGGTCCGCCACGCCCCGCTCCCTGGCAAAGGTGACAAGCGTCTCGAGTTCCGGTCCGACGCCGGCCAGCGCCACATGGATGTCGGACAACCGTGCAAGTGCCCCGACCAGCGCGATCTGGTTCTTCGTCCGCGTCAGGCGTCCGGACGAGACGGCAAGCCACGCATTGCCTGGCAAGCCGAAGCGGGCACGCGCAGCAGCCTTGTCGAATTGCTCACGCGGCGCCGATACACCGTGATCGATGCGATGGAGGCGGCGCCGGTAGGCTTGCGGATAGTGATCGAATTGCGCTTCGGTCCAGGCCGAGTTGACGATGTTTGCGTGATAAAAGCCGGTCACGCCCATCAGCTTGTCGATCCGGGAGAGCAGGCCCATGGTGCCCTTGGTATGCGGTGCGCCGCTCTGGTTGGCGACGATCTGCCTGACCCCGGCCAGTCGCGCGCCGATCGTGCCGAAGATATTGCCATAATGCTGATAGGTGATGACGGCATCCGGCCGCGCCTTGCGCAGATAGCTCACCAGTCCGATGGTCGCCCGGATCTGTCCCGGCAAGCCTTTTGGCGGCTCGGTAAGGATGAAATCGGCGCTGGCGTCGTGGTCGAATGCGTCGGTCTTCCGGTACATGAAGACGGTGCGGACATCATGGCCACGCACCCGCAATCCTTCACCCACCATGTCGGAAACGCGTTGCGCACCGGCCGCCTCCGCCTGAGTCTGGACCTGCACGATCTTCACGTGCGGTCTCTAAGCACAGGACGGGAAACGGCTGCCGCCTTGCCCATCGCGAGGCCGAAGATGGACGGGTTTATGCCTATTCGGCGCCGTGCGATCGACACCGCAATGGCAGTCCAGGCAATCACCGTTCCGGCGATAGTGACCGCCGCGCCGACCGGCCCGAAATAGTAGGTCGTCGCGGCCGTCGCGGCGAGCCCCAGCACGTTGACGATAATCAGCACTTTGAACAGTGCATGCTGCAGGCCAGTCAGCTGCAGCAGTATCTCGATCGGGCCGCAAGCGGTGGCGAAAGTCGCGCCGATGCCGAAGATGACGAGCGTCGTACGCATGGTCGGCGTGTCATAGGCCGGATTGAAAATGGACAGGATGAAGCCGCCGAAAAGCCAGAACGCCGCCAGCACGCAGAGCGCAATGGCGAAGCTGCCGAGTGCCGCAAGGCTGGTGATGCGCTGCACATGCGCCCTGTCGCCGCTGTAGAAGGCGCTCGAAATCTGCGGCGCCAGCGCCTGGTTGATGCCGTTGAGCGCCAGTGCCACGAAACGGGTTGTCCGGTCGGCCACGAAGATGGCGCCGGCCGGCACCGGCCCCAGGATCATGGCCACCAGCAAGGTGCTGACCTGGCCGAGCGCCGGCGGCAGCGAGGTGACGCCCCACAGGCCAAGTGTCACCGTCTTGAATTCCTGCTTTTGCGCTGGGCTGAGCGGGCCGCGCTCGGCGCGCGCGGTTTCGCGCAGCAGAAGCACCGTCTGTGGCACGACCGAAAGGATGAGCAGCCCGGCGGTCAGAAAGGTCGCTGCGACCGCACCCATCTCGATATGCAGGAAGCGGCACCCGAGCATGGCGGCAATGGTCGCCGCCCGCCATATGATATCGCGCGGCAACAGGCCGTAAATGAGTGCATGCTTGGCGCGGAAGGCGCCGGAGGTGAATTCCGACCAGCCGAGCGAGAATGACAGCACCGCGGCAGCCAGGCACAGTGATAGCCATTCGGGCGTGCCGCCGCCGACGAACGGCAAAAACCCCGCCACCAGGATGAGCAGGCTGGAGACGACAAGCCCGAGCAGCGCCACCAATATGGCGCGCGCCATCATGCCATGCGCCGAATTGAGGTCGCCGAGGCCGGCATATTGCGGCCAGAACCTGAGCACGGTGCTCTGCTGGCCAACCGATGCAAAGAAAGAAACCAGGCTGGCGCCGGCGTATGTGGCGCTGTAGAGGCCGAACTGCCGCTCGTCCATCACCATCGCCACGGCCACGAACATCAGGAACGACAGGCCGGCACTGGCGAGCTTGATCACACCCGCGACCGCCCCGCTCCTGGCGAGCGCGGGGATGGACATGCGCATGTCGGCTGCCGGATTGCCGCTCCCAGCCATTGCGGCTTTGTTGTCGCTTATGTTGTCATCCAAGATCGGCTCCTGTGACGACCGGCAATGGCCTTGCCCCCGCGGCAGCCGAACCGACCCTGAAACCTGTCCCTGAATAGAACAAAAACTCCCGCAAGCGCCAGCCCGAACGCGACGAATGGTTACTGGCGCCCCTGCATACAAAGGTGAAACGCTTTGGTAACCTTAACGAAGGGCTAACGATAATGGGAAATAGTGCGAGGTGTAGAGTGACGTGACTCTGCAGAGGAAAAATCATGAGTCCTGCCAGCATCGACGATCGCACGCTTCCACCGCTGTTTGATATCGCGGCGCTCTGGGCGATTCTTTGGGGCCGTCGCCTGATGATTTTTGTCATTGCAGGTGCCGTGCTGCTGCTGACGGTGCTCTATCTCTTGGTGACCAGCCCGAGCTACACGGCAACAGCCTCGACCCTGATCGACCCGCGCGATTCGCGTTCCACCAATTTCAACAATGTTCTTCCCGGCATCGGCTCCGACAGCGCCGCCATTGCCAGCCAGGTCTTCGTCATCGAATCGCAGGATCTGCTGGGAGACGTATTCGACGGTCAGAAGGTGGAGAACGACCCCGAATTCTCGGGCCGCGGCCTGGTATCGCGGCTGTTTTCCATATTCGGATCGGACCAGAAGGCCACGCGCGATGCGACCTTCAAGCGCTTTCAAAAAGCGGTATCGGTGGAGCGCGAAGGGCTCACCTATGTCATCAATGTCAGCTTCACCTCGAAATCGCCGGAGACGGCTGCGCGCATCGCCAACGCCATCGTCGAGCGCTACCGGACCGGCCTTGCCGGAGAGCGCGAAGGCGCCAACAGCGATGTGAACTCCCTCCTCAACGACCGGATCAAGGGCCTGCAGAAGGACGTCAGCGACGCCGAACGCGCGGTCGAGGATTTCAAGACGACGCACAGGATCGTCGATCCGACCGATGGCGGCACGCTGCAATTCCAGCTCGACCAGCTGACGACGCAGCTGATCACCGCCCAGGGCGACGCCGACCAGGCAAGGGACCGCTACAATCAGGCGCTTGCCGTGGGCAGCTCGCCTGCGGGTCTGGCCAGGCTGGCGGAAATCCTGTCCTCCAACTCGGCCATAAAATTGCGCGACGACTATAACCAGCGCGCCGCCGAACTTGCCAATCTCGAAACCATGTATGGGCCTCGCCATCCGGCGATCGCGCGGTTGCGGTCCGAGCTCGAACGGATGAACCGGCTCATGGGCGCCGAGGCCGACCGCATCAGGCAGCAGTTGAAGGCCAGCTACGATCTTGCCGCGCAAAATGTCGGCAAGTTGCAGGCCAAGCTCGAAGCCCTGCGCCAGCAGTCTTCCGACTCCAGCCTTGCCCAGGTGCAGCTACGGCAGCTGGACTCCAAGGCCCAGGCCGCACGCGGCGTCCTCGACGACTATCTGAAGCGCGCCAAGGAAACCTCGCAGATGGAGGGCGTCCAAACCTCCGAGGCGCGCACGATCGCCAAGGCTTCGCCGCCACTGCAGCCGACATGGCCGAAGCCGGCCCTGCTCCTGCCGGTGAGCGCGGTTCTCGGACTTCTCGCCGGATGCGGTCTCGCTCTGGCGTTCGGCCCGGTCCGCCGGCCCGAAGACGAACCGCAAGCGCCCAAGGAAGAAGTGGTGCCGGCGGTCCAGCCGAGGCAGGACGCACCGCGTGCCGCTGCCCAGCCGGCTCCCCAGCCGCTGCCGGCCAGCCTGGGCGAATACCGCGTGCCGGCCAGCGGTACGGCGCTTTCTGGCATCAAGGCAATCAGGGCCTCACTGTTCCAGAACGGCGACGAGGCGCTTTCGCGCGACGTGCTGAAGCTGATGCGGCAGATCATCCTGCGCCTGCACGACCATCCCAAACCCTTTGTGCTGGTGGTGTCCTCGACGCGCGGCAGCCTCGAGGCAAGGCTTGCCGGCGCATTGATCGGAATCAGCCTGCAACGCGTCGAGCAGAACGTGCTGGTCGTCGAGATCGAAGGCCAGCCGTCGGCTTCGGCGGACCACGGCCCCGGTATTTTCGTCGACAGCGCCAGCGGCCTGCGAACCGCCATCTGCAGCCCGCAGGGGCAAAAAGGCGGCCGGACCTTGGGCGACGTTCTGACCGAGGCTGGAAACGCCTTCGACTTCATCCTCGTCAGCGCCCCGGCCTTCAGCGAAAAGGCCTGGTCCCCGGAGTTTTTCACGCGGGCTGATCTGACACTTCTGGCGCTGACCCCGTCGGAGCAGGCAGCCGACGCTGCCGCCCTGTTGGCGCAACGGCTGGGCGTCGCCCAGATCGGACGCAGCGCCACACTGGTGATCGCACCGCAGACCGCGCAGCCGGCCGCGCGCACGCCTGTGCCGCCTTCCGGCGCTGCCGATTGGCGCCGCAGTTTGGCTGCGAGGAGCTGATCCGTGCCGGCCGAGCTGACATCGCTGCCAGTGATGTCACGGCGGCAGGCGCTTGCGCTGGCCGGCGGGGCTGTGCTTGCCACCTTCCCCTTTCCGGCCTCCGCCACGACGATCGCGCGCAGCGTTCCATCGCGTGGCTTCAACCTTCCGGGATGGCTCGATCGCCAGGCAGGGACTGCTCCCGCCACTGCGACGCTGGAAAAGCTGCGCCAGTCGGGGTTCGAAACCATCCGCTTGCCGGTGAACAGCGATCTTATCTCGGCCGGCGACACGGTCGGGCTCCGCCGCATCCGTGACGGGGTCGCCGACCTTGCCGGGTTGGGCTTTGCCGTTCTCGTCGACATGCACCCGTCCGCCGACCTTCACGCCGCTTTCGAGCGCGATCCGGCAGCCGCAAGCGAACAGGTGGTTCAGGCGTGGACGGCCTTGCGTCCCGTCATCGCCGATCTGCCGGCGGCCTCGGTCTATCCGGAGCTGCTGAACGAGCCGCCGATGGAGCGCGCCGTCTGGCTGGCGCTGCGCGACAGGCTTGCCGAGACGCTGCGCGCAACATGTCCGCGCCACACACTGGTCTGGGGCCCGGCACGCTTCCAGGGCATATGGGAAATAGCCGATACGCCGCCTCTGGCCGACGACAACCAGATCGCCGCCATCCATTTCTACGCACCTATGGCGTTCACCCATCAATGCGAGAACTGGGATACGTCGCCGCTCGCCCGCATGGCCAACCTGCCTTTTCCCGCGACAAGGGAGACCCCTGCGGTCCGCGACCTCATCGCAAGACTGCGCACTGCCGGCGACGAAGAAGCCGCTTCCCTGCTCGAGAAAGAACTTTCGAACCCATGGACGCAGGCCGCGATTGCTTCGAACTTTGCCGAGGCCGCACGCTGGTCGGCGGCTCATGACTGCCCGCTGATGCTGAACGAATTCGGCGTGCTCAATTTCTGCGTCGATGCGCAAAGCCGCGCCGCCTGGGTCCGCGCCGTGCGCGAGGCCGCCGAAGCCAACGATATCGGCTGGACCTATTGGGAGCTCGACCAGGGCTTTGGCTTCATCCCCAGCAGGCAGAGCACGGAAGGCTTCGACGCCTCGATGATGGCTGCCCTCCTGGGCGAGGCAGGCCAGCTATGAGCGTCACCGGAGCCTATCCGCCAGTCGGCCTGCGCGCGCAAAGCCTGGCAGCCCCGCGCGACGCACTGCTGCATGTCTGCGTGTCGCTGATCGTTGTTGTCTTGACGGTTTCGGCCTTTGCCGTCTGGACCCCGTTCGGCATTGCCGCGACCTTCCTCCTGACGCTAATCGTGTCCAACGCCCTGCCCGCGGGCGTTCCCGTCCTGATCATCTGCGCCTTCCTCTACCAGAACCTCGTGGTCACCTGGTACACCCCTTACATCCCAGACAACGATACGTTCGATTCGCTGCGCGGTACCAATTTCGTCATCCTGATGAGCGCCTTCGGCATTTTCCTTGCCGCGTCGTTCCAGCACCGCGTGCGCGCCCTGGTCGAATTGCGCTTCTGGCTGCTGCTCAGCCTCGTGCTCTGTGGAACCATCACCTTCTATCTCGCCCTGGGGGTCGTGCACGGCCAGCCCAAGGACGCGGTCGTCTATTTCCGCAACACGATCACGCCGCTTGCCTGCTTCCACATTGCCGTGCTCGCCGCCAGCCTCTATCCGGTCGACCTGCGCAAGAGCATGTTGTGGCTCGGTGCCGGCGCGGTCGTCTACGGATATCTGGAATTGATCTTCACGATGAATTTCCTCAGCCTCTTCCATGGCGACCTTTACATCGAACGCAGCATATCGCGGCAGATCGAGACCGGCGTCTGGGAGAAGGCGCTGCAGGAGACCGGCTTCGTTTTCCGTGGGCTTGAGGACGTGATGACCACGACCTTCTTCAACACGCCGGTCTTCAACGACATCCTGCCCAGGGTCTTTCGTGTCGGCGGCCCGAATTTTCATCCGATCAGCTATGCCTATGCCCTCAGCATCATATCGGCCTGGCTGCTGTTCAAGGGACGCTGGCTGCTGCCCATTGCGGCCTTGCCGCTGCTGCTCGTCATCGGCTCCAAGGGCGCGACGTTCCTGCTGCTCATCGCGCTCGCCACGCGTCTGATCTACAGCCCCTCCCGTGTCGGTTTTACGCTCACCGCCGTCATAGTCCTGGCTTTAGTCTGGACGACCGCGGCAATCGGCTATGGGGCGACGCATGGGGACTATCACGTGCTTGGCCTGACGGCCGGCCTGCGCGACTTCCTGGCCAACCCGCTTGGACAGGGACTGGGATTTGGCGGCAATTTGTCGAGCACCAGCCTCAATCTCAGCTGGACCAACGCCCAGGCGGAAGGTGTCGCCTCCGTTCCCGTCGAAAGCGCCGTCGGCGTCATGCTCTATCAGATGGGCATAGGCAGCTTTGTCTTCTTCGGCTTCCTAGCGGCGCTCGCCATGGCGGCGCGGCGTCAACTGATCGAAACCCGCGACCCGGATTTCCTGTTCGGTTTCGTCGTCATCGTCACCATCTCGGCCAATGCCGTGCTGCAGGAAGAAGCCTTCTACTCGCCGCTTGCACTCGGCTTCTGCCTGCTGCTCGTCGGCGTGTCGCTGGGCACGCGCTGGCGCGAACTGGCGATGCAAAGAGCAATTCCAGGAAAAGTGTAAAACGGTTTTCCGTCCGGAATTGCGTTAAAACAAAGAGAGTGCGATCACGGCCCGAACACCACAAGCTCGGTGAAGGTCAGGTCGCCAGGCGCCGGCGGCTTCGGACCCTTGAAGTATTTTATCCCCCGGTTGGCGAAGTAACGGCCGAACAGGCCAGGGATGGGCTCCTTGGCGTCGACAAGGCAAAGCAGGATCCCCCTTCGCAAGACAAAGCGCCCCAAGGCGCCGGCACATCGGCTCAGATCCGCCGGGGAGCGGCAATAGACGATCTGGGCGCAGGGGATGAGACCATGCAGTATTCGGCGCGGCATCAACACCAGCGGAGACGCCACCCCGTCGCAAATACAGACCAGAGAGATGCAGCCCAGCGCGGCGTGTTCCAGGACGATGTATCTTTCGCCGTCGGAGAGCATCGCCAATTCGGCAAGATCGGGACGAACCTCAAGCACCCGGCACGACCGCCGCACCGAACTCAAGGCGGGCAGGAAGGCAAACTGTCCATTGGAAAAAAGCTGAAAGCCGAGTGCCTTGTTGGCCTTCAATGTCGCGGGCGCCGGCGAAATGTTGGTGAAGGTCACGTCCCTGCGCCTGAGGATCGCCCAAATCAACTTCATGGCCTGGGGACGGTACCCTTCGTCCACCGTCCAACTGGAAATGTTGCAGCGGATTTCATCGCCTTCACGGCCAGGGAAGCGGGCGTAGAGCGTCAGCACAACGCCAACGATCCGGCCGGCATTCTCCAAGGCAAAACCGTATTGTGGAAAATCGGCGACGACGGGACGCTGCGACAAACGGGCAAGCGCCCGCATCCAGTAATTGCGGCTGCGTTCTGGAAAGCCCCGGAGCAGGCAATCGGCTACGCCGTCCCAATCAGCCTGGTGAATCGGCCGGCAGTTGAGATCGGGAGGGAGGGTACCAAGTACTGCCATAGTCGACCCGCGAACACGATCAAATTACCAGATCCATTCACCCCCAGGTTCCCAATAACGCAGGACGATTAACAATCTCCTCTGCGGTCGGGAAATATCCCCGCTATGGCACCCGATGATGGCCTGTCTCGGCGTCGATGGCAGGGTTGGCCAGGGTTGTCACCTGCCCGCGGCGTGCCGGCCTGCATTCCTGCCGGAAAAGATGCAGCTGCCGAGAAATGTCCCTTCCAGCGCATTGTAGCCGTGATAGCCGCCGCCACCGCCGCCAGCCACTTCGCCCGCCGCATAGAGTCCGGCAATGGGCTCGCCATTGCCGTCGAGAACCTGCGAATTGAGGTTGGTGTGCAGGCCGCCCAGCGTCTTGCGGGTCAGGATGTTGAGGCGCACCGCAATCAGCGGCCCGTGCTTGGGGTCGAGTATCTTGTGCGGTTTGGTCACCCGGAAAATCTTGTCGCCGATGTAGTTGCGGGCGCCGCGGATGGCCGTGACCTGCGCGTCCTTGGTGTAGGCATGCTCGACCTCGCGGTCGCGCGCCACAATCTGAGCCTTGAGCCGGTCGTAGTCGAGCAGATTGTCGCCGGAGAGCGCGTTCATGCCCGCGACCAGATCAGCCAGATTTTCGCGGACGACGAAGTCCTCGCCCTTTTCCAGAAACGCCGCCACCGATGGCGGCGCCTTGCCGCCGCGCCGGTTCTTCAGCACGGCCCGCCAATCCTTGCCGGTGAAGTCGAGATTCTGCTCCGAGCCCGACAGCACGAACTCCTTCGAGGCGATCGTCTTGGTCAGCACAAACCAGGAATAATCGTGCCCGGTCGACAGGATGCGCTTCAGCGTGCCGAGCGAATCGAAGCTTGGAAAGAACGGCGCCTCCATGCGTTGTCCGAGCGCGTCGAACCATAGCGGCGACGGCGCCGACAGGATGCGGATGCCATGGTTCGGCCAGATCGGATTCCAGTTCTTGAGCCCCTCGACATAGTGCCACATGCGGTCGGCGTTGATCACGGCGCCGCCGGCGTCCTGCGTGATCGCCACCATGCGGCCATCGACATGGTGCGGCACACCGGCGACCATCCGCTTCGGCGCCGGCCCGAGCCGATCGACCGGCCAGACCTTGCGCACCAGCTCATGATTGCCGCCGATGCCGCCAGAGGTAACGATCACGGCGCCGGTCGAGAGTTCGAAGTCACCAACGACCGTGCGGTTCGACTGCTTGCCGCGCTCGACGTTGGACGCCTCCAGGATTTCGCCAGCGACACCGGTGACCGCGCCGTTGGTCTTGATCAGCCGGCTGGCCTGATGGCGGAATTTCAAAGTGATCAGCCCCTTGGCGACGTGATCGCGCACGCGCCTTTCGAACGGCGCGACCACGCCCGGCCCAGTGCCCCAGGTCAGATGGAAGCGCGGCACCGAATTGCCGTGGCCATTGGCCAGCGCGCCACCGCGCTCGGCCCAGCCCACCACCGGCCACCAACGCATGCCCATGCCGTGCAGCCAGGGCCGCATCTCGCCTGCGGCGAAATCGACATAGGCTTCCGCCACTTTCCTTGGCCAGTGATCCTCGGGCCGGTCGAACTGGGCTGAGCCCAACCAGTCCTGCCAGGCGAGGTCGCGGCTGTCCCTGATGCGCAAGCGGCGCTGCTCGGGCGTGTTGACCAGAAACAGGCCACCGAGCGACCAGAATGCCTGGCCGCCGAGAAAACCGCCGCCTTCCTGCTCGACGATGATTACGCGCTTGCCGGCATCGCCGAGTTCCGCGGCGGCGGCCAGGCCGGCCAGGCCGCCGCCAACGATGATTGCATCCGCGTCAGCCATTGTCGTAGCTCCTGTCTCGCCTTTGCGATGCTGCCTTGGGATCGTTGCTTGCCACTCGGCACTATCCCAGCAGCGCGTTCCAGATGATACGCGGCAGTTTCAGGATGCTCGGCCGGTAGTGAAACTCGGTGATCAGCCGGCCGACGATGTGCGCCCTTTTATGTGTCAGAAACCACGCCGGTTTCGGCATGATGCGGAACGGCGCTTCGAGCACGCTGCGCTCGGGCTTGTCGAACAGGTAGGTGTTGTGGACGACGCCGATGCCGCTCTGCACGTCGTCGAGCGTGTGACCGGGGAAAGCGCCCCAGGTCGGCCGCAGCAGCGCAAACAGAACGCCGCTCCAGGAATTGATGCCGATGCCGCCGTAGCGCAATTCGGCAACGATTTCCTCGAAGCGCGGCCGGCCGATCTCGGCAATCGTCTTGGGATGGATGAGAATGTTGGCGGCCAGCGTGCCGTGCAGCTTTTCATTGGCGTAGGCGATCGCGCCGCGCAGATAGGATTTGGCGTTGCCTGCCGGCAGCCGCAAGACGCTGAGCGCCGGCGCGAACACTTCGGCGTTTTCGAGGTAGGCGTCGGTGCCCGGCCGGAACGGCACCACCACGCAGGCTGGCCCGCCGGGCCGCCCGAATTTCTGCACGCTATCGGCATGCGCCTCGAACGCGGCGAGGCGCTCGGTGGCACCTGGATAATAGGCCGGCCGCGACGGCGCCTTCTGCATCACCTTTTCGAGTGCTGCCAGCAGCGCATCGGATTTGTTCCAGCTCTCCGGCAGCACCAGCATCTGGCAGGCGATGCAGTTGAAGCCGGAATTGTTGAGCTTCTGGGTTGCGATCAATTCGGCGTGATAGGCGATGTCGGCATCCGACCATGGGCCGGGCACCACGATGGTCGGCGCCACCCCGCCGAGTTCCGAGGTGATGCGCCTTCTGTTCCTTGGCGTGCCCGCCGCCTTGTTCTTGCGGCCCTCCTCGCCCGGTCCCCAGACGATCGCATCATGCGAGGCGGCGGCACCGGTGATGTGGATGTCGTCGACCAGATCGTGGTTGCACAGATAGGCACCGACATCGGCACCGCCGCGCACGATGCGCAGCGCGCCGAACTCGATCAGCGGCCGCAGCGCCGGCCGCAGGAAATCGATGAGATAGTCGTTGACCGGGTTCATCTTGAGCAGGACGACCTGGTGTTCGACCAGGAGCTTGTGCAGGCAGTCGAGCGGTGCGATCGAGGCGACATTGCCGGCACCGAGCACCAGCCCGATCTTGCCCTTGCGGCTCGTCGGCGGCGCGTCATAGGCCGATGCGGTGTTCTCGGCCAGGTTGGCTTTGGTCACACCCGGCTGCATCCAGATCTCGGCCTTCAGCCCGGTGAACAGCACCTTGTCCCAGACCGAGTTCGGAACCACCGTCACTGCCAACTGTCCACTGGGCAGAGTGCGGACCGGCAGCCTGTCGAGGAACGCCTTGCCCTCCATCAGGCTCAGCGTGTGGATGAACTGGTTGCAGCCATCCATCAGCGCCGCCGGGCCGGCCAGCCATTCCTCGCCTTCCAGCGGCGAGCCGGTCGGGATGCCCTTCTTGCGGGTTGCCGTCTTGACCCAGGCCTCGGCGACTTCGCGGATATGGTCCTTGACCTGATGCAGCAGTGCGATCCGCTCGCCATTCGAGGTCTGCGCCCAGTCATCCTTCTTGCTGTCGAGATCGGTGAGCGCCAGATCGAGTTCGGCTGCCCATTCAGGCTGCACGGGGTAGGTTTTGACTGCCTTTGCGACCATCGTGTCCTCCTCCATTTCGATTTTACGAAAACGGCAGCGCGGCCCATTGCGCGGCAATCTTACCGCCGGAATAAACCTGGATCGAACCGAATTGCTGTAGCACGAATTCGCTCTGCGTCGGACGCAGGAAGGCGTAGTCGTCGGGTCCGACATTGGCATCGTCAGGCAGCGCCATGAATTGCTGATTGGTGGAGAAGCCGAACGTCTTGTCGGTCTTCATCCCCACGGGATGGACGGGCTTTGCCATCCATTTGCCGCCATAGAGAAAACAGCCGCGCCGCGGCAACAGCCCGAGCTTCTGCAGCAGCCAGGAGCGCTGATCGAGGCCCGGAACCTGGACATCGACCACCTTCAGGATTGGCGCCGCGATGAAAGCGGCAGGCTGCAATTGGCTGAGGCTGGGGACATCGAAATCGGTCGGCAGCATGAAAGCCGATCCGATGGACAATTCATTGGCGCCGACCCAGCTGTCGTAGAGCAATGCGGTGCTGCTGCCGCCAAGGTTGAGGATCTTGCGCTGGTCGGGCGCAAGGCAGCCGACATACTGACGAAACAGGCTGACCGCCTTGGCGCGCGCCTTGGCCGGTCCGCCCAGCCCTTTGGGGATGTGGCCGATATGCGCCTCATAGGCCATGACGCCTTCGCATTTCAGCCGCGGATAGTTCGCCAATGTGGCCACCGCCCGCGCCAACGTGTCGGGATTGCCGATACCGCCGCGATGCAGCCCGACATCCACCTCGAAGCAGATGCGCAGCTCGCGGTCGAGCTCAGCGGCAAGCGCGCCATAGGCGGCCAGCCGTTCCTCGGTGTCGACCAGCCAGACGATGCGCGACGTCGCTTCGCCAAGACCGGCGAGAACACCCTTGGTCAGCGCGTGCCTGGCGCCGGCGACCGGCATCGGCTTCCCAAGAAGGAGATCGACATCGGGAAAGGCTTTCAGCATTTCGGCGCTGATCGGCAGATGAAACGTCATCAGCCTGTCGGTCGCGAATGCCGCACGGATGTGCGCGATGAGCGGCAGGCAAGGCAGCGACTTGTCGACGATGCGCAGGTCGAGACCCGTGGCGAACTTCGCCTTGATCGCAGCGATGTTGTAACCGAGTCGGTCGAGATCGAGCACCAGGCAAGGCTGAAAGATCCCGGCCGCCTTGAGCGCACCCGACAGTTCGGCGAAATAGGTGTCGGTCAGGCTCATGCCGCAACGCCGAGCAGCCTGGCCATGTAGGGCGTCACGAAACGGTTGTCCGGGTCCATCTCCCGGCGCACTGCCATGGCATCGTTCCAGCGCGGATAGAGCGTGCTCAGCTCTTTGGCGGTGAGGCTGTGCATCTTGCCCCAGTGCGGGCGGCCGCCGCGCTTGCGGAAGATCGGCTCGGCGGCGTTGAAGTACGCCATCGGATCACGCTCGACGCCGTGATGAATGGCGATCGAACAGGTCGGGCGCCTGTAGAACGGGCTCAGCCAGATGTTATCAGGCGCGACGACGCGAACTTCGATCGGAAAGTAGACCTCCGGAAACCGCGTCTCGAGCATCGCGATGATTTCGCCGAGCGCCGCCGCCCCTTCCTCGAACGGAAGGTGGTACTCCATCTCGTTGAACTTGACGTTGCGCTCGGAGGTGAAGACCTTCAGCCAGTCCTCGACATAGTCCTCGGCCGGCACCTTGGCGAAGGCCGAGCCGATGAGACGGCGGCGCAGCCACGGGAACCAGCTGAGATAGTCGCGCAGTTTCCTCAGCGTGGTGACGGCATCGTCGTCTTCCGTCGGCGGGCGCACCGTCGCCGGCGCTTCGGTGATGTCGCTGGCGATCAGCAGCGCCTGGCCGGAAAACGGCACGTAGTAGAACTCGGCGGAGCGATGCGCCGTCATGGTGCTTTCGAATTGCGCAAGCACGTCGGCGATCGGCGCTGTCCAGCGGCGGTGCCGCATGCGATAGCTCGCCATGTTGCGGATCGTCACTTCGGTGACGGCGCCGAAGGCACCGAGCGAGGCCCCCATGGCATCGATCATGTCGGCGTTTTGGGCACGGTCGAACTCCTTCACCGCGCCACGCCCGTCGACGATCTGCATCGCCTCGAGCTGGGTATGATACGCGCCGAGCGTGATGCCCGAACCATGCGTCGCTGTGCCAAGCGCCCCGCCGAACGCCTGCTTGTCGATGTCGCCCATATTCGGCAGCGCCTGGCCGACGCCGTGCAGCAGCTTGGCCATCGTGCCGATCTTGGTACCGGCGCCGACCCTCGCCGTCAGTCTTTCGGGATTATGCGCCTTCAGGCCTTCGAAGCGGTCGAGCGACAGGATGGTTCCGTCATTCTTGACCAGTGGCGTGAAGGAGTGCCCGGTGCCGACGAAACGAACCGGTCCCGGCGAATTGCGAATGGCGACGCTCAACGCATCGAGAGTTTGCGGTTCGGCAAAAGCCTGCGGCGTGGCCGTGACATAGCCCGACCAATTGCTCCACTGGCTGGTAGCCTCTCCCACAATCGCCTCCCTGGGACGGCCGGTTTGACCGGCCTTGATCGCTGCATGGAATAATATGATACATAGTCAGCTTTTTGAATATGATACATTGTCAGCTTTCTGTCAAGCTGGCAATCGAGCGGCAAGCGGTCTGAAGCCGGCTTGGAAAGAAAAGCAGCCGTCGGCTTCATGCCTCACGACTTTTCGCGTCAATCACCAAGCATATCATCGACTGTCATTTTTCGGGGGTAAGCAGCTGTTATGGGACGGCTGTCCCTCGGTCTTGCCGACTGGGAACCCGTCCTGAACCGCTCCTGTCCCCCGAAGAGAAATCGCATGTGGCTAAGTGAATTCGAAATTGTCCTGCGCGACCGGATCATCCCGAGCGGCGCCATCCGCATCGAAAACGGCCGGATTGCTGAGATCCGGAACGAGCCGGTCGAAAATGCCGACATCTCAGGCGGTGGCCGCCTGCTCCTGCCCGGCTTCATCGACATGCATGGCGACATGGTGGAAAAGGAAGTCGAGCCGCGGCTCGGCGTGCATGTGCCGATGAAGATCGGCATTGCCGAACTCGACAAGAAGCTCGCCTCCTGCGGCATCACCACCGCCTATGCCGCGCTCTCCTTCATCGGCGCCAGCATCACCAGCGGCGTGGCGCGCTCGGAAGAGCATACATCGGCGATCATCGACACCATTGCCGGCATGAAGGACCACCTGCTGGTCGATCACCGCATCCATGCGCGCTTCGAAGTCACCTTCACCCCGGCCATTGCCATGCTGCAGAAGCTGATGGACGCCGGCAGGCTGCATCTGATCTCGCTGATGGATCACACGCCCGGACAGGGCCAGTATCGCGATGTCGAGCTTTACATCGCCCGCATCGCCAAGGAGCGCGGCATGTCGGTTGCCCAGGCGTCCGAGGTCGTCGGCCATCGCATCGCCGGCCGCGAAGGCCAGGGCGATGTGCTCAACGCACTGCAAGACCTGTCGGCGCGTGCACAGGCCAACGGCGTCGCGCTTGCATCGCACGACGATGACACGCTGGAGAAGGTGGAACTGGTTCACGGTCTTGGCGCCACGCTGAGCGAATTCCCGGTGACCCTGGAAGCGGCGCAGGAAGCCAGGAGGCTGGCAATACACACAGTGATGGGAGCGCCCAATGCGCTGCGCGGCCAGTCCTATTCCGGCAATCTTTCGGCACGCCAGGCTTATGAGGCCGGGCTGCTCGACATGCTGGCCAGCGACTATCATCCGGCCTCGATCCTGCCCGCCGTGCTCGGCCTGGCGGAACTGCGCGAAGGCAGTCTTGTGGCGGCGGCAGCGCTGACGAGTGCCAATCCGGCCACGGCGCTCGGGCTTACCGATCGTGGCGCCATCGAGACGGGACTGCTGGCCGATCTGGTGGTAGCCGATCGCCAGCCGGTGGCGCGGGTGCGGGCGACATTCCGCGCCGGCCGCATGATCTATAGCGACGGAACGCTGGGTCGGAGCCGGGATGACGAGGCATAAAGTCCAGCCCTGTCACGCCAGCCCGAACGTCTCCACGGCGCGCATGATGCCGCGCAGTTCTGCGAGGCCCTTCAGCCGGCCGATCAGCGAGTAGCCGGGATTGATCCTTGTCTTGCCGATATCGTCGGCAAGCAGATGGCCATGGTCCGGCCGCATCGGGATTTGCCAGTCGGCGCGGCCTTCCCTGTGGCGGCGCGCCTCTTCCTGCATCAGCGCCAGGATGACATGCGCCATGTCGGTGCCGCCCTCGAGATGCTCGGCCTCGTAGAACGAACCGTCCTTCTCGATGGTGATGTTGCGCAGATGGGCGAAATGGATGCGGTCGGCAAATTCCTTGACCATAGCGACAATGTCGTTGTCGGCGCGCGTGCCGTAGGAGCCGGTGCAGAACGTCAGTCCATTGGCCTGGCTGTCGACAGCACTCAAGATGAAGCGCGCATCCTCGGCGGTCGAAACAACGCGCGGCAGGCCGTAGAGCGAGAAGGGCGGGTCGTCAGGATGGATGCACATGCGCACCCCCTGCTCTTCCGCCACCGGAATGATCTCGCGCAGGAACCAGGCGAGGTTGTCGCGCAGCTCCTTCGGCCCGATCCCCTCATAGTCCGCCAACGCCTCTCGAAAACTATCGCGGTCATACTTGCGCTCTGTCGCCGGCAGGCCGGCGATGAGGTTGCGCTCGATCTGGTCGATCTTCTCGGGCGGCAATTCCTTGAGCCGCTTCTCCGCCTGCGCAATGCGCGCCGGCGTGTAGCTGTCGGCGCCGTTTTTGCGCTTCAGCACGAACAGATCATAGGCGGCGAAATCGATCGCATCGAAACGCAGGGCATAGCCCGTCGTCGGCAGCCGGTAGGCGAGATCGGTGCGGGTCCAGTCGACCACAGGCATGAAATTGTAGCAGATCGTGGCGATGCCGGCCTTGGCCAGCGCGCGGATGCTATCGCGATAGTAGCCGGCATAGCGCTCGCGTTCCGGCGCGCCGATTTTGAAGGAATTGTGGACCGGGATGCTCTCGACGACCGACCAGGTCAGTCCGGCTTCCTCGATGATGTGCTTGCGCTCCAGCACGTCGGCTTCAGGCCACGCCCTGCCGTCGTAGATATGGTGAAGCGCCGAGACCACGCCGGTGGCGCCAGCCTGCTTGACATGATCGAGTGTCACCGGATCGTCAGGTCCATACCAGCGCCAGCATTGTTCCATTTTCGGCTTTCCTTCTGCGAGAGGTTGGCAACTTATTGTTGGACCGCGACGGGAGTCGATAGAAAAGGAAGGAGTTTTCGAAAATGACGGATTTCGAGGGCAAGGTGGCCCTGGTGACCGGGACGACCGGCATTGGCCTGGCGACCGCCAGGCGCCTTGCGGCCGGCGGCGCCGCAATCATCGCCTGCGGCATCGACCGCGTCGCCAATGCAGCGATGAAAGCCCAGATGGAAAGCGCTGGAGCAGCAGTGCTGATCATCGACACCGACGTCTCCATCTCTGACCAGGTGCGCGACGCGGTAGCAGCCGGCGTCGCGAAATTCGGCGGCCTCGACGTCATCGTCAATTCGGCCGCGGTGCATCCGTACGGGACCGCGACGACGACCGATTGGGAAACCTGGAACCGGGCAATGACCGTCAATGTCGGCTCGATCTATCTGACGGCGCATTTCGGCATTCCGGAAATGATCAAGCGCGGCGGCGGCGCCATCGTCAACGTCGCCTCCGTGCAGGGCTTCGCCTGCCAGCAGAACGTCGCCGCATACGCCACCACCAAGGGCGCCATTCACACGCTGACGCGCTCGCTGGCGCTCGACTATGCGGCGGCTGGCATCCGCGTCAATTCGGTGAGCCCCGGTTCGATCCGCACGCCGATCCTGGAAAAGGCCGCGCGTGGCGAGAGCGGCAGCGATGCCGATGTCGAAGAGGCCTACAAGCGCTTCGGCGCGGCGCATCCGCTCGGCCGCATCGGCGAACCGGAGGAAGTGGCCGAGCTCATCGCCTTCCTGTGCTCGTCAAAAGCCGGTTTCTGCACCGGCGCCGACTACAGGATTGATGGCGGCCTGACGGCAGGCATTGGCGTGAAGTAAGGCTGTGATGGCGTTCTGCACGCTTGCCGGCAATCGCGAACCTTGTCCGATCGCCCTATAGCTTCCACATCCGCCTGGCATTGCCCGACAGCAATTTCATCCTCTCCTCGAGGCTGGCGCCCGCGATCAGCGCGTGCGTCGCCGCCACCCAGGTCGCGAGCCCTCCGCCAAGCGTGCACACCGGCCAGTCGCTGCCCCAGACGACGCGATCCCAGCCGAAAGACCCGATCGTGTGTTCGACGTAGGGACGCAAGTTCTCGACACTCCACGAGCTGGGGTCCGCATAGGCCACGACGCCCGAAATCTTGCCAATGACATTGGGGCGCCGCGCGATCTCGGCCATGTGCTCGCGCCATGGGTGCTCGGCGCGGCCTTTGATATCGGGCACGCCGCAATGGTCGAGAACGAACTGGACGGCCGGCGCGAGATCGGCGAGCGCAATCGCGCGTGGAATCTGATGCGGCAGTACCACAAGATCGAAGGTCAGCCCGCTGCCGGAAAGCCGTTTGATGTTGTCGCGAAACAGCGCACTGTCCGAAAGCTCGTCCGGCATGACATGCAGCACGCGGCGGAACCCCTTGATGAAGGGATCGGCCTGTTGGCGTTCGAGATAGGCGGCAAAGCCGCCCTCCTCTGGACGACAAGCGGCAATCGCGCCGCGCAAAAGACTGCCCGCCTGCCGCGACAGCGCCTTGACATGGCTGGTCTCGGCCTCGATGTCGGCTTGATCGACATCGACCTCCATATGCAATGCCGCCTCGATGCCGGCGCGGCGGGCCTGGGTCGCATACTCCTCATGCGGGAAATCGCGATTGAGCGCCGGTGCGCCGGCAAGCCAGGGATAGCGCAGCGCCGACAGATCGATCAGGTGCAGATGGGTGTCGATGATCATGCTTTCCTCGCGAGTCGATTTCGTATCGTCGCCAGATATTCCAGGCCTGGTTCAATGCCGCTTCGGGATCTCTTTGTCCTCGAGCAGCAACGTCAGCCCCATGGCGACGAAGTAGAGCGCCGCCACCCAGATGAACATCATGTTGAACCCGCTGGAATAATGGTCGAGCACCACTTCGCGGATCGCGCCCGGCAGGTTCGACGCGAGTTGGGGGGTCAACCCGTTCAGGCCCTGCGGCAGAAGGGCGGCAGCATCGGCGGGGAGTTCGGCAGTCTGCCGGTTCAGCGCCCAGATCATCACCGCGCCGTTCAGCGCCAGTCCAAGCGATGCTCCGAGCGTCCGTGCCTGGGTGATCAGCGACGTCACCGCGCCGATGTCCTGCAGGGGTGCCGCCGCCTGGATCGCCACGATCAGCACCTGGAATTGCAGACCCATGCTGATGCCGAACACAGCCATCATTGTCGCCAGCACCCAGATCGGCGTATGCTGGTTGGTGACGACGAAGCCCAGCATCAGGAACCCGCCAATAGCCATCGCGACCACCGGCATCCATTTGTAGCGTCCGGTTGCGGCAATCACGCGACCGGCGACGATCGAGATGACCATCGACGTCAGCGACGCCGGCAGGAACAGGAAGCCGACTTCGGCCGGGCTTAGACCCGTCAGCGTCTGCATGTAGAGCGCGAAATAGAAGAACATGCCCAGCGTCACCGTTCCGGCGACCAGCGACACGCCCGAAACGATGCTGACCGTCGAATTGCCGAACAGCCGCAACGGCACGATCGGTTCTTCCGCCCGGCGCTCGACCATGATGAACAGGACGATCGCGACCAGCGCGACGACCGGCAGCGCGAAGGTGATGAGGTCCGGCCCGGTGGGGTCGAACACATGATAGCCCCAATAGACGATGGCCGTCGTGCCGATGGCGAGCAGCGCGCCGCCGAGATAGTCGATGTGGTGCTTTCTCTCGTTGAACCGGCTGCGCATGGCGAAGGCCAGCACCGCCATCACGATGATGCCGATGGGCAGGTTGACCAGGAACACCCAGCGCCAGCCGAACAGGCTGGTGATGTAGCCGCCGGCCAGCGGACCCAGCACCGACGACAGCGCGAACACCGCCGAACTGTAGCCCTGGTATTTGGCGCGGTCGCGCGGTCCGAACAATTCGCCGATCATGGCGAAGGCCGAGACCATCAGGCCGCCACCGCCGATGCCTTGCAGGACGCGCGCGGCGATCAGGCTCTCCATCGACCATGCCATGCCGCAGACCAGCGACCCTACGAGAAACAGGCCGATCGCCGTCAACACGACATTCTTGCGGCCATACATATCGCCGAGCTTGCCGTAGAAAGGCGAGACCGCGGCGGTCGACAGCAGATAGGCGGCACCCACCCAGCCGAACAGATGCAGATTGCCGAGTTCACCGGCAATGGTGGGCAAGGCGGTGACGATGATCTGCATGTCGATGGTGGCCATGAACATGGCGATCAACGCACCGAAATAGACGACCAGTGTCGTCAGATTGGGCCTGGCTTCGGCCTCCACGGGCACCACATCTGGCAGCGTCTGGTCGACAGTCATCGGGGTCTCCGTAACTTGGGGCGCGATTTATGTGCCCGCGGCCGAGAGGTGTCAAATAGGCGATGACGCCATGCCTGGACGCAGTCCGTCCGGTTAACAGGAAGAGCCCCAGCGCCGGAAGCGCCCTCTCCTCCTCCTGCCCCGGCTCCTGCCAGAGGATGTCGACGTGCGGAAGCCTGACCGGAGGTATTGTTCACAGAGACGTTGAGATCAGCTCGACGCCGTCTTGCCCACCCTTATCGCTGCTGCCTGCTTCGCTCCCATTCCGAGCAGCAGATTGTCGTCGGAGAGTTCGTCCCCTCTCGCCTGCCGGAACAGGTTCAGCATATCGGGAACGTCGAGGCTTTTGCGCTGGTCACCGGCAATATCGAAGACGATGGTACCCTCATGCAGCATGACGGTGCGGGTGCCGTGGTCGAGCGCATCGCGCATCGAATGCGTCACCATCAGCGCCGTCAGTCTCTGCTCCTCGACAATCCTGCGTGTGAGTTCCAGAACGAAGGCCGCCGTACGCGGGTCGAGTGCGGCGGTGTGTTCGTCCAGCAGCAATATCTTCATGCCCGTCAGCGTCGACATCAGCAAACTGACCGCCTGGCGCTGGCCGCCTGACAACAGGCCCATGGAATCGCCGAGCCGATTCTCCAGGCCGAGACCCAGCATCGACAGTTTTTCGCGAAACAGCGCGCGGCGGGAGGCATCGAGCGCGCGGCCGAAGCTCCGCACGCTGCCGCGCGAAAAGGCGAGCGCCATGTTTTCTTCGATCGACAGCCGCTCGCATGTGCCGGCCATCGGATCCTGGAACACGCGTGCGATCAGCTTCGCCCGCTTCGGTGCCGACCAGCGGGTGACGTCCGTGCCATCGACGATGATCGAGCCTCGCTCCGGCCTTGCCGTGCCGCTGAGTACATTGAGCAGCGTCGACTTGCCGGCGCCGTTCGAGCCGATGACGGTGACGAACTCGCCTTCGGGGATGGTGAGGTCGAGGCCACGCAGCGCGCGATGCTCGAGCGGCGTGCCGCGGCCGAAGGTGACGTGAACGTCGCTGAGGCTGATCATGTCGCGCTCCTTTCCAGGAGACTGCGCATCGGATTGGCGACCTTGGGCAGGATCAGCGCCATCGCCACCAGAACCGCGGTGACCAGATTGAGGTCGGAGGACTGCAGGCCGAGCCAGCCGGTGTTCAGCGCCAGCGCAATGGCGATGCGATAGGCGATGGCGCCGAAGACGCAGGAGAAGATCGCAATCACGATCGACTTCGTCCGGAATATCGTTTCGCCCAGGATCACGGCGGCAAGGCCGGCGATCGCCGTGCCGGTGCCGACGGTGACATCGGCAAAGCCGGCGGTCTGCGCAAACAGCGCGCCCGCCAGCGCCACCAGCCCATTGGCCATTGCGACGCCGATATAGGTGTGCATCTCGGTTGGAATGCCTTGCGCCTGCGCCATGCGCGGATTGGCGCCGGTGGCGCGCATCGCCAGGCCGAATTCCGAGGTCAGGAAGCGGGCAAGCAACGCGCCGACAACACTGACGATGATCAGCAGCGCCAGCACCTTGAGCGTCGGCCGTCCTGGCAGTCCGGAAGCCTCGACCAGCGGCCGCAACCACGCAAACAGGTCGATGACCGTCGGCTGGTTCATCAGCGGAATGTTGGGCCTACCCATGATGCGCAGATTGACCGAAAACAGCGCGGTCATGGTGAGAATGCCGGCGAGCAAGTGCAAGATGCCGAAGCGGATGTTCAGCCAGGCGGTGACGATGCCCGCAAGGCAGCCGGCGACGATCGCCGCAAGCGTGCCGGTGATGGGATTGATGCCGCCCGAGATCATCGCCGCGGCGACGGCAGCACCCAGCGGAAACGAGCCGTCGACCGTCAGGTCGGGAAAGTCGAGGACGCGAAACGAAATGTAGACGCCGAGTGCCACGAGCGCGAAGACAAGCCCGATCTCGACAGCGCCGATCAGGGAAATCAGGTTCATGAACCGCTCCGTTGGTCCTAACAGATCAGGCGAGGCGCTTGCGCGCCACGCCTGATCCTTCTGTGCTGCAGGGCGCTTTCGCGCCCGCGCGGTTGTCCTATTCGATGACCTGCTTGGCGCGGTCGCGCACGCTTTTCGGGATCGTCACGCCCATGGCCTCGGCTGCCTTGGCGTTGACCATCAGGTCGGTGCCGGTGGCGTTGCGCACCGCAATGTCGCCCGGCTTCTCGCCCTTCAGCACACGCACCACGATCGCGCCAGTCTCGAGGCCGACCTGGTAGTAGTCGAAGCCGACGGACGCGATCGCCCCGCGCTTGACGGTGTCGTTCTCGGCCGAGAACACCGGCAGTTTGTTCTCGGCGCCGACGGCCAGGATCGTCTCCAGCGCCGAGATGATCGTGTTGTCGGTCGGAAGATAGATGACATCGACCTTGCCGACCAGGTTCTGCGCCGCACCGGCGACATCGGCCGACTTGGACGCCGGCGCCTCGACGATCTCAAAACCCTTGGCCTTGCCCAGTTCCTTCAGCGCCGCAAGCAACGCGATGCTGTTCGATTCCGCCGGATTGAAGGGCACGCCGATCTTGGCGGCGGACGGCAGGAATTCCCGGATCAGGTCGAGCTGCTGCTCAAGCGGCGAGAAGTCGGAAATGCCGGTGACGTTGCCGCCGGGATGATCGCGGTCGGTGACGATCTGCGCCGAGACCGGATCGGTCACCGCGGTGAAGACCACGGGGATGTCCTGCGTCGCCGACACCACAGCCTGCGCCGACGGCGTAGCGATGGCGACGATGACGTTCGGCTTCTCGCCGGCGAATTTCTGCGCGATCTGCGCGGCGGTCGCCGGCTGTCCCTGCGCCGACTCGAACTCGAAGGTCAGATTGTCGCCTTCCTTGTAGCCGGCATCCTCTAGGGCCTTCTTGACGCCGGCGCGCGCAGCGTCCAGCGACGGATGCTCGACGATCGCGGTAACCGCAACGGTGACCTTGTCGGCCGCCAACGCACTCGCGCAGCCCAAAATCGCCAGCGCCATGACGCCTGCGGCGAGACTTGAGATGAAACCCTTCAATTCTTCCTCCCACTGCTTCTGCTGGACGTCGCCTGACGTTCAGTTGCCAATCGCGAATCTATCGCTTTCCCGGCCGCAAAGCGACCGGAAGCCTTTCGAAATCCTGCTGTCGATGCCCGACAGCAGCGCCGCCAGGATCGAACGGCGCCGCCGCCCGTCTGATAGCAGGCAGACCGGCTTGCTTGCTAGTTTGATGCTTTATGCCACCCATTTGGGCAGGCGCCTTGCCCTCGAGCATCCCTTGGAAACCACATCGCGGTATCTTTCGGCAGGGCGCAAAAAAATGGGCCGGTACAAACCGGCCCATTTTCAATCAATCCTGCTCAACGGATTCCTCCTCAACGGGTGCCGGGGTCGTATCCGGCAGGTTCCGCTGTCCAACCCGGTCGGCAACGAGCATCGAAAGCATCATCTCGACAAGGCCATTGGCGGCCCCCCTCTCGCCACCGGTGGCGCCGATCTGGATCTGCGGCACGAGCGGCAGCCTGCCATTCTCGATCGCCTCGGCGAAGCGCATGAGAACCTGCGAGTTGAGCTGATAGTCCGGGCCACCGAAGGCCGCGACCTTCTTCT
Source organism: Mesorhizobium sp. CNPSo 4688 (assembly GCF_057784295.1). Taxonomy (NCBI): domain Bacteria; kingdom Pseudomonadati; phylum Pseudomonadota; class Alphaproteobacteria; order Hyphomicrobiales; family Phyllobacteriaceae; genus Mesorhizobium; species Mesorhizobium sp. CNPSo 4688. The sequence continues at coordinate 276,857 of NZ_JBWLUY010000006.1, forward strand.
CGGTGGCCTCGGCCTCCGCCAGACCGAGAGCGCGCACCTTCTCGGCTTCCGCAAAACCGGTCGCCTTGATGCGCTCGGCATCGGCAAGCGCGACAGCCTTGATCATGTCGGCCTCGCCCTGGCCGCCGAGGCGCACCTTCTCGGCCTCTGCCTTGGCAGTCACCTGAATGGTTTCCGCCTCCTGGCGGGTGCGGGCGAGTTGCGCCTTGCCCTCGTTCTCACTGATCTCGATGGTAAGTGCCGACGTCGTGATCTTGGCTTGCTGTTCGGCGAGCGCCTCCTTCTCACGCAAGGTGCGTTCCTGAATGGCCGCCTTCTCCTGCAATTTATAGGTCTCGACCTTTTCGACTGCGATCTGGCGCTCGCGCAGCTGGATCAGGATCTGCTCTATGCTGTTCTGGCCATTGGCAGCACGGGGCGTACCAATCAGCACTTCCTGCAGCTCGAGGCTGTAGGTATTGAATTTTTCGCGCATCTCCTCGCCCGATTTGCGCTGGATATCGCTGCGCTCCTGCAAAAGCTGGATCAGCGTCTTTGTCTGGGCGATATTCTTGAAGTAGGCAGAAACCATCGGGTCGAGCGTTTGTTCGACCAGCCGCTTGATGTCACCGAAACGCTGCACCACGAGCGGCGCCTTCATATAGTCGATATGCACGACGACGGAGAGCGGCAGCACAGGCTCGAACGCATCCTTGGTGATCAACGATACTTCAGACAGGTTCTCGTCCAGCCTGTGTTCGCCAAACTGCTCCTTCGTCCATTTGAGCACGAAGTTGGTGGTCGGCACGGTGATGATTTTGCCGGCATAGGTATTGAACGCATACTTGCCTGGCAGCAGCGGCGTTGACCAGACACCGCGTGCACCGATTTCGACCAGCTCGCCGTGACGGTATGCCTGCCCGGATATATCCGTGCCGTGGCGGCCGTTATAGGAGACGACGACACCCACCGTGCCAACGTCGATGATCGTCTTCTCGACCAGTTCGACGGTCGCGAAAATGCGATTGAGGAAGTAGCTGCCGTCGGCCAGCACCTGCAACTGCCGGCCACGGTAGCCACCGGCATTGAGAAACTTCTCCGGGTCCTGAAAATTGTTGTGGAAGTTCGGGTCGTTCGGATCGTTGGCGACGGTCGGCGCGATGATCTCGCCGTCCGGCAGGGCCGGACCGTCATGGATGGTGACGACGCCGATCATGTCATCGGCATTGTGGATGACGACCGGCTCAAAACCGCCCCGCTCCGAGATCATGCTGGACATGTTGGAAAAAAGGCTTTGTTCCGACGAACTCAGATTGACGGCATAGATCGACTGGGCGGTCAGCACGATGAATTGTGCGAGATTGATGGCATAGGTGCCTTCACGCAAGATCTTGCGTTGCGGTCCTTTCTGTCCGCCTTTTTCGAGAAAGCCGCGCACATCCTGGAAATCATCGGCGTCGGTGTTGCTAGCAAGTGTTTGCGTCGGAGGCAGCGGTTTGCCATCACGGGCAAAGACATAGCCGATCTGACCCTGCGGGATGGTGACAAGATTGGCGCGATGCATCAAATATTGGAACGGCATGAAGAAATGCAGGCCACCGCGCACGACTTCCGGCTGGTAGCCCGCCTCACGGTTGAGCGCGATGAAGCCATTGCTGATGGAACCGCGAAAACTCCATAGCTTTTCCAGAATGCCGAGCCTGTCGTTTGGAATGTAGCGGACCACGCCGCTCCACCAGAACAGGATTGCCAGCACGACGACTGTTACGGCTACCTCGATTGCCGTCCATTCGATCGGGTCGAGATATTGCAGGGCTTCCATCTCTTCTCTCCTATAGGGCGCACGGGTTCGTTCACCCGAGGGCCACTCAGTTGGTGTTGATTGATGAAGCGGGGAGATTGCGCACCGGCGCGCCCGACGCACCAAGGGCGTGTCGAACGTTTGGGCTGCTCATTGTGTGGAAAAATGACCGCGCGTCCCGAGTCCCCAGTGGGGGCGGCGTGGCCGTGAGTTATCTCACATCGGTGTTGCCTTGATAGACACTACACCAAATGACGTAGGCATAGCGCCAACGGGTTTAAAGATACTTCGCGCGAAAACCGAATAATTATTTCCAATGCTATTTCGAATAGGGTGGCGGTTGGCTTTTATAATTGGCAAGAGCGCGAAACGGCGCTCCCTGACGGGTTAGAACCGTCGGCCGCCCATGGCCGCACACGCTAGTCGAAGAAACCGGCGTCCTCTTCCGCGAGATATTTTTTCGCTCCCGCTGCATCGATGTCGAGGCCCAGCCCCGGTGCTTCGAGCAGGTCGACCATCGAATCCTTCACGATCTGCTTTGGCAGGCCGATGACGATGTCCTCCCACCACGGGTCCGAGGCGCTGGGATATTCGAAGGCGATGTAGTTGGCCGGCAGCGTGGCGCAGACATTGATCAGCGCGCCGAGGCCGAGCAGGCCGTTGGCCGTGCCGTGCGGCGCCATCATGATCGAATGCATATAGGCGTGTTCGGCCACCCATTTGAGCTCGGCGATGCCGCCGATGTCGGCGGGGTCCGGGCCGATGACGCGGACCGCCTGGGTTTCGATCAGTTCCTTGAAGTTGTGCCGCAGATAGATCTGCTCGCCTGTATGGATGGGTGTGGACGTCGATGTCGTGAGTTCGCGGTAGGCCTGCGGATTGACCCATGGCACGTAATCGCCGGTCAGCATGTCCTCCAGCCACATCAGATTGTATTTCTCGACGGCCTGCGCAAAGCGGATAGCGTCGGGCAGGAACCAGCCGGGACCGCAATCAAGGGCCAGCGAAACCTTGTCGCCGAGCACCTCCTTCATGGCGATGACGCAGTCGATCATATGCGCCATGCCGCGCTCGCTGATCTGCCCCTGGTCCATCGCGCCGTGATAGGTCGGCGGCTGGCGTACGCCATAATGGAAGTCGGGCACTGATGTCTTCATGTTGGAGTGAAAGCTGATGCCTTGCTTGACCATGAAGAAGTTTTCCGGCCGCTCCATCATCCATTTGACGTCGGCCGCGTAGTCCTCGGGCTTGTCGCCGGTGCGCTTCTTGCGGATCGAGCCGTTATAGACCCGCACCTGGTCGCGGACCTTGCCGCCGAGCAGCTTGTAGACCGGAACGCCAGCGGCCTTGCCGGCGATGTCCCACAGCGCGTGCTCGATGGCGCTGACGGCGGCGCCATAGGGCTTGAACGAGCCGCGCTGGCGGATTTTCAGCATGCAGCGTTCGACGTCGGTCGGGTCCTCGCCGATCAGCGCCTCGCGAAAATGCAGGACCCAGGGTTTCAGGTAAGGCTTGGTGTATTCGACCTCGCCGAGGCCATAGAGACCTTCGTCGGTGACGATGCGCACGATGGGGTGCTTGCCGATAACGGCGCACCGGAGATCGGTGATTTTCATGATGTCCTCTATTTCACCGACGAGAAGGCGGTTGGCGCGAGAAACTGGCTGGAAATATTGGCCACGATCGGGCCATCGCGCTCGGACTCGTCGCGGACCTTGAGCCATGCCGGATCGGTGGTGAAGGCCTTCCATTTCACTTCGCGCTCGGCAAGGGATTCCCAGGCGACGAGATAGGTCAGTCGATTGCTGTTTTCGCCGACCACCGTGGTGAAGAACCCGGCCTGGCGGATGCCGTGCCCCTCCCAGATGGCCAGCGTTTGCTCGGAAAAGCGCTTGAGCAAAGCCGGCAGCCTGCCCGGCAGGCAGTCATAGATACGCAGTTCATAGATCATGGTTTTCGTCCGTTTCTTTCTTTGCCTCTCCCTTGGGAGAGGTCGACACGAGTGGTCGGTCGTTGACCCTGTGAGCCTGGGGGAATGAGCGCAGGGAGTCTGGGCTAACTCCAGGTCCGGTCCCAGCTATATTCATTGTCCCAATGCTCGGTGGATTGCCAAATCCCCCTGACATCGGGCTGCAAATGCTGGCTGATAACCTCGTCGACGACGTCGTCTATGCCGAGGCCTGGCTTGTCCGGCACGGTGATGAAGCCGTCCTTGACCAGGGGCTTGGGCAGACCGGTGACGATGTCGTCCCACCAGTCAACTTCGACGCTGTGATATTCGAGCGCCATGAAGTTTTCCGTCGCCACCGCGACATGGGCGGCGGCCATCGCGGCGATCGGGCTTTCCGCCATGTGAATGGCCATGGCGACGCCATGCTCCTGCGCCGCGTCGCCGATCTTCTTGGTCTCGAGAATGCCGCCTGACGTCAGCAGGTCTGGGTGGATGACCGAGATGCCCGCGTTGAGCAGCGGCTCGAATGCTTGCCTGAGGTAGATGTCCTCGCCTGTGCAGATCGGCACCGACGTAGCCTGCTGCAACTGCCGATACTGCTCGGTGTACTGCCAGGGGATCACGTCTTCGAGCCAGGCCGGTGCGTATTTCTCGATCCGCCGGGCGAGACGGATGCCGTCCTGCAGCGAGATGTGGCCGACATGGTCGATGGCGAGCGGAATCTCGTAGCCGATCACCTCGCGGACCTCATGGATATACTGATCGAGCAGGTCGATGCCCTTCTCGGTGAAGTGCAGGCCGGTGAAGGGATGCGGCACGTTCTGCGCATCATAGGCGGCATTGCGCGCCCGCCGCGCGTCCAGCGTGCGCGCCGGACCACGGGCGGCATGGCTGCGGAAACCGTCGAGCACGCCGGCCGGCGCCACCACCGCGCCCGGTATGTGCGAGATCTGCGCCAGCCCGAGATCCATTTTGAGGAAGGCGAAGCCGAGATCCATCCGCGCCTTGAGCCGCTTGCCGGTCTCGGTGCCGCTGGGCTTGTCCGCATCGGTGTCGCAGTAGACACGCACCTTGTCGCGGAACCGTCCGCCAAGCATCTGATAAATCGGCACGCCATAGGCCTTGCCGGCGAGGTCCCAGAGCGCAATCTCGATTGCCGAGACACCCCCACCTTGCCGCCCATGGCCGCCAAATTGCTTGATGCGCCGGAACAGCCTGTCGACGTCACAGGGGTTCTCGCCCAGCAACCGGCTCTTGAGCATCAGCGCATAGGTCGCGCTGGCGCCGTCGCGCACCTCGCCCAGGCCGACAATGCCCTGGTTGGTGTAGATCTTGACAAGCGCCGAGGTGAACGGCGCGCCGACGATCTCGGCGACGCGCAGGTCGGTGATGCGCAAATCGCTCGGTTTGGAGTTCGTGTTCACGCGATTGAGCGCCTCGCCGGCGCTATCCGTCTTTGGCATGATCTGTCCTCGTTCTGGTTGGCTGCGCTTGGCCGGCCTGCACGCTGCGCCGGGGCAGAGCATTGCTAGCCCAGCTCAATCTCGTGGGCTTGCAGGTACTCGCGGTTCATCTCAACGCCCAGACCGGGTTTCGACGTCAGCTTGAGGTTGCCGTTTGACACGTCGAGGGGTCTGTCGATGAGGTGATCGTATTTGCCAAGGTTCCACTCCGACGTCTCGAGCTTGTAGAAGTTGGGAACGGTCATCATCACCTGCGCTCCCGCAACCACGTTGATCGGTCCCGCCGCGTCATGCGGCGACACCGGGATGTAGTAGGCTTCGCACAGCGCAGAAATCTTCTTGAGCTCGGTAATGCCGCCGGTCCAGGTCACGTCCGGCATGATGTAATCCGCCAGCTTGTTCTCGAGCACCGGCACGAAATCCCACTTCGTGTGACCGCGCTCGCCCCACGAGATAGCGGCACTGACTTTCTCGCGCACCTGTTTGAGGGCGTTGAGGCTCTCGGGTGGACAGGGCTCCTCGAACCAGTCGATCTGGCCGGCTTCCTCGAGGCTGCGACACAGGCGAATGGCGGTGGGGACGTCGAAGCGACCATGCGCATCGATGAGGATGTCGATGTCGGGGCCTGCCGTTTCGCGGATCAGAGCCGTGAGTTCGGCTGCCTCGCGTTCGTCCTTTCGGGTCATGCTGCCATCGAGGTAGCCGTCCCGCTGCTCGCGCGATTGCCCATCGGCGGTGCGGCCCTGATGCGGGAAAGGATCGAACTTCAGCCCAGTGTGCCCGGACTCGACGATGTCTCGAATTTCGCGAACCACAGCCTCCTTGCTGGTAAACTTGCGTTGATCAGGATGGGTATAGAGCGCGACCTCATCGCGTACCGGTCCGCCCAGCAGCTCGTAGATCGGCTTGCCAAGGACTTTGCCGCGGATGTCCCAGAGAGCTATGTCGATGGCGCTCACGCATTCGACAGCGGCGCCGCGGCTGCCCATATAGGTGAAGCTGCGGAATATCTTGTGCCACAGATACTCGATACGCGCCGGGTCCTCGCCTGTTACGGCGGCACCGATCTGCCGCAGGATCGTGCAGAGCGCGCGGTTGGCGAGCCTTGTGGTGGTGGTGATCTCTCCCCAGCCGCTCACCCCCTCGTCGGTCGTCACTTCGACGAACAGGAACTCTCCCCAATAAGAAGCACCGGACTTGATCAGCCACGGCCGAACGCTCGTGATTTTCATCTCATCTGCCTTATGCGAAGTGGATCGGGATAGCTGAGTTCCGGACCGGATGTTCTATCCTGCCCGAGCGGCGCTGCGCGCGCGCATGTGTTCGAGGACATGCCGGCCGGAGCCTTCGACATGGCGCGCAATGAGTTCGGCTGCCTCGTCGGCATTTCCCGCTTTTACATGGGCGATGAGTTCGCGGTGCTCGCGAAGGATCGCGGCACGCCGGGCGAGCGTGAAATTGAAACGCCGGCTCACAGCCCGCAGCACTTCGCGATGCTTCCACCAAAGCTCGGCGGCATGGCGGTTGTAGTGCCTTTGGTACATCACGGTGTGAAAGGCGGTATCCAGCTCGCTGTGCCTGAACGTGTCGGCAAAATCGTTCTCTTCAATCAGGCCTTGGATACGTTCGAGTTCGGCAATGTCCTCGACGGTAGCCATATTCACAAACCATCGCGTCAGTGCTGGCTCGATCAGGACTCCGATCTCGTAGATATCCCGGACAAAATCCTGGTCTATAGGCCGGACGCGCGCGCCACGGTTGGCAACAAAGGTGACGAAGCCCTCGCCCCGCAGCAGCTGCAGAGCCTCGCGCACGGGGTTGGTCGAGGTACCGTGACGCCGGGCGAGATCGGTGACCACAAGCCGTTCGTTGGCAGCGAGCCGCCCCTCGATGATGTCTTCCCTGATCAGTTGATAAAGCGAGGCGCCCTCGCTGGAGGCTCCGATAGGGTCGATCCCTTCGGGTGGCTCTGCTTTGAAATCGCTTGCTTCGGCCAAGGCTGCCCCCAATCAATACACGCTTTAATCGATATCACGCACGGTTTCCATAAACAATGTACGATTTGGCGCGTTGACAGACAATCCACGATCTGAAAACGTATGAAGCGCTCGAAGGGATACATCGAATGGTACATTCGCCACCGACGAGCAGGACCGCTCGCCTCGACGCAGAGCGGCGTGGGAGAGAAACCTGGAGGATACCCTATGACGAGGATTTCACTCGGCGGTGCCGTCCTGCGCGGCACTGTCTCCACTGCTTTGATGGTATCGTTGATGTCCGCATCGGCGCTGGGTGCGGCGCCGGTGGACTTGAGCAAGTGGTCGCCGGAATATGTGCGCTCCATTGCGGGCACGCAGGATTTCGACACGGCCGCCGACTGCGGCAAGGTCACCCCTCTCGACTACAAAGGGCGACTGACTTTCTGGTATCAGGGCGTGTTCGAGGGCGACCCCGATCTCCTGCGCCAGTATTACAAGGAGTTCTTCGAGACCTTCCGCAAGACCTATCCGAACATCCAGCTCGAGGAACAGGCGCTCACCTACAACGACCTTCTCGACAAGTTCCGCACGGCGCTGCTGGGCAATGCCGCGCCGATGGCGGTTCGCCTGCAAATCCTGGGTGGTACCGAGTTCGCCTCAAAGGGTTATCTGCAGCCGCTGAAGCCCGAGGACGTGGGGTATTCGACCGAGGACTTCTGGCCCGGCGCATTGAAAGCGGTGACCTGGGACGGGGTGAGCTACGGCATTCCGACCAACAACGAGACGATGGCGTTCATCTGGAATGCCGACATCTTCAAGCGCGCGGGCCTCGACCCGGATAAGGCTCCGGCAACCTGGGACGACGTCGTCAAGTATTCCAAGCAGATCCACGATAAGCTCGGCATTGCCGGTTACGGCCTCGTGGCCCGCAAGAATGCCGGCAATACGCCGTACCGCTTCATGCCGCAGCTGTGGGCCTATGGCGGCGGCGTTTTCGACGAAGCCTCGGCAAACCCGACCTACAAGGAGATCGAACTCAACAGCCCGCAAAGCAAGGCGGCGCTGCAGGCATCCTACGACATGTATGTTCGGGACAAATCGGTTCCGGTTTCGGCACTCACCAACCAGCAGGCCGATAACCAGCCGCTGTTCCTCGCCGGCCAACTCGGCATGATGATCTCGCACCCGTCCGACTACAACGTCATGCTCGACCTGCAGAAGAAGGCAACGGGCACCGACAAGGACAAGGCGCAGACCGTCATCGACAACATGCGCTACGGGCTGATTCCGACCGGGCCCGACGGCAAACGCGCCGTCGTCTTCGGCGGCTCGAACATTCACATCCTCAAGCCCGAATATGTCGAGGGCGGCAAGGTGGACGAGCCGGCTGCGAAGGCCATCATCTGCATGTGGACGAGCCCTGAATGGTCGCTGAAAATGGCCTACGCCGGCTCGAACCCGGGCAACCTCAACGGCTTCAAGACCAAATGGATGAAGGAACGTCTGGACAACATCAAGTTCCTTGATGTCACGACCTCGATGCTGCCTTACGGCATCCCGTTCCCAGCGCTGCCGCAGTCTCCTGAGATCATGAACATCATCATCCCGGACATGCTGCAGAATGCCCTGACCGGAGCGATGACCGTCGATCAGTCAGCGGACGACGCGGCCCAGAAGGTAAAAGACCTGATGGGCGGACTCTAGTCCGAACCGGACCCACGATCTGACCGGCTGCGCCGATGGTGCGGCCGGTTCGTTCCGAAGAACAAGGGCACGCCACAGTGACGATCGTGACCGGCAAGACCGAGGCTCGCCGAAGACTGCAACCCGGTAGGTCCGGCGTGCTGCGGAAGATCTGGGAGCATCGCGCTGACTACGCGTATGTGCTCCCCGCGATCGCCATTATGCTCGTCGTGATCGCCTATCCGATCTACTACACGATCGAGCTGTCGTTCTTCAGTACGCCGCCCGGCCTGCAGCTCCGCGACAAGACCTTCATCGGCTTCGACAACTACACGGCCATCCTCACCAGCGCGGTGTTCTGGAAGGTCACCTGGAACACCCTGATCTGGACGGTGGGATCCACCTTGATCTCCTTTGTCCTGGGGTTTGCCTCCGCGCTGGCGCTCCACCGCGACTTTTTCGGCCGTGGTGTCCTGCGCGCCATCCTGATCATCCCCTGGGTCATCAGCGCGGTCGCCGCCTCCTATATCTGGAAGTGGATCTACCATTCGGATTTCGGCATCATCGGCGCGGTGTTGGTCGGCCTCGGATTGGCCGACCGGCCGCCGAATTTCATCGACAGCGTCTCAACGGTGCTGCCCTCCCTGATCGTCGTCAACATCTGGCGCGAATTTCCGTTTGCCATGATCATGATGATGGCGGGCCTGCAGACGGTTCCCGACCAGTTGCTGCGCGCCGCCAAAGTCGACGGGGCCAATGCGTGGCAGCGCTTCTGGCACGTCACCTTCCCGCATTTGAGCAATGTCTCGACAGTGACGATCCTGCTGCTGGCAGTCGCCAACTTCAACTCCTTCATCATTCCCTGGATCATGACCGGCGGCGGGCCGTCGAACGCATCGCATATCTGGATCACCCACATCTATGAGCTCGCCTTCGGCCGGCAGCGCTGGGGAGTGGCATCGGCCTATTCGGTGCTGCTGTTCCTCATGCTGATGACGCTGGGCTACTTCTACGTCCGCGCGCTAAGCGGCAACGACCGCAAGGATGGGAGCGCATGAGCACGATTGCCGAGACTCCTCCTCGAGGCCAGGCCCGTCGCCGCATGCGCATCGACGGATGGCGGTGGGGCGGGCGCATCTTCCTCGTGTTCATGCTGCTCTACACCGCGTTGCCGATGGTCTGGATGCTGATCACTTCGATCAAATCCGGGTTCGCGGCGATGCAATTCCCGCCGCAATGGTGGCCCGACGAACCCACCCTCGCCAGCTACCAGAAGCTGCTCGATCCGCAGAACAGTGTCGGCCAGGATTTCCTCCGCTTCTTCTGGAACAGCCTGTTCGTGTCGACCGCCACGACAATCCTTTCGGTGATCGTGGCTGTCCCTGCGGCCTACGCGTTTTCGCGCTTCCGTTTCCCCGGCCGGAACTTCCTGTTCTTCACCGTGCTGCTGCGCAACATGTTTCCGGCAGTGATCTTTCTGGTGCCGCTCTTCATCCTGATGCGCGCGATCGGGCTGGTGAACACGCATGGCTCGCTCATTCTCACCTACCTCACATTCGGCTTGCCGCTGGCGATCTGGCTACTCAAGGGCTTCTACGACAACATTCCGGTGCAGCTCGAGCAGGCGGCGCGCATCGATGGGGCAACGCGGTTCCAGGCCTTCATCCTGATCGTGATGCCGCTCTCGACGCCAGGAATCATCGCCACGGCGATCTATTCCTTCATCGGCGCGTGGAACGAGTACATCTACGCCTACACCTTCCTCTCCAAGAACGAACAGTTGACGCTGCCGGTCGGCATCCAGCGCTTCTTCTCGGAAAACACGACGGACTTTCCGGGCCTGATGGCGGCCAGCTTCATGATGAGCGTGCCCGTCGTGGTGCTGTTCCTCGTCCTGCAACGATACTTCGTACGCGCCCTTACAGAAGGCGCGGTCAAGCACTAGGGAGCTGCCGATGGCCCACGTGGTCCTCAAAGATCTGGTCAAGACCTATGGCAGCTTCAAAGCCGTCAACAATGTCTCGCTGACGGTCAATGACGGCGAATTTGTCGCGCTCGTCGGCCCCTCAGGCTGCGGCAAGACGACGACGCTCAATCTCATCGCCGGGCTGATCCCGATCACGTCGGGTGATATCTTCATCGGCGACCGGGTGGTCAACGACCTCGACCCCAAGGACCGGGACATCGCAATGGTGTTCCAGAACTACGCGCTCTATCCGCAAAAGTCGGTCTATATGAACCTCGCCTTCCCGCTGCAAATGCGCAAGCTGCCCAAGGATGAGATCGACAAGAAGGTCAGGGAAGCGGCGAAGGTGCTCGACATGACGCAGTTGCTTGAGCGCAAGCCACGCGAACTCTCGGGCGGGCAACAGCAGCGCGTGGCCCTGGGTCGCGCCCTCGTTCGAGATCCGGCGGTATTCCTGATGGACGAACCGCTCTCCAATCTCGACGCAAAGTTGCGCGTGCAGATGCGGTCCGAAATCAAGCGGTTCCACCAGGACCTCAAGGCAACGATCGTCTATGTGACGCACGACCAGCTCGAGGCCGTGACGATGGCCGACAGGATGGCTGTGATGAACGGCGGCTTCCTGCAGCAATACGATTCGCCGGCGCAAGTTTTTGCCCATCCCGCCAACATGTTCGTCGCGAGCTTCGTCGGCAGCCCGGCGATGAGCCTTATTCCGCTGGAGGCATCGACCGCAAACGGCGGCACCGTTCTGACGAGCGCGGAAGGCTGGAGCCTGCCGCTGTCGCAACTCAACGCGCGCAAGGTTCTGGGAGCAACCACGAGGAAGGTCGTGCTCGGCGCGCGACATTCGACGATCAAGCTGCACAAGAGCGCTGCCCCCGGCACCATTCCGGCCAAGGCCTATACGGTGGAGCCAACCGGAGACGTCACCTTCGTGCAAACGTTCCTCTCCGGCGCGATCGTCAACATCAGCGTGGCTCCCAACATCGCCGTCACACCCGACGAGCACATCTGGCTCGAGTTCGATCAGGAACGCATCCATCTGTTCGACGGCGAAACGGAGATGGCCCTCCAGGCCGATTGAGACAGGGGAATGCGTGGGGGAATGCGTGTGAATGACCACGAAACTTAAGATCACGGCGATCAAGCCTTATCCAGTGTGGGTGGGAACGCGCAATCAGATGCTCGTCAAGGTCGAGACCGACCAGGGCATATACGGCTGGGGCGAGAGCGGCTTGAGCGGTCGCGAAAAGGCCGTGGCCGGCGCGATCGAGCACTATCGCGAATTTCTCATCGGCCGGGACCCGATGCAGATCGGGCGGATCTGGCAAGAAGTCTATCGCAGCCAGTACTTCGAAGGCGGACGCGTTCTGCAGGCGGCGATTTCCGCCATCGACATTGCCCTTCACGACATCAAGGGCAAGGCGCTGGGCGCGCCAGTCTATCAGTTGCTCGGCGGCAAACAGCGCGACCGCATCCCCACCTTCGCCTCGACCGGAGACGAGGCCGAGGGCGATGTTGCCATCGAGCGAGCCCGGGAACTGTGCGCGCAAGGGTGGCAGGCGATCCGCTTCTTCCCAATCGGGCAAAGCAGCAAGGACATCTTCGAGCCGCGCGAGTCGATTGGCGCTACCGCGAGGATGCTAAACAAGGCACGCGAGGCGCTGGGCGACGAGGTGGTCCTTGGTATCGACTATCATCATCGGCTGTCGGTGGCCGAGGCGGCGAGCTTCTGCAACAAGCTCAGCCGTGGCGTGCTCGATTTCCTCGAGGAGCCGATACGCGACGAGACGCCGGAGGCCTACGAATCCCTGCGCACGATGACCGACATCCCGTTCGCCATCGGCGAGGAATTTGCCAGCAAGTGGCAGTTCCTGCCCTACATCGAGCGCGGCATCCATCAGTTCAACCGCATCGATGTTTGCAATGTCGGCGGGCTCACCGAGGCGATGAAGGTCGCTGGCTGGAGCGAGGCGCACTATGTCGACTTGATGCCGCACAATCCCCTTGGCCCAGTCTGCACGGCCGCGACCATCCATCTCGCCGCGGCGGTGCCGAATTTCGCATGGCTCGAGACCAGGGCGCCGGAAAGGAAGCTGGGCTTCGACAATTCCGAGTTCTTTCCCGTGCAACCACGGCTTGACGGCGCCGACTATCCGGTCAGCGACCTGCCGGGACTGGGCGTCGAGATCAATGAAGAGGCGATCCAGGCGCAGAGCTTCCGTTTCTGGGAAGCGCCTCACCTCAAGCGCCGCGATGGTTCAGTCACCAACTGGTAGTTCAATTTCAACCGGAGTCCACAATGACGCATGTTCCCGATATCACGCGGCCGCCAAAAGACCTGATCGACGCGCTAAGGGAGATCGGCGCCGCGACGGTTGCCGGCACGCTCGGCCATATGGGCTTCCGCAATCCGCACATGGTCGGTCCGGTGGCGCAGAATCACGGCAAGTCGATCGTCGGGCCGGCGCTGACGCTGCAATTCCTGCCGCAGCGGCCCGACCTCTTCAGCGAGGGAGAGTACGCCGACCCGGAAACGCAATTGCACCGCCACGTGCTCTATCACGCCCAGGAAGGCGACGTGGTCGTGGTCGATGCGCGCGGCGACATGAGCTCCGGCGTCTTCGGCGATATGATGTCCACCTATTTCAAAGGCAGAGGCGGTGCCGGCATCGTCATCGACGGGTGCATGCGCGACCGGCCCAATGTCGAGAAGCTCGACCTCCCCCTGTGGCTGCGCGGCTGGACGCCAAACTATCATGTGCAGACCAGCATCTACCCCAACGCGGTCAATGTGCCGATTGCCTGCGGCGGTGTCACGGTCATCCCCGGCGACATCATCGTGGCCGACGACGACGGGGTGGTGGTGCTTCCGCTCGCAATGGCCGCAAAAGTGATTGAAGAATCACAGAAGCATCACGAGTGGGAGGAGTTCTCCCGCATGAAGCTGATGCAGGGTGCGCCGCTGCAGCGCTACTATCCCCTGCATGACGATGCCCGCGGCGAATATGAGGAGTGGCGCAAGGCCAATCGCCTGGCGGATTGAAGCAGGCAACTCAAGACGATCCATATGTGCCGTAGTGCCGGCTCTCCGCTCACCCGTGGCGAATCGCGTCCGGGATGAGTACGTGGCTGTGCCGGATATCGCTTGCGCGGAGAAATTTGATATGCCTGCTGAAGCTACTGAGCCGCTACAGCCGGACCGCGCCGCCGATGAGCTTCCCGTTCCAGAAAGGCGCTTTCTTCGGGCGTGGCGGCGACTCCGACACGGAAGGCGAAGGATGTGACCCGCGTCGCATTGGTGTCGATTCCGCATCGGAAGCTCAGATGGTACCATGCCGTTGTCGAGCGGAAAGCGGTGTCGGGGGCGTCAAGAACATTGCCGACCTTCAGCGGAATACTTGGGATCAATTGCGGAGAATAAGAGGCATCGCTCAACTCCTGCTCCAGAACGCTGGCGCAAAGTCTGGCTGCCCGTTGATCGCGAGGCACGTCGGCCATCGAGTTCGTTGCGAACATATCGCCGGTAGCGCCCTGCGAGAAGAGCTTGCGGACGCCCGGAAGGCTCGAATAGGCCTGTGATGTAGCCGCTGCCACGTCTCTGGAGCCTGGCTCTCCGGCGATTGCGCCTCCTGGCTTCGCGACTTTCGCAGGGCTGGATTTCGGAGCATTTTCGGGCCTGGCGCGCGGCGCCTGAGCCGATGCCGGAAGCTCGATCTCACCGTCGTCACCGGGGGTTGCCAAAGGCATTGCCGCAGCGGATGCCTGTTTGTCAGCGTCTGGGGCCTCCTGTTTATCTGCTTCCGGCTTGCTCGTGTCCTGCGTCGCCTGCTTCTCCTCGGAGGGCTCGGTCTCCTTCGCCGCGGTTACCGGCTTCTCGTCAACCTTGGTTGGCTCTGCCGGCTGCACGGGGTCTGTCGTCGGAGCGGGCTTGCTCTCCGCATCCTTTGGCGTGGGCTTTGAATCGTTGCCCTTGGACGGTGCGTTGTCTTGCGCGCTGCCTCCATCCAGGGACTTCCGGGGGCCGGTATCCTTGTCACCGAACTGGAAAACGGGCTTCAGCACGTCGATTGGCGGCAGCTTTTCAGGCGCCGGCTTTTCAACCTTCTGTTCGGGGGGCTTTTCCGCCTCGGGTTTCGGTGCAGGCGGTGTGGGAGCAGGTTTCGGCTTTGGCGGATCGGGCGGAGGTACGAGTGCGACGTTGACCGGTTGCTCCTCCTGCGGCTGTTCCGGAGGCGTGGGCAGGCCGTAAATCAGGAACGCGGCGATGAGCGCGTGCAGGATCAGCGATGCGGGCAAGGCCCACAGCAAAGTCCGACGCCGCTCAAATGTCTCGTCCTTCATGTCTCACGATGTGGAGCGAAACTGCGGCCGCATCAAGCATTGCCGCCGCATTGGCGCATTTTAGCCGCAGCCCCACCGCGCTCGTGCTGGGGGCGAGGCCGTTCCGCACCTGTGAGCGCCGAGGCGCTTCGGAATCTTATCATGACGCCGCGTGGCAAGTGCGCGCACCTGCTGGGTTGCTGTCAAAAGATACCGCGACCACACGACCAGCATTGCTACCATGGCGCCAATCCCAAAAGATTGGGCTGAGACTCGTTCAGGAGTTGCTGGCGCATAGGAACGAGCGCCACATCTTGTCTTGCCGCAAAGTTCGCCCTCTGATTCCCTGCGCCAAGGCTGTAAAAGCTGATTCTTGCACCTGGCGTGTTCAAACGGCGCGTTCCGGGATGAATCTTTTGTCGATCAATTCCAAGGAGGCAAGACGATGAGCACAGCGGCAAGGCCCGTCATCTCTGAAATGCGGCCGAAGATAACCGTTGTCGGCGTCGGCGGTGGTGGCGGCAACGCGGTCAACAACATGATTGCGGAAAATCTGCAGGGGGCGGAATTCATCGTCGCCAACACCGATGCCCAGGCTCTCACCATGTCGAAGGCATCGCGGCTGATCCAGTTGGGAGCCCATGTCACGGAAGGCCTGGGCGCCGGATCCCTGCCCGCGGTCGGCCGTGCGGCCGCCGAGGAATCGATCGACGAGATCAGGGACCACCTTGCGGGAACCCATATGTGCTTCGTGACCGCCGGCATGGGAGGCGGAACTGGAACCGGTGCCGCACCCGTCATAGCGCACGCTGCGCGGACAGCTGGCATCCTGACCGTGGCGGTCGTCACCAAGCCATTCACCTTCGAAGGAAAACGCCGCATGCAAGCCGCCGAAGAGGGCATCGACCGGCTTCGCGAATGCGCCGATACCGTGATCGTTATTCCGAACCAGAACCTGTTCAGGATCGCCGACGCGAAGACGACTTTCGCGGACGCCTTCGCCATGGCCGATCGCGTCCTTTATTCCGGCGTCGGCTGCATTACGGACCTCATCGTCAAGGAGGGGCTGATCAATCTCGACTTCGCCGATGTGAAGTCGGTGATGCGCGACATGGGCCGCGCGATGATGGGTACCGGTGAAGCCACGGGTGAGGACCGCGCCAAGAAGGCCGCCGAAGCGGCTATCGCGAACCCGCTTCTCGACGAAGCCTCGATGATCGGCGCCAAGGGCGTCCTGGTCTCGATCTCGGGTGGCATGGACATGACGCTGTTCGAAGTCGATGAGGCCGCCTCCCGCATCCGCGAGGAGGTCGACGCCGACGCCGACATCATCGTCGGCGCCATATTCGACCGGGCACTTGCCGGAAAATTCAGGGTCTCAGTCGTCGCTACAGGATTGCGGCCGGGACTTGAGATGCCACAGTAAAATCGCGACTGGCCTAGCCAGGTGGCGGGGCAACCACAGGGTGGACATTTCAGCTCACATGGAAAATGATCATGTTGCCATGCACAATACCGTAGGGCTCTGATCTCGACGACAAGCCTGAGCGTAGAAGCGGATCAACCGACCTCCGGGTCCAGCGAGCGGGGACGCAAATGGACACTCCCGAGAATGGGCAATTGCATCGCGACGCGGGCGGGCGACCCCGTCGATCCGCCGGCTGGCTTGCCCGCGCCGCCGTGCCGGCGGCTTTCCTGCTCGGCATGGCTTTCAGCGGCACCGCATTTGCGCAGGACCAGCAGCTTCCCGTCGTGACGGCGGCCAATCCGGTGGTCCGTGAAATCGTCGAAGACGACGAGTTCGTCGGGCGCTTCGAAGCCGTCGACCAGGTCGCCGTCCGTTCGCGGGTCAGCGGCTATCTGGACAAGGTCAGCTTCCAGGACGGCGCACTGGTCAACAAGGGCGACCTGCTCTTCACCATCGACCAGCGTCCGTACCAGGCGGCTTACGATGCCGCCAAATCGCAAGTGGACGTCGCCAAGAGTCTGCTCGAATTCTCCAAGATGCAGCTGGATCGCGCCGACGAACTCGCCAAGACCGGCAATATCCCGGCCGCGACGGTCGACGATCGCCGGCGGGAATACCTTTCGGCACAGGCGCAGATGCAGGGCGCTACGGCTGCGCTGACGTCGGCCAGCCTGAATCTGGAATTCACCGAGATCAAGGCGCCCTTGTCCGGCCGCATCGACCGCCGGCTGGTGTCGGTCGGCAACCTTGTACAGCCGGATTCCACCTTGCTGACGACCATCGTTACGCGCGATCCGATCGACTTCTATTTCGACGTCGATGAGCGCCTGTATTTCAGCTACGCCCGCGACGCGAAGGAGCGCGGCGGCTCGATGCAGGAAGGCGCTGGCGGCCTTGAAGTGGTGGTTCGCGTCGCCGACCGCGCGGAGGCGGTCTTCAAGGGCAAGCTCGATTTTGCCGAGAACCGCATCGACAACGCGACCGGCACCATGCGGGTGCGTGCAACGTTTCCCAACGCCGACGGCGTTCTCCAGCCAGGCATGTTCGGGCGCATCAACGTGCCGGGGTCGCTGCCGCATAGCGGCGTGCTGGTGCCCGACGAGGCGATCGGCGCCGATCAGGATCGCCGCATCGTCTTCCTGGTGGATGAGGCCGGGATGGTGTCGGCGAAGCCCGTGCGCACCGGCCCGCTCCTCGACGGCTACCGGGTGATCCGCTCGGGCCTGACCGGCAACGAGACGATCATCGTCAACGGGCTGATGCATGCCAGGCCCGGCACCAAGGTGAAGGTCGAGATGGTGACGTTGCCACCCAAGGTCGAAACCACCGGGTTGCAGCAATGAGGTTCGCCCATTTCTTCGTCGACCGTCCGATCTTCGCATCGGTCGTTTCGATCGTCCTGCTGATCCTCGGCGGGATTGCCTATACCCAGCTGCCGGTCGCGCAATATCCCGAGATCGCGCCGCCGACCATTGTCGTTCGCGCGCAGTATCCGGGCGCCGACGCCGAGACGGTCGCAGCGACAGTGGCAACGCCGATCGAGCAGGAGATCAACGGCGTCGAGGGTATGCTCTACATGTCGTCCTATTCGTCGGGCGATGGGGCGATGTCGCTGACCATCACCTTCAAGCTGGGCACCGATCTCGACCAGGCGCAGGTGCTGGTGCAGAACCGCGTGTCGGTCGCCGAGCCGCGCCTGCCCGAAGAAGTCCGCCGCCTCGGCATCACCACCACCAAGAGCTCGCCCGACCTGATGATGGTCGTGCACATGCTGTCGCCCGACAATACCTACGACCAGCTCTACGTCTCGAACTACGCCCGCTCGCGGGTGCGCGACATACTGCTCAGACTAGACGGCGTCGGCGACCTCATTATCTTCGGCGAACGCGAATATTCGCTGCGCATCTGGCTCGATCCGGAAAAACTGTCCGCCCTGGGGATGACCTCGGGCGATGTGGTGCAGGCGCTGCGCGACCAGAACGTCCAGGTGTCGGGTGGCTCGATCGGCGCGCCGCCGACCAACACCGGCACGGCGTTCCAGTACACAGTCACCACGCAAGGCCGTTTCAACGACGCGCGCGACTTCCGATACGTGATCGTCAAATCGGCCGAAGACGGCCGCCTGATCCAGCTGCAGGACGTGGCGCGCATCGAGCTCGGCGCCAAGGATTACGTCACCAACTCCTATCTCAACGGCAAACCGGCGGTGGCGCTCGCCATCTTCCAGCGACCGGGCACCAATGCGCTCGCCGCGGCCGCGGAGATCCAGGACAAGATGAAGGAGCTTTCCCGCGACTTCCCGAAGGGGTTGAGCTACGACATCGTCTACAATCCGACCGAGTTCGTCGCCGAGTCGATCCAGGAGGTCTACAAGACGATCCTCGAGGCGATGGTACTGGTCATCATCGTCATCATCGTCTTCCTGCAATCGTGGCGCATGGCGATCGTGCCGATCGTGGCGATCCCTGTGTCGCTGATCGGCACGCTGGCGGTGCTTTACGCCGCCGGCTTCTCGCTCAACATGCTGACGCTGTTCGGCCTCGTTCTGGCGATCGGCATCGTCGTCGACGATGCGATCGTCGTGGTCGAAAACGTCGAGCGCAATATCGCCAGAGGGCTGGCGCCCAATCCGGCGTCGCACCTGACCATGGACGAAGTCGGAACGGCGGTCATCGCGATCTCGCTGGTGCTGATAGCCGTGTTCGTACCGACAGCCTTCATCCCCGGCATTTCCGGGCAGTTCTACCTGCAGTTTGCGATCACCATCGCGGTGTCGACGGCGATCTCGGCATTCAATTCGCTGACGCTTTCACCGGCGCTCGCCGCACTGCTGTTCAAGCCGCACCACGCCGCGGCGCCGCCGCGCTTTTTCCTGGCGCGGTTCGGACGGGCGCTCGCCGACGGCTTCAATCGCGGCTTCGACAGGCTTGCCCATTGGTATTCGAGCATCGTCCGGGTGCTGGTCGGCTCGCGGATAGCGATCGGCGCAATGCTGGCCGTTTTCGCGGCCCTCATCTACGCCACGGTCTACATGGTGCAGACGGTGCCGCGCGGTTTCATTCCGTCGCTCGACCAGGGCTATGCGATTGTCGTCGTCCAGCTGCCGGATGGCGCCTCGCTGTCGAGGACCGATGCGGTCATCCAGCAGGCGTCGCAGATCATCCAGAAAACGCCAGGCGTCGACTACGCCGTCGCCTTCGCCGGCTTCTCCGGCGCGACCTTCACCAACGCCAGCAACGCGGGCGTGATCTTCGCCAGGTTCAAGCCGTTTGACGAGCGACTGAAAGAAGGCCAGTCGGCGACCAAGGTCATCGGCAATCTGTTCGGCAGCCTGCAAAGCATCAAGGAAGCCTTCATTATCGCACTGCCGCCGCCGCCGATCCGCGGCGTCGGCAATGCCGGCGGCTTCAAGCTGCAGATCCAGGAGCGCAACAGCGCCGACATGCGGCAGATCTTGGCGCTTGCCTACGAAATCGCCGGCAAGGCCAACAAGACGCCGGGGCTGACGGGCGTGTTCACCACCTTCTCCGCGTCGAGCCCGCAATTCTTCCTGGCGATCGATCGCGACAAGGCACGCATCCTGAACGTGCCGATCCCCAACATCTTCGAGACGCTGTCGATCAATTTGGGCACCGCCTACGTCAACGACTTCAACGCTTTCGGGCGCGTCTACCAGGTGCGGGCGCAGGCCGACCAGGCGTTCCGCCTCGATCGCGCCGACATCTTGAA
Source organism: Mesorhizobium sp. CNPSo 4688 (assembly GCF_057784295.1). Taxonomy (NCBI): domain Bacteria; kingdom Pseudomonadati; phylum Pseudomonadota; class Alphaproteobacteria; order Hyphomicrobiales; family Phyllobacteriaceae; genus Mesorhizobium; species Mesorhizobium sp. CNPSo 4688. The sequence goes on from NZ_JBWLUY010000006.1 coordinate 297,202, forward strand.
ACTGAAGGTGCGCTCGGCGACCGGCGCGCTGGTTCCGCTCGGCACGTTGATCGAGATCCGCGACGTCACCGGCCCGGCGCTGGTACAGCGCTACAACATGTACGTTTCGGTGCCGCTGCAGGGCAACGCCGCGCCCGGCGTTTCCACGGGCGACGCGCTGGCATTGATGGAAGGGATCACGGCAAAGACGCTGCCGGCCGGTACCTCCTATGAATGGACCGAGCTCGCCTATCAGGAGCGCAACACCGGCAATGCCGCTGTCTATATCTTCGGACTGTCGGTGCTGTTCGTGTTCCTGGCGCTGGCGGCGCAATATGAAAGCTGGGTGCTGCCGTTCGCCATTGTGCTGGTGGTGCCGCTCGGCGTGCTCGCGGCGTTGCTCGGCGTGTCGTTCCGAGGGCTGGACAACAACATCCTCGTGCAGATCGGCCTCATCGTGCTGATCGGGCTTGCCGCCAAGAACGCCATCCTGATCGTTGAATTCGCGCGGCAGGCACAGGAACGCGGCCTGTCGGTCGCCGAGGCTGCCGTCGAAGCCTGCCGGCTCAGGCTGCGACCTATCCTGATGACCGCCTTCGCGTTCATCCTCGGCGTCGTGCCGCTGATGATCGCAACGGGCCCGGGCGCAGAAATGCGCCAGTCGCTCGGCACCGCGGTGTTCTCCGGCATGCTCGGCGTCACCTTCGTCGGCCTGTTCCTGACGCCGGTGTTCTACGTCACGCTCAGGTCGCTGTTTTCACCGCGCAAGCCGCGTGCCGAGGCCGAGCCTTCGGCGCCGGCAGAGGCGCCCTCGGAGACGGCCGCCGAGTAGGGTTACGAATTCCCCGCGTCGGGCGCGCTTGTCGCTCCAGAAAATCGGCGCGACGCGGCAACGGCAACGATCTGAGTGATCTCGGCGTCGAGGTGCGGCGGAGACCCTGCTCGCCTGCCCTGGTTTGCCTGCTGTGAGCCGCCATTTCGCTGCCCCGTTGCGAGCTGTCCATAGGCGACGCGAGCGGTGACGTCTCTGCCACATCCAAGAGCCGGCCGCATCTACTCCGCGGCCTGAAACCGATTGACCTGGATGATCGCCCTGATCTCGGCCCGGCAGGAGCCGCAATTGGTGCCGGCCTTCAGGGCGCCGCCGATGGCATCGACGGTCGTGCAGCCGGCCGCCACTGCCGCCACGATCTGGTTGGCCCCGACGCCGAAACAGGAGCAGACGATCGCACCGGCATCTGGCCGTTCGGCTCCAGCGCGGCCGGCGACGATGCGGAAGCGTTCGCGCTGGCTGGCGTGCACCTCCTCGAGCTGTTGCGCTGCCCAGCCGCGTGATACCGCGACCGGGCCGGACGCAACGAACAAGGCCCCGGCGAGGTGCTTGTCATCGAAGGCGGCGATACGGTGCTGGCCCGCGTCGCGGTCGTGATAGGCGAGCATTTCGGTTTCCGGCGGCGCGCCGAACAGAGACTGGGCAAAGCCTGTCCAGTCGATCTCCGCCTCGGCGAAAGCGAGTTCGATGCGCCAGCCACCCCTGCAGCGGGCTGCCGCCCAGTAGTCGGCGTCGATCGCCTCGGGACGTCGCCGCGTCACGGCGAAGCCAAAAGCTTTTGCGCCGAATTTCTCAAGCCGAACCGCGACGTGTTTCAAGGCGGGCTGACCGGAAACGGGGTCGGTGAGCGACGCGGTCAACGCGTCGAGCCGGCCCTTGGCGGCGAACTGGTCGGTCCAATGCATCGGTGCAAACAGACTGCCACGGCGCTGGCGGGGCGTGATCATTGCGCGCACGAGCACCTCGCCGCGCGGGCTGGAGATACGCACGATGTCGGCATCGCCGATGCCGTAGCGCTGCGCATCCGCCGGGTGAATCTCGACGAAGGGCTCCGCGATGTGCTGGGACAGACGGGGGCTTTTGCCGGTCCGCGTCATGGTGTGCCAGTGGTCGCGGACCCGGCCGGTGTTGAGGATGAGCGGATAGTCCGGATTGGTGCGGCTTTCCGTGGCGGCCCGAATGGCGACGAACCGCGCCTTGCGGTCGGCTGTGTAGAAATTGCCGTCGGCGAAGAAACGGGTGATGGACGGACCAGGTGCGGTCTTCTGGAAGCTCGACGCTGGCCACTGGAAAGGCGCCAGCGCGTGATAGTCTTCTTCATCGACACCTGAATAGGCACCGATATCGAAATCGCGCGCACCGTTATTCTCGAAGCCCGACAGCGCGGCGTGTTCGGCGAAGATTTTCGCCAGCGACGAATAGGAAAATGCTTCGCCAAAACCCATCCGCTTGCCAACCTCGGCGACAATCCACCAGTCGGGTCGCGCCTCGCCGGGTGCTGGCAGAAAGGAGCGCTGGCGCGAGATCCGGCGCTCTGAATTGGTAACGGTGCCGTCCTTCTCGCCCCATGCGGCGGCGGGCAACCGGACATGGGCGTGGCGGACCGTGTCGGTCTTGGCCAACACGTCCGACACCACGACGAAGGGGCAGGCCTTGATTGCTGCTTCAACGGCGTCGGCATCCGGCATGGAATCAACCGGGTTGGTGGCCATGATCCACAGCGCCTTGATGCGTCCGTCGGCCAGCGCCTGGAACATCTCCACCGCCTTCAGGCCGGGCTTTTGCGCAACGGCCGGCGCGTTCCAGAAGCGCTGCAGGCGGTCGCGATGCTCAGGGTTTTCGATCTCCATATGGGCGGCCAACATATTGGCCATGCCGCCGACCTCGCGGCCACCCATGGCGTTTGGCTGGCCGGTCACCGAAAACGGCCCTGCCCCGGGTTTGCCGATCCGGCCAGTGGCGAGATGGCAGTTGATGATGGCATTGACCTTGTCGGTGCCCGACGACGACTGGTTGACGCCCTGGCTGTAGACGGTGACGGTCTTCGCGGTGGCCGCGAACAGGCTGTAGAACCGGGTGAGCTCATCCTCGCTGAGGTCGGTTGCGGCTGCGACACCGGCAAGATCGAGTTTCGAGGCGGCAAAAAGGGCCTGGCCGAAACCCGCGGTGTGCGCAGAGATGTAGCCGCGGTCGAGCGCGTTGTGCTGGCCGAGATAAGCGAGCAGCCCCGTGAACAAAGCAACGTCGCCATCCGGCGCAATCGCCAGATGCATGTCGGCAATGTCAGCGGTCATGGTGCGCCGCGGGTCGACCAGCACGATCTTCATGTCGGGCCGCTTTTCGCGGGCCGCTGCGATGCGCTGGTAGAGCACGGGGTGGCACCAGGCGAGGTTGGAGCCGACCAGCACGATCAAGTCGGCGAGCTCGAGATCCTCGTAGGTGCCCGGCACGGTGTCGGAACCGAAGGCGCGGCGGTGGCCGGCCACCGATGAGGCCATGCAGAGGCGGGAATTGGTGTCGATGTTGGCCGAGCCGACAAAACCTTTCATCAGCTTGTTGGCGACATAGTAATCTTCGGTCAGCAACTGTCCTGAAACATAGAAGGCGACCGAGTCCGGACCGTGCTCAGCGATGGTCCGCGCAAAGGTCGTGGCGACGCGGTCGAGCGCTTCGTCCCAGCCGGCGCGGCGCCCGTCGATTTCGGGGTGGACCAGCCTTCCGTCGAGGTCGATGGTTTCGGCCAGGGCCGAGCCCTTGGAGCAAAGCCGGCCGAAATTGGCAGGATGGTCGGGATCGCCGCGGACCGACACTTGCCCGTCCGCGGCGACCTTCGCCAGCACGCCGCAACCCACCCCGCAATAGGGGCAGGTGGTCCTCACCTCGCGCGCTGCGTCGATTTCCATGATTCAGGCCGCGCGGCTGGCCAGCGCTTCCAGCGCGATGAACAGGTGCTCGCCATCGATCCGCACCGGAATGGTGCGCACCGCGCCTTCATCAGCGCCGAGCGCCTTGCCCGTCTCCAGCGAGATCACCCAATTGTGTAAGGGACAGGTCACCGCCGTGCCATGGACAATGCCTTGGCTCAGCGGTCCGCCTCTGTGCGGGCAGTGGTCGTCGATTGCATAGACCTGATCGTCCTGGGTGCGGAAGACCGCGACCTTGCCTTCCGGCGTGGCGACGCAGCGCGCCCCGCGGCGGGGGATGTCGGACAGGGAGCCGATGGCTATCCAGTTCATCATGGTCACTCCGCCGCCTGCGCAAACCCGACCGAAGCCATCGGCCTGAACTCGTGCTTGTCCTTGCCGGAGACGCGCTCCGACCACGGGTCGACCTGGGCGAATTTCTGGCTGAAGACAAAGCGGTCGTAGTAGGCCTTGCGCTTGTCGCCATCGTCCATGATCTGGCGCTTGATCTCGGCAATGCCGATGCGCTTGGCCCATTTGTAGATGCGTTCGAGATAGCGGCCCTGCTCGCGATACATCTGCGTCAACGCCACGATATGTTCGAGCGCCTCATCCTCGGTCCTAACCAGGCCGAGCACCTCGGTGCCCTTGATGTCGAGGCCGGCGGCACCGGCGAAATGGATCTCATAGCCACTATCGACGCAGATCACGCCAACATCCTTGCAGGTTGCCTCGGCGCAGTTCCGCGGGCAGCCCGACACCGCCATCTTGACCTTGGCCGGTGTCCACGAACCCCACATGAATTTCTCGATGCGGATGCCGAGGCCCGTCGAATCCTGCGTGCCGAAACGGCACCAGTCCGAACCGACGCACGTCTTCACCGTGCGCAGGCCCTTGGCGTAGGCATGCCCTGAAACGAAGCCGGCCTGGCCGAGATCGGCCCACACCGCCGGCAGGTCTTCCTTGCGGATGCCCAGCATATCGATGCGCTGGCCGCCGGTGACCTTGACCATCGGTATCTCGAACTTGTCGACGACATCGGCGATGGCGCGGAGTTCCGCGGCGTTTGTCACGCCGCCCCACATGCGCGGCACCACCGAATAAGTGCCGTCCTTCTGGATGTTGGCGTGAACGCGCTCGTTGATGAAACGCGACTGATAGTCGTCGGCATAGTCGTCCGGCCAGTCGCAGACGAGGTAGTAGTTGAGCGCCGGCCGGCATTTGGCGCAGCCGCAAGAAGTTGTCCATTCCAGCTCCTGCATGACGGCCGGAATGGTCTTCAGGCTCTTGGCGATGATCAGCCGGCGCACCTCGTCATGGCCGAGCGTGGTGCAGCCGCACATAGGCTGTACTGCTGCCGGGTTGTATTTGTCGCCGATGGTCAGCACCATCAGCTTCTCGACCAGCCCGGTGCAAGAGCCGCAGGAGGCCGACGCCTTGGTGTGGGCGCGCACGTCGTCGAGCGAGGTCAGGGCCTTGGCCGTGATCGCGCCTGTGATCTTGCCCTTGCAAACGCCGTTGCAGCCGCAGATTTCCGCATCATCCGGCAAGGCTGCAACGGCCGCCATAGGGTCCAGCGGGGCACCCCCCTGGTACGACTGGCCGAAGATCAGTGTGTCGCGCATCTGCGATATGTCGGTCTGCTTCTTCTTGAGATCGTTGAACCAGGCCCCATCCGCCGTCTCGCCATAGAGCACGGTGCCGATGATGCGGTCGTCCTTCAGCACCAGGCGCTTGTAGACGCCGGCGGCGGCATCGCGCAGCACGATCTCCTGGCGGTCCTCGCCCTCGGCGAAGTCGCCGAGCGAGAACAGGTCGATGCCGGTGACCTTGAGCTTGGTCGGCGTGTCCATATGGACGAAAGCGGCTGCCTCGTCGCCGGCAAGCTGGCGTGCCGCAACGCGCGCCATCTCGTAGAGCGGCGCCACCAGGCCATAGACCTGTCCGTTGACCTCGGCGCATTCACCGAGTGCGTAGATATCGGGATCGTTGCTGCGCATGCCGGCATCAACGACGATGCCGCGGTTGACGGCGATGCCAGCCTCTTTGGCCAACGCCGAGTTCGGCCTGATACCGACGGCCATCACCACCAGCGTCGCCGGAATGACGGTGCCATCGGCAAGTTCGACCTGCCCGACCTTGCCGTTGCCTGTGATCGCCTTTGTGTTGGCCTTGGTGATGACCTTGATGCCGCGCTGTTCGACGGCGCGCTGCAGGAGATAGCCGGCGGCGGGATCGAGCTGGCGCTCCATCAGCGTCGGCATGACATGCAGCACGGTGACGTCCATGCCTTGGGCGTTCAAACCTGCTGCCGCCTCGAGCCCGAGCAGGCCGCCGCCGATGACCACGGCTTTGGCCCGCGACTGGGCGGCAAGCATCATCGCCTGCACGTCGTCGAGGTCGCGATAGGTCAGCACGCCCGGCAGATCATGGCCCGGCACCGGAATGATGAACGGCACCGAGCCGGTGGCGATGACGAGCTTGTCGTAAGGCTCGGTGACGCCATGATCGGACGTGACGGTCTTCGCCGTCCGGTCGATCGCGATGATCTTGTGACCCTTGTAGAGAGTGATGTTGTTGGCGATGTACCAGCCGTCGCCGTGGATGATGATTTCCTCATAGGCCTTTTCGCCCGACAGAACCGGCGACAGCATGATGCGGTCGTAGTTCACGCGCGGCTCGGCGTTGAAGATGGTGACGGTGTAGCGACCGGGAGCTTGCTCAAGCAGATGCTCAAGCATGCGCCCGGGGGCCATGCCATTGCCGATGATGACGAGTTTTTCGCTCATGGCGTTACTCCGCGGCTTCGACAAAGCGGTGCCGTTCGTAGAGGAACTTCAGCACCGCCTCGCGGCAGCGCAGGAAGGTGCGGTCCGAAGAGAGGTCGATGCGCCGGCGCGGACGCGCCAGCGGCACCGCAAGCACCTCGCCGATGGTCGCCGCCGGGCCGTTGGTCATCATGACGATACGATCGGACAACAGCACGGCCTCGTCGACATCGTGGGTGATCATGATCGTCGTCGAGCCGAGCCTGGAATGGATGTCCATCACCGCGTCCTGCAGATGGGCGCGCGTCAGCGCGTCGAGTGCACCGAACGGCTCGTCGAGCAGCAGGATTTTTGGCTCCATGGCCAGTGCCCTAGCGATCCCGACGCGTTGCTTCATGCCGCCCGATATTTCCGCCGGCCGCTTGTCCTTGGCATGCGCCATCTGCACCAGGTCGAGATTGCGCATGATCCAGTCATGCCGCTCGGCTTTGCTCTTGGTCCGACCGAAGACTTTCGATACCGCCAGGTTGATGTTTTCGTAGACGGTGAGCCACGGCAGCAGCGAATGGTTCTGGAACACCACGGCACGTTCGGGTCCGGGGCTGTCGACTTCCTTGTCTTCGAGCAGCACGGCGCCGGCGGAAACCTTGGTCAGCCCGGCGATCAGGTTCAGCAAGGTCGACTTGCCGCAGCCGGAATGACCGATGATCGAGACGAACTCGCCCTTGTCGATGGTCAGCCTGATGTCCTTCAGCACCTCGCTGACCTGATTGCCGCGGGCAAAGGATTTGTCGATATGGTCGAGTTTCAGATAGGCTTTCATCGCCCTCTCCTCACTTTGCCGTTGTGCCGCGGGTGACGAAGGCGCCGACCGCCGCGACCAGACGGTCGAGGCAGAAGCCTGTGACGCCGATATAGGCGAGCGCGACGATGATGTCGGGCAGCCGCGACGAGTTCCAGGCATCCCAGATGAAGAAGCCGATGCCGACGCCGCCGGTCAGCATTTCGGCGGCGACGATGGCGAGCCAGGACAGGCCGATGCCGATCCTCAAGCCGGTGAAGATGTAAGGTGCAGCGGCCGGCACCATGATCTTGACGAAGAATTCGAACTGATTGAGCCGCAGGATGCGCGAGACGTTGCGGTAGTCCTCGGGAATGTTGCGCACGCCGACGGCGGTGTTGATGATGATCGGCCAGATCGAGGTGATGAAGATGACGAAGATCGCCGACGGGCTGGAATCGCGGAACGCAGCCAGTGACAGCGGCAGCCAGGCCAGCGGCGGCACGGTACGCAGGATCTGGAACACCGGATCGAGACCGCGCATTGCCCAGATCGACTGGCCGACCAGCGCACCGAGCGCGACGCCGACGATCGCCGCCAGGCCAAAGCCGATGGCGACGCGCTGCAGCGAGATCAGCACCCGCCAGGCAAGGCCGATATCCTGCGGACCGTTGTTGAAGAACGGATGGGCGATCAGGTCATAGGCCTCGTTCCAGACCTGGCTCGGCGGCGGCAGGCTGGCGGTCGGCGACGAGCAGGCGATCTGCCAGACGACCAACATCAGGGCGATGACGATCGCTGGCGGCACCAGCGCACTGGCCAGTTTGCCGGCGATCACGATCGGATCAATGCGGCGCCGCGCCTTGGCGGTGAAGGCGATGACCTCCGCCGGCTTCGCGGGGAACGCCTTCACCGTTGTGTCCTCGATAGTCTGAATCGACATGTCTGGGAAAAACTCCTTGGGGCGCCGGCGATTAGGCGGAGGCCTTGATCTTCAGACTGTCGAGATAGGCGGACGGGTTGGCAGGATCGAAGACCTTGCCGTCGAAGAAGGTCTCGACGCCGCGTGATGGAGACGCCGGAATATCGGCCGCCGCAACGCCGAGATCCTTCGCCGCTTCGCGCCACAGGTCCTCGCGGTTGACCTGATCGACGAGTGCCTTGATGTCGGTGGTCGGCGAGAATTTTCCCCAACGGATGTTTTCTGCGAGGAACCAGCTGTCGTGGCTCTTGAAGGGATAGGAGACGCCGCCGTTCCAGAATTTCATGTAGAGATCGGTACCGGAGGCGACGCGGCCGTTGCCGTAGTTGATGTCGCCCTTGAGGCGGCCGATGATGTCGGCGACAGGCACGTTCATCCATTGCCGCTTGCCGATGATGGCGGCCATCTCGTCCTTGTTCTCCATGGCCTCGCACCATTGCTGCGCTTCCATGACGGCCATCAGGATCGCCTTGGTGGCGTTCGGGTATTTGTCGACGAATTCGGCGCGCAGGCCGAGCGCCTTTTCGGGATGGCCCTTCCACAGTTCGCCTGTCGTGGCGGCAGTGAAGCCGACACCCTGATGGACGAGCTGTTCGTTCCACGGCTCGCCGACGCAGAAGACATCCATATTGCCGACCTTCATGTTGGCGACCATCTGCGGCGGCGGCACGACGATGGTCGATACATCCTTGTCGGGATCGATGCCGCCGGCGGCGAGCCAATAGCGCAGCCAGAGGTCATGGGTGCCGCCCGGGAAAGTCATGGCGGCCTTGATCTCCTTGCCGGCTGCCTTCTTGGCGGCGAAGGCGTCCTTCAGCTTCGAAGCATCGAGGCCGACGCCGGTGGCGGCATATTCCTGCGCCACCGAAATGCCCTGGCAGTCGTAGTTGAGCCGCGCCACGATCGCCATCGGCATCGGCTGGTTGTTCTGCGTCACCTTGCCGGTGTGCATCAGGTAAGGCAGCGGCGTCAGGATGTGGGCGCCGTCGATGCCGTTGGCTTCGCCGCCGAGCATCAGATTGTCACGCGTCGCGCCCCAGGAGGCCTGCTTCAGCACCTCGACATCGGGCATGCCGTATTTGGCGAACAGCCCCTTCTCCTTGGCGATCATCAGCGGTGCCGCATCGGTCAGCGCGATGAAGCCGAGCTTGGCGCCGGTGACTTCCGGAGCAGTGGTGGCGGCATAGGCGCCCGAGGGGAAGAGCTTGCGAGCCGCTATGAACAGACCTGCGGTCATGGCACTGCTGACAAGAAAATCGCGACGCGTCACATCCTTGAGCGACGTGCCTGTCCCGATCCATTGCTTCATCGTCTTCTTCATCGTCGTCTCCGGTTGAACGCGAGGGCGTTGGCCCAAAACAAAAAAGCCGCCGTTCAGGCGTCGCGCGTCCGTACATCCGGGATCGCGTCTTGACCTGAGCGGCAGCTTTGCCTGTGGCGCCCGCCATTGGACGCCTGTTCCGTGACCCGCGAAGGGCCTGATCATTACAAAGCAGGAACCGTGCCAGTTTTGGATTGAAGAAAAAACATCAATGAAATCAGCAGTCCGAAGCAATTCCCATTGCGCCGGCGCATAGGCTGGGAGGCCAAAGATTGTTCATTAGAGCAATTGCACGCACAATTTTTGTGCAATGCACAAGAATGGCGCGGAATTGATCAGGCTCGGGGCAGGCCTGATTTCTGACTGGCGATATAGGCGTCGATCTCGTCGGGATCGAATATCTGGCCGTCGAAGAAGCCGTCCGGACCGAGCACAAGGCTGGCACCCGCCGAACCGACAGGCGTCGCAGCCTTCAGCGCACCTTCGACCTTGGCGTTGGCGCCGGGCAGCGCCACGCCGAGCGGCTTCAGCGCCGCGCGGTAGAGGTCGGGCCGGTAGCAATCCCTGGCGATGGCGAGGTTTTCGGGCGTGTGCGCGACGTCGCCCCAGCGCACCATTTGCGTGTAGAACCACAGCGCATGGCTCTTCCACGGAAAGTTCGCCGCCTTGTCGAACGCGAGGAAGAAATCGTCGACATCCAGCTCGGCGCCGCCGCCCAGTTGGAGATGGCCGGTCAGGATCGGCATCTGGACAGCTGGTGGCAGGCCGAGGAAGCCAGCTTGAGCCATCACATCAGCCAATTCGGCGTGGTTCGCCGGATCCTGGCACCAGCGCGCCGAGTGATGCAGTGCGCGCAAGAGCGCCGCCAGCGCCTCGGGGGACTGCTCTGCCCAGGCCTTGCGCGCGCCGATCACCTTCTCCGGACTGTTGCGCCACAACAACGCCTTGACGGTGACGATATGGCCGGTGCCGGCGGCAACCGCAGCGCTGTTCCAGGGCTCGCCGACGCAGTAGCCGTCGATCCGCCCGGCGGCCAGCGCATCGGCCATGAAGGGCGGTGGCACGATGACGATCTCGATCTCGCGCCCTGGTTCGATGCCGCAGGCGGCGAGCCAGTAGCGCAGTTCGTAATTGTGCCCTGAGTGTGGATGCACCACGGCAAAGCGCAGCGGGTCGTGTCCGGCAGCAGCGCGCTCGCGGATGAGCGCGCTAAGTGCGGCACCGGCGCGCGCTGGGTCGAGGTCGACCTTGGCGCCAAGCGCCGCCATCCCGGCCCACACAGTGTTGGAGATAGTGACGCAATTGCCGCCGAGGCCGAGCGAGAACGGCACGATGGTTTCCGAGGCGAGCGGCGTCAGCCCAAGATTGCAGGCGAGCGGCATCGGTCCCAGCATATGCGCGAGATGGAAGTGGCCGATGGCGATGCGGTCGCGGATGTTGGCCCAGGAGGTCTCGCGGTGCAGCGTGAGATCGATGCCTTCGCGTGTAGCGAAGCCAAGCTCGCCGGCCGCAACCAGCACGGCACTGTCGAACAGCGGCATAAAGCCGGCGGTGATCTGGTGCTCGGCGTCCATGCTCATTCGTCCTCCGACGGCCCTAGCAGCCCGGCGGCGGTCACCAGACTCTGGGCGATGTCGCTGATCTTCCGGTTCTGGTTCATCGCCGTCTTGCGCAGCAGCGTGTAGGCCGCCTCTTCCGTCAGGCCGCGCGACTTCATCAATATGCCTTTGGCGCGATCGATCACCTTGCGGTTCTCGAGCTCACCGCGAACCTCTTCCAGTTCGCGCGCCATGCGCGAGAAGGCGTTGAAGCGGCTGACTGCCATGTCGAGGATCGGCTTGACGCGCTCCTGCCTGAGACCATCGACGACATAGGCCGAGACGCCGGCATCGACTGCTGCCTCGATAGAGGCCTGGTCCGAGCGGTCGACGAACATGGCGATCGGCCGCTTCACCGCGCGCGACAGCTGGAACATGCTTTCCAGCATGTCGCGATTCGGATTTTCGAGGTCGATGACGATGACGTCCGGCTCGATCTCGGCAATGCGGCGTGCGATGCCGATCACGTCATGAATGATAGTGACCCGCTCATGCCCGGCCTCGCGCAAGCCTGCCTCGATGATCGAGGCACGTATGCGGTTTTCGTCGATCACCAGGACGGCGAGTGGGGAGCGGACCATGCCTGCATTGTGACCAAGCGAAAGAATTGTGCAATGCGGGATCATCGATCGGTCACAGACCGATTCCCTGGTGTGTCGAGCTTGCCGCTATACGATCGATCCCATTTATTTGAGGAAGGGCACCGACAAGTTTGAAACTCTTCAAGATGGCCGGGAAAAATTGCGGGCCAGATACTTCCGGCTTCGCAACGAAGATAATCAGAAGTTCAACCTACCTCGATCAGGCCCCACCCCCTCTTGCCTTCGCAAAGTGTGTTGACGAAGTTCAAGCGGGAACGCGATCTGACAAAAAGCGGCGCCAGCCGCCGAACGACGAGATGTCAGAAGCGCCTACCAAGCCCACGGATTCCACCAGAAAGCCTTTGGCGGTGCTGCCGTCATCAAGCTCTATACTGCCAATGCCCAGCGGTGGCGGGATGGCGGCCACAAAGTGGCCGAAAGCATCGGCAGGGAGCCGCCAGACCTCCACCTCGATCGCAGTGCCGCCGTTGCCGACACGGACCAGTCCCGGCTTGGGCGTGGCTTGGCCCGCGAGCTCATAAAGCTTGTATGAAGAGGCCGTCCTCATCGCCCGGCAGAACCGGGCACCAGCCTCCCTGAGCTGGACATTGAGCGGCATTCCCGAGAGGTGAGCGCCGACCACCACCAATTCAATCGTGCCGTCTTCGGCCGATGCGCCGACAGGCTGCGCGCTCGGCTGCTGCCAGCCAGTCGCGCCGAGGGTGAGGCCGCTCGCGGCATGGAGATCGCGCGCGACGGACGCCACAAGGCCGTCCAGTCCGGCGGCCGCAAGCAGCGTCACGCTCATCGGCAGGCCGTCATCGCGCGTGCCGGTCGGTACGGCAATGCCGCACATATCGAGCAGGTTGACGAAATTGGTGTAGGTGCCGAGCCGGCTGTTGGTCTCGACCGGATCGGCGAGCACGCCGGCAGTGGTGTAGTGCGTCGGCGCGGTAGGCACGCAGAACAGGTCGACCGAGGCGATGACCGGGGCGAGCTTCGCCTTGTAGGCCTGCAAGGCATAGAGGCCGCGAAAGGCGTCCGCCGCCGACAGACTTCTGGCGCCGCCGATGATCTTGCGCGTCACCGGATGCATGGCGGCTTCGTTGGCTTCCATGAAATCGCGGATCGCCGCATAACGTTCGGCCACCCAGGCGCCCTCATAGAGGAGGTTGGCGGTGGCGTAGAAATCGCCGAAGGGAATCTCGACCAGCCGGCAGCCGAGCCGCGACAGCATGGCAAGCGAGGCCTCGAAGCCATCCTGCATCGCTGCATCGCCGAAGAATTTCAGGTCGGCCTTTGCCGGGATGCCGACACTCAGCACCGGCGGGCGGGCAGCGAGCGGCTGGAGAGCGACGTCGCGCGAATAGGGATCGGCCGCATCGCGCGCGGCTGCGACCGAGAACACCAGATAGGCGTCGTCGACGGTCAGCGCGAACACCGAGACGCAGTCGAGCGTGCGGCAGGCCGGCACCACGCCGGCGGTCGACAGCGCACCGACGGTCGGCTTCAGCCCAACGATGTTGTTGAGGCCGGCCGGGATGCGGCCGGAGCCGGCGGTGTCGGTGCCGAGCGCGAAGGAAACGATGCCGCGCGCCGTCGCCACCGCCGACCCCGAGGAGGAGCCGCCCGGCACCAACTCCGCGTCGATGGCGTTGCGCGGGATCGGCCAGGGCGTACGGACGCCGACAAGGCCGGTGGCGAACTGGTCGAGATTGGTCTTGCCGACAACCAGCGCGCCGGCTGCCCTCAGCCGCGCCACGACAGTGGCGTCCTTGTCAGGCGTATAGGCATATTCGGCGCAAGCGGCCGTCGTCGGCATGCCGGCGACATCGATGTTGTCCTTGACGGCGAAGGGAATGCCCCAGAGCGGTTTTCCCAGCGGGTCGAACGGGCCGAGCGCTTCGGCCGCCGCAAGCAGATCCGCCCTCGCGGCGAGATGGATGAAGATGCCCGGATCGTCAGCCGTCTCGATGCGGGCATAAATCGTCGCGATCACATCGCCAACGCTGACGCCGTCCCGATAGGCAGCGTGCAGGCTCGCTATGTCGAATTGGATGTCGCTCATCTCGTCTCCCCCAGAATGATCACCGGCAGGTCCCACTGGATCAGCACGACGCAGCCGTCCTTTGTCCACACCGAATGCTCGGTCCCGACCGGATTGAGGATCACGCTGCCGGCAGGATAGTCGCCGTTCTCGTCGCTCTGAATGCCTTCCAGGACGATGATGGTCTCCAGCCCGGCATGGCGGTGGCGCGGCACGCCGGCGCCAGGCTGGTAGCTGAGGATCGCGACCGAGGGTTCGACCGGTCCGCCCTTCAGCAGCCAGTGCACCCTGATGCCGTCGCGGAAATGCTCGAACGCCAGATCGCGCCAGCCGCTGTCGAGCAGGCCGGCAAAGGCAAGATTAGGCATTGGCAATTCCCTCGAGCACCTGGTCGGTCGTTGCCGTCCAGCCGACGATGGCGCCCTGCGCCCTGATCATGGCCAGGGTCGCTGCCTTGAATTCGGGAAAGTAGCTTTCCGTCGCATCTTCGGCGAGCAGGCATTCATAGCCGCGATCGTTGGCCTCGCGCATCGTCGTCTGCACGCAAACTTCGGTCGTCACGCCGGCAAAGACCAGTTGGCGGGTGCCGATCCACTTGAGGTCGTTGCTGAGGCTGGTCGCATAGAAGGCGCCCTTGCCGGGCTTCTCGATGACGATCTCGCCGGGCAAGGGCGCAAGCTCGTCGAGGATCGCGGTGCCGGGTTCGCCCGCGATCAGTAAACGTCCCATCGGGCCCATATCGCCGATGCGGATCGACGGATTGCCGCGGTCGCGCTTGGCTGACGGCAGGTCCGAAAGGTCGGGCCTATGGCACTCCATGGTGTGGATCACCGGCAGGCCGGCAGCGCGAAAGCCTTCGATCAGCCGCTTCACTGTCGGCACGATCGCGGTCACGCGACCGACGTCGTTGCCGAGACTGGCGCCGAAGCCGCCGGGCTCGGCGAAGTCGCGCTGCATGTCGATGACGATGAGCGCCGTCGTCTCGGGCTTGAAAGCGAAGGCGAAGGGCAGCGCATCGATTTCCGCCATCAGTGATGTCCCGCCATGTGTTCGCCGATGGTCTGCACGCTGGCTTGCGCAATCGGCGTCTCGTAGACCAGCGCGCCGTCCGACATGACGAAGATGCGGTCGGACAGTTCGAGCAGTTCGTCGAGGTCTTCCGACATCAGGAGCACGGCGGCACCCGCATTGCGCGCCTTCATGATGCGGGCGCGGATTTCGGCCACCGCCGAGAAGTCGAGGCCGAAGCACGGGTTGGAGACGATCAGCAGATCGACTTCGCCGGTCAGTTCCCTCGCGAGCACGGCACGCTGCACATTGCCGCCCGACAGCGAAGCGATGGGCGAGGCAAGCGAGGCGGTCTTGACCTTGAACTGCTCGACCAGCCTGGCGCTGAATGCCTTGATGGCGCCGGCGCTGATCCAGCTTACTGGCTTGCCGTTGCTGTCGATGTCGAAGGTGCGGAAGGAGATGTTTTCGGCCACCGTCATCTTCGGCGCGCAGGCGTTTTTCAGCGGCTCTTCCGGGATGAGCCGGACGTTGAGCGCACGAGCCTCGGCGCGCGTCGCCGCATAGGCGGTACCGCGCACCATGACTTCGCCGGCATCGCGGGGGCGCTGCCCGGCCAGCACTTCGAGGAATTCCTTCTGGCCGTTGCCGGAAATGCCGGCGATGCCGACGATCTCGCCGGAGCGCACGCCGAGATCCTCGATCCGGATCGACTTCAGCCCGGTGCGGTCAGGCGCCTTCAGCGCCTTGACCTTGAGCACGATCTCGGCGTCCGGCTTCGGCTCGGCGCGGCTGTCGAGCGTGGCGATCGGCTGGTCGCCGATCATCATTGCCGCCATGGCTTTGCGGTCGAGGTCGACGACGCGGCCGGTGCCGGTCAGCCTGCCCTTGCGCAGCACGCTGACGTCGTCGGCGAACGCCGTGACCTCGTGGAATTTGTGCGAGATCATCAGCACGGTGAGGTCGCCGGCTTTTGTCATGTCGCGCACAAGGCCCAGCACTTCCTGCGCCTCGCCGGGGGTGAGCACGGAGGTCGGCTCGTCCAGCACCAGGAAGGAGCGGCCAAGATAAAGCTGCTTGATGATCTCCAGCTTCTGCTTCTCGCCGGCCGCGAGTTCAGCCACCTTGACGTCGAGCGACAGCTTGAACGGCATGCGATCCATGAACACGGCAAGGTCGCCGCGCTCCTTGCGCCAGTCGATCACGCCGGGAACCTTCTCACGCGAAATGACCAGGTTTTCGGCGCCGGTCAGCGACGGGACAAGCGTAAAATGCTGGTAGACCATGCCGAGGCCGAGCGCCGATGCGTCCCTGGGGCTGGCGATCGCCATCTCGCGGCCGTCGACCAGAATGTCGCCGGCGGTCGGGTGATAAAAACCCATCATGCATTTGACCAGCGTCGACTTGCCCGCCCCGTTCTCGCCGAGCAGGGCGTGGAATGATCCGGCCGGCACCTTGATCGAGACATCGCCCAGCGCCGTGAAGGCGCCGAAACGCATGGTCATGCCGATGGTCTCGACGCCGACGGCCTTGTTGCCCGTGATCGCGCTCATCCTGGCTTCCTCACGGCAGTTGGGCGACGAAGGACGCCGAATTCGACACCGCGCCGAAGACGCCGCCCTGCATCTTGATCATCTTGATGGCGGCGAGATGATTGCCGTAGTCGGTCGCCCCGCAACAATCCTCCAGCATGACGCATTCGAAGCCGCGGTCGTTGGCCTCGCGCATGGTGGTGTGGACGCAGACATCGGTGGTGATGCCGGTGAGCACGATGTTTTCGATGCCGCGCTGGTTGAGGATCAGTTCCAGGTCTGTGGCGCAGAACGAGCCCTTGCCCGGCTTGTCGATGATCGGCTCGCCCTCGATCGGATAAAGGTCGGGGATGATGTCCCAGCCCGGCTCGCCGCGCACCAGGATGCGCCCGCAAGGGCCGGGGTCGCCAATGCCGGCATTGATGCGGCGCGAGCGCCAGCGCTTGTTGGCGGGCAGGTCGGCGAGGTCGGGCCGGTGGCCCTCGCGGGTGTGGATGATGGTATAGCCTTTCACGCGCATGGCCGACAGCACCGACTTGATCGGCTCGATCGGCGCGCGCACCAGCGAGAGGTCGTAGCCCATATGGTCGACATAGCCGCCCGGTCCGCAGAAATCGGTCTGCATGTCGATGATGATCAACGCCGTGTTGTCGGGGCGAAGTTCGCCATTGTAGGGCCACGGATAAGGGTCGGCGTCGATATAGCGCTGGGTGATCTCGGCTCTGGCGTTCATGGCAAAAACTCCAGTTATTTGGTGCCAGTCATTTGGTGATCGACAATTCACCCGGCGCGCCGGCAAGCGAACGGGTCGGCGACGAGGTAGCGATCATGATGATCAAGGTGAGGATGTAGGGGGCGGCGTAGAACAGGTAGTAGCCTTGCGTGACGCCGACCGACTGCAGCGCCGGTCCGAGCGCTCCGGCGCCGCCGAACAGAAGGGCGGCGGCAAAGCAGCCGAGCGGATTCCAGCGTGCGAAAATGACCAGTGCCACCGCCATCAGCCCCTGGCCGGACGAGATACGCTCGGTCCAGCTGCCGGGATAGTAGAGCGACAGATAGGCGCCGCCGATACCGGCCAGCGCGCCACCGACACCGGTGGCGACGAGGCGCACCGTGTTCGGGTTGAGGCCCATGGCGCGCGCGGCGTCGGAACTGTCGCCGACGACGCGCACGATGAGGCCGGCGCGAGTGTTGCGGAAGGCCCACCACAGGATGAGCGAAAGTGCCGCCCCGATCAGGAACAGGACGTTGACGTCGAGCGCCGCCTGCACCTGCGGAACGTCGGACCATGCGCCGAACGGAATGGCCGGAAGGTTGGGCGCCTTCGGCTTGATGAACGGCTTGCCGAAGAAAAAGGCGAGCCCCGAGCCGAACAGCATCAGCGCGATGCCGATTGCGATGTCATTGACTTTCGGGAATTTGCAGATCCAGCCATGGAACAGGCCGAAGCAAAGGCCGGCGGCCGCGGCAGCCAGCAGGCCGAGCCATGGCGAGTCGGTCATCACCGCGACCGCATAGGCGGTCATGGCGCCGAAGACGAGCGTGCCTTCGAGGCCAAGGTTGATGCGACCGGAGCGCTCGGTGATGGCCTCGCCCAGCGAGACGAAGATGAAGGGCGTCGACACGCGGATGGCACCGCCGAGGATGGCGAGCGGCACGCCCCAGAGACCGATCTCGGTTGCGTCCATCAGGAGGCCCTCTGCCACAGGTCGGGATTGAAGGCCTTGAAGCGGCCGTACAAAGTCTCGCTGAACAGGATGACGATAAACAGCATGCCTTGCAGCACCAGCACGGTGGCGTCGGGCAGGTCCATGCGGCGCTGGATCAGCCCGCCGGACGCGTCGATGCCGCCAAGCAGGATGGCGACCGGGATGATGGCCAGCGGGTTGTGGCGAGCGAGGAAGGCGACGAGGATGCCGGTGTAGCCATAGCCGGCGGCGAGCGAGCCGTTGGCGCTGCCTTGCACGGCCGCCACTTCCAGCATGCCGGCAAGGCCGGCAAAGCCGCCGGCAAGCGCGGTAAAGCCGACGATGAGCGGTCCGACGGCCAGCCCCTGCACCTGCGCTGCCCTGACATTGCCGCCGGCGATACGGGCCGCGAAGCCCCAGCGGGTCTTTTCGATCAGCACCCAGGAGAGCACGCAGGCGACGATACCGACGGCAAGCCCCCAATGCACCTCCATGCCCGGAATGTTGCCGATGCGGTAGATGTCGGCGAGCGGCTGGGTCGAGGGCTTGTTCAGCGAGGCCGGGTCGCGAAGCGGCCCTTCCACCAGCTGGTTCATCAGGGCGATGGCGATGTAGGCCATCAGCAGGCTGGAGATGGTTTCGTTGACGGCCCGGTAATGGCGGAGCGCGCCGACGGCACCTATCCAGATGCCGCCGGCGGCCATGCCCGCCACGCCCATGGCAAGAATGACGATTGATGTTGGCGCGCCGCCCAGCGCCACGCCGATGGCAGCGGCGGCGACGCCGCCGAGAACGATGGCGCCCTCGCCGCCGATGACGACGAGGCCGAGCCGCGCCGGCAGCGCCACGCAGAGCGCCGCGAGCAGCAGGGGCGCCCCCCGCGACAGTGAGTTCTGGATCGAGAACCACGAGCCGAAGCCGCCGCGCCACATGGTTTCATAGAGCTGGATCGGCGACTTGCCGACCAGTGCAATGAACAGGCTGAACAGGACCATGCCGACGATCAGCGCCGCGAGCGGAATGACGAAAGCTTCCGCCCGCCTGGCGATCCATTCGAGCGCCGCCGCATAACCCCTGGCGCCGAGCATCGCCGGCGCCTCCGCACTGCTGGTCGTATCCGTCATGGTCCCCGTCTCCGCATCCAGCTTCAGGCGGTCGAGCCGACGACGCCCTCGACGAGATAGTCCATGCTTTCGAGCTCGATGGCGGTCTCAACGAAGGCCTGCCCTTCCGTCGCCACGACGACGCCCTTGTTGCTCTTCAGCGGGCCCTTGATGACGGAGAAGCCGCCCTTCATCATTTCGGCCAGGGTTGCGTCGAATTGCTTGCGGGCCGGCTCACCGACCGCGGGGCCGAGCGGGCTCATCTTGACGAAGCCGTCGGCCAAGCCGCCGCGGGTGAAATTGGGCAGCGGCGTGCCGGCGATGAGGTCGTCGACGAACATCTTGTAGACCTTGGCCCAGTTCCATTCGGCACCGGTCAGGTATTTTTCCGGCGCCAGCGGGCTCTGGTTGGCGTGATAGCCGCAGACGAAGGCGCCGCGGCCGGCCGCCGTCTCGACCACCACTTTCGGGCTGTCGACATGGCAAGTGATGACGTCGGCGCCCTGGTCGACCAGCGCGTTGGTGGCTTCCGCCTCCTTGACCGCCAGCGACCACTCGCCGGTGAAGATGACCTGGCAGGTGATCGTCGGGTCGACCGAGCGTGCGCCGAGCAGGAAGGAGTTGATGTTGAGCAGCACCTGCGGGATCGGCTTGGCGGCGACGAAGCCGAGTTTTTTGCTCTTCGAGGTGTGGCCGGCGACGACGCCGTTGAGATACTGGCCCATGCCGATATAGCCGAAATAGGAACCGGCATTCATCGGGTGCTTGGCCTTGTCCCACATGCCGCCGCAATGGCGGAACTGCACGTCGGGGAATTTCGCGCACATGGCCAGCATGTGCGGATCGAAATAGCCGAAGGAGGTCGGGAAGATCAGCGAGGCGCCATCGAGATTGATCATCGATTCCATCGTCTTCTGGACGTCGACCGTCTCGGGAACGTTTTCCTCCTCGACGACGGAGATGCCTTCGATGCCCTTCAGCGACGCCGCCCCCTCGGCATGCGCCTGGTTGTAGCCGTAGTCGTCCTTGGGGCCGACATAGATGAAGCCGACGGCGGCGGCGGCGGCGAAGGCACGGCTGATCGGAAAGGATGCCGAGACCAGGCCGAGTGCGGCTCCCACGGCGGAGGTCTTGAGCAATTGGCGGCGGTTAAGCATGAATCTGTCGGTCATAGTGAATGCTCCCCTTTGGGACCCTTTTCCGGGTCGGTTAACATGCCGTCAAGAAAGTGCATGCAATCACCGTGCCAGTTTTCGAATTGAAATTTATCCAATAGAATCAGTTATCATGTCGAAGGGTCGTGCTCACAGCAGAGGCAATTGCATGCACTTTTTGCCTTGAAAATAGCCAGTTTGACAGACAGATTAAAATAGAGGCATAGAGGGCATATCGAGTCGAAGGACCAACGAGTCGGCCGACTCCATGAGAAGACGCGACGGAGGAAACTTGTCGGGGAAGCGCAGCTTGATCAGGTCGGGCACGACCGTGGATCAGATGGTGCGGGCGATCGGCGACCGGATCGTCACCGGCTACCTGCGCCCCGGCGAAAAGCTGGACGAGGCCTCGCTCGCCGCCCGCTTCGACGTATCACGCACCCCGGTCAGGGAGGCGCTCGGCCAGCTCAGCGCCATGGGCCTGGTCGAGAGGCGACCCAACAGGGGCGCTATCGTTGCCGTCGTAACGCAGGAGCATCTCGCCTCTATGTTCGAGAGCATGGCCGAACTGGAGGCGATCTGCGCGCGCTTCTCGGCCGAGCGCATGACCAGCAGCGAGCGCCGCGGGCTCGAGATCGAGCACCAGGCTTCAGCGCGGATGGTTCAGCTGGGCGCCGAGGAGGACTACGAGTATTTCAACACCGAGTTCCATAGCCGGCTTTATCGTGGTGCCCACAATACGCATATCCACGATCTCACCGTGATGACCCGCAGCCGGTTGGCACCCTTCCGCCGCGCGCAGTTCATGCTACCCGGACGGCTGGCCAAATCCTGGCAGGAACACGACCTAATTGTCACCGCAATCATGCGCGGAGACAGCGTGGCTGCGGGCAAGGCCGCCAGGGACCATGTCTCTATCGTCAGCGAGGCGAGCGCGGTGTTCGCGACTGACGATCGCAAGCCAATTCGGCGGGACGTGGCCTGAAAATTTCCGGACAGGCCGAATGCCCGCAGACGATGTCGCTCCCAGGCAGTGCAAAGTTTGACTCCAATAACCGTTCAGAAATCTTCCCGTATCGTTCCGCATGGTTGGCGCATCGACCGTTAGGGGACAAGACCTGTCGCTCGGTAGGCTCGGATCGTCCGGTCATAAATGCCGATGTCCCGGCAGCCGCGCGCGACCAACTGGGCCCCCTCGATGGCTGCGAAGATCGCCATCGCGTGCTCCTGCAGGTCTTGGTCGGTTGCGGAAGGCTTGGCCCGCGAGAGCACCTTGGCTAGCCAACCGACGTTCATAGCGGCGAATTTGTCGACCTCGGTCCGAACCTCCGTGGGAAGGTCGTCAAGTTCCGCGCTCATGATCCCGCACAGGCACATGCGATTGTCGTTGGCCAGAGCCGAGCGAAATATCTCGGTATATTTGTCCATGCACCAGGTCACGTTCTCGGACGTTGCCAGGAGCTCAGCGAGATAGGCTGCCCCCTCCTCGGTGTAGCGACGCGCCAACGCCGCACCGAGGTCGCCCTTGGTCGGGAAGTGGTAGTGCACGCTGGCGCTTTTGATCCCCACCTCTTTCGCGAGTTCGCGAAAGCTGAGCGCATTGTAGCCATGCGACTGCACCGTCGCTCTTGCGGCGGTCATGACCGCCTCGCGCATATCCGTTTTGGTCTTAGCCATCATCAATCCGTACCTATCACTCGATAGATAGTTGTTGACGCCGCAAAAGGGAAGAGGTAAGTGGCATCCGTAACCTATCTATCGATAGACAGATAAAAGGAATCCCTATGAAAATCTTCGATCGCCCCGGCTTTCCCAATCCTGCCCGTGTCCGCATCGTGCTCGCCGAGAAGGGTCTCGAACCGCAGGTCGAGTTCGTCTCCGTCGACCTCATCGGCACCGAGCACAAACAGCCGGCTTTCCTCGAAAAGAACCCCTCGGGCGTGCTGCCGGTCCTCCAGCTCGAGGACGGCACCTACATCGCGGAGGCCACCGCCATCACCGAATACCTCGACAATCTCGACGGCGATCCGCGACTCACCGGCAAGACGCCGAAGGAAAAGGCCGTCATCCACATGATGCAGAAGCGGGCCGAGACCGAGTTACTCGATGCGGTTGGCAACTACTTCCATCACGCAACGCCGGGCCTAGGCGCCGAGCTGCAGGTGTTCAAGAGCCCGGAATGGGCTGGCCGTCAGGACTGGGGCAATCGCCAGCGCGATAAGGCGCTCGCCGGCATGAGGTATTTCGACACGGTGCTGCAGGACCGTTCGTTCGTCGCCGGCGATGCCTTCTCGATGGCCGACATTACGGTGTTTGCCGGGTTGATGTTCGCGGACGCCGCCGGCATTGCCATCCCTGACGATCATTCAGCGCTGAAGTCCTGGCGCGCAAAGGTCTCCGAACTGCCGAGCGTCAAGAATCGCAGCGGCCAGATGTTCGTCGCCGAGGATCAGGGCAGGCTCGGTTTCTAGTCCTCCACGCGAAAGCGGTCCGAACATCGCACCGACACGTCCCACCCCATTCGCCACTCGCGCCGCCCAAGCGGCATAACCTCACGGAGTTTCCTCATGTCCACGATCTCAACACCCGACAGCGCTTCCCGGCGCAACCTGCTGAAAGGGGCCGCCATCGCCGGCGTCGGACTTGCAGTGGTTGGCGCCGGCTCAACCCCCGCCGATGCAAAGACCCTCGCGCCTGCCCGCGCCGGCAAGCCCACAGGCGACCGCCTCGTGACGAAAGACGGCACCAGCCTCTATTTCAAGGACTGGGGCACCGGGCCGGCCGTGGTGTTCAGCCATGGCTATCCGCTCTCGTCCGACGCCTGGGAAGACCAGATGTTCTTCCTGTTGCAGAATGGCTATCGCGTCATCGCCCACGACCGTCGGGGTTTTGGCCGATCGAGCCAGCCCCCCGGTGGTTACGACTACGACACTTTCGCCGATGATCTGGCGCAACTGGTCGAGGCGCTCGATCTGCGCGAGGCGACCTTCGTCGGTCATTCGATGGGCGGTGGCGAGGTCGCACGCTATATCGCGCGCCATGGCCAGAGCCGTGTCGCCAGGGTCGCCTTCGTTTCATCGGTGACGCCCTTCCTGCTCAAGACCGCGACCAATCCGAACGGTGCTCCCAAGGAGCTGTTCGATACGTTCCGCGCCGCCGTGCAGGCAAACCGGTCGCAGTGGAATCTTGACGTCACCATGCCATACTACAGCTTCAACCGTCCGGGCGCGCATGTGTCGGAAGGTCTGCGGGAGAGTTACTGGCGTCAGGGACAGGCAACCGGGTTTCTCGCCGCCTATCATGCGCTTGGCGCCTTCTCGGAAACCGATTTCCGCGACGACCTGAAGAAGATCACCGTTCCCGCTCTGGTGGTCCACGGCAGTGACGACCAGATCGTGCCGCTGGAAATCTCCGCGAAGTTGACCGCCGGGCTAGTTCCGCATGCCAAGCTCATTGTCTACGAAGGCGGTTCCCATGGGCTGCTGCATGTCGACAAGGATCGCTTGAACGCTGACCTGCTGGCGTTCCTTCGCGGCTGATGGTGCGCGAAAGGCCGGGGGCTGGCCGTAGCCCCGCCCCTGGCGCCTTTGCCTGTGATCGTATGCGAGTCTGGCAATCAGGAGGCCGCGATCTTGTTCGCCGACGCGTCGTAAAAGAGATCGTTACCAAACTCCTCCCCGACGATGTCGCCCAGTCCTGCCGACAGTGACAGCGCGGCGTCCAAAGGCGCAAACGTCATCGTCACGCGCCGAACGAGTCCGGTCTCGTCACGCTCGATGACGCCCACCGCGTCCAGATCGAGACCGGCGCGAAGTGTTGCCTTGTATTGCAGGTAATGGCGCTGATCGATCGCCCCATAGAAGGTGGGCGTCTGTGAGGCGTAGAGTGTGCCGACGGCCCCGACCAGGCGCTTGATATTGTCAGGACCCGAAACCGGACGGCGCAGGACCGTCCCTGTCAGTTCGGCGTCATCGGCAAGATCATCGAGGAATGGGTGCTTTTCTCCGTTGCTGCTCGACATGTCGTTTCTCCGGATGGCGTGATTTCTGGGGTGGCCGCGTAAGCGCGATCCAAACTCAACTGCGACATTCCTGAATGTAGTGTGTAATTGCACTTCAAGCCATGAGCCTTGGATCAGACTTGTGTGTTTCGATCGAACGTCGAGGGTCGGGCTTGACACTGTGCAATTGCACATTTAGATACGCCCTATGCCGACACCCACTGGTCCCCATCTCTGTTACGCCCTCGCCGCCCGCCAGAACGCGCGGCATCTGAGCCGTCTTTACGACAATCATCTGGCGCCTGCCGGACTGTCGGTCTCACAGTTCTCCATCCTGTCGCTGCTCGAGGCCTACCAGAGCCTCAAAATTACCAGATTGGCCGAAATGCTGAGCATGGAGCGCACGACGCTGGTTCGCGCGCTGAAGCCGCTGCAGGCGGCCGGATGGGTTGTCGCCGGGAGAGTCGATAGCGGCCGCGCCTTCGATGTCACGCTCTCCCCCTCGGGCGTTGCAAAGGTTGCGCAGGCCATTCCTCTCTGGGAACACGCCCAAGCCGCGTTTGAGCGGGAGGTCGGACAGGACCGTGCCGTGCGTATTCGCGATGAAATCCTGGAGCTGAACCTCGCCGGGTAGTTCCCTTTTTTATCCAAAAGTGTGCAATTACACACTTATGATGCAACCCAACAAGGAGATAGAAATGACTGACAAGTTCCTCATTACCGGCGCGACCGGTGAGACCGGCCGCTACACCGTCCAACGCCTGCTCGAGAAGGGCTACGCTGTCCGCGCGCTGGTCCACCAGGAAGACGAGCGCGCCGAGACGCTTCGCAGCGAAGGCGCCGAGGTCGTGGTGGGCGACCTCTTCGAGCATGACGACGTGATCCGCGCCGCCGCCGGCACCACCGCCGCCTATTTCTGTTACCCCGTCCGTCCCGGTATCATCCAGACGACGGCATATTTCGCCGATGCGGCCAGGCGCGTCGGCCTCAAGGCCGTGATCAACATGTCGCAGATCTCCGCGCGCGAGGACTCCGAGAGTCATGCGGCGCGCGATCACTGGATCGCCGAGCGGATCTTCGACTGGTCGGGCGTTCCCACCATCCATCTGCGGCCGACCTTCTTCTCGCAATGGCTGCTCTATCCGTTTGCGCGCAAGACGATCGTCGAACAGAGCATCATCGACTTGCCCTATGGCGCTGGCCGTCATGCTCCCATTGCTGCCGAGGACCAAGCCCGCCTGATCGCAGTGCTGCTGGCCGATCCGGCCGCCCATGTCGGCAAGACCTATACGCTTCATGGGCCGACCGAGCTTGATCAGCCGGGCATCGCCGCAGCCATCAGCGAGGTGCTCGGCCGCAAGATCAGCTATCAGCCGCTGACCATCCCCGCCTATCGCGATCGCCTGGAAAAGTTCGGCCTGCCGGAATTTTTGATCCAGCATTTCTGTGCGATCGCCCTCGATTACGAGAACGGCATCTTCTCGGGCTCTGACAAGATCATCGCCGAAGTGACGGGCGTTCCGCCGATGACCGTTCAGGACTTCGTCACGTCGCACCGGGCCGCCTTCAATACGCTCGACGCGGCGTAAGCGTCGCCCGACAACCGAGCTCGTCCAGTCGAATTAAACGGCCTATGCGCGCCAGGAGAAACCCCGAACTGAAGTCAGGGACTGCGCCCGGAAACGGACAGCTTTTGATCAGCCCCGGCCAGTGGCGCAAAATCGGATTTGGCCAACACCCCAGCTATCCTGGCAAAGCCGACAAATGCCTGCCGCGCCTGATCGGTGGTCATCTGACCAGCAATCGCGGCGTTGCAGCTTCTCACTGCGCAGCTGTATACCGGTCCCCGACGGGCCCTTGGCCATTGATTCAAGAATACCAGCGCCTCCCGCACCGAGTTGATGTCGTGTATCACGTCACTGGTCTTAACCTGCACGGGGGCAAGGAAAGCCAGACTGGTCATTTGTTACCTCCCTGGGATTGCAAGGGTTGATTCAGCATCACATGATGCGGCTCTTTCGTTTGAGGTGTCGGACGCCATTTGACCATCCTCGCTGTCTGCAGAGGCCAGGGCTCGACGAGCCCCGGCCTTCCTTCGCGAACCTCATTTGCTGCCGTTGATTGCAATGCGTTTGGCGTTTGCCTGCGCCTTTTTGGTCTTCGGCAGGGTCACCGTGAGCACACCGTTCTTGAACGTAGCCACCACCTTGTCGTCTTCAACCTCACGGCCGAGACTGAAGCGCCGCTCAAAGCGCCCATAATAGCGTTCGCTGAACTGGCGGTCCTTGTCCTCGGTTTCTGCTTTCTTCTCGCCGCGAAGCGTCAGAACACCATCATCCAGCATGACCTCGACGTCGTTTTCATCGAGGCCAGGGATTTCGGCCGTCACCCGGATTTCCTTGTCGGTTTCCGAGAACTCCACGCTTGGCCAAGTGCCATTGAGAGGAGGCACGCGGCCCAGAACCGAAGGCGTGTCAAAACCGCGGAACACCTCGTCGAATAGCCGGTTGACATTGCGGTGCAACGACAGGAACGGATCCATGTCGTCACTGCGATAAATGCTCGGCGCCTGGCTGCCGCCACGGCTCCAGGGAATCAAGTCACGTACGCTCATTTGTCCTTCTCCTTTCCGTTTTATGGGTCGCACCCGGACCCCACCCACGACAGGACGGGGTGTCTGCTGCAGGCCGACCGCCAAAGATCAGGCCGCCGCGCTTTCAATGCGCTTGGAGGCCGCCTTCTTGTCCGTCTCGATGTTGATCGCGATGCGGCGCGGCTTCATCTCCTCGGGAATTTCCTTCTTGAGGTCGATGATCAGCAGACCGTTTTCGAGCTTTGCCCCGACTATGGTCACATGATCGGCGAGCTCGAAGCGGCGCGCGAACGACCTCAGCGCCAGGCCATGATGGAGGTACTGAACTCCGTCGTTCTCTGTCTTGGCGCCCTCGATCACGAGCATATTTGGCTCATGCGTGATCGTAAGCTCGTCTTCACCGAAACCGGCGACCGCGAGGACAATGCGATAGGTGTCTTCGCCGAGCTTGGCGATATCGTATGGCGGCCAGCTATCCGCGTTCTGCGCGGGGCTGGCGTTTTCGAGCAGGTTGAAGATGCGGTCAAAGCCGATGCTCGACCGATAGAAGGGGGAAAAGTCCAGGTTCGTTCTCATAGCTACATCCTCCTTGGAGCAACATAGATACGAGGGAACGCCAAGAAGCCTGGCGCTCCCTGACACATCGGCCCCTTGCGCGGCGACCGACAAAGATGAGTTGGGAATCGATTTCGGCCGTGTCAAGAGCGACCGCTAAAGCAGTTTCGCAACCGCCTTCGAATGGCAGGGTGGCAAGCTCTCCAGCGAATGCCCCATCTACTTCGCAGGTATTTCGAATGGAGGAAAAGGATGGCTATGACACGCCAAGACGTCGTCTCGGTCCTCGGATTCATAGACGACGTGACGATTGCGGAGATCATCGCGTCCGGTGCCTCGCTCGCTCGGCTTCCCGCTCCCCTTGCCCGGTGACGCACCGCTTTGATGCTGCGGCGGTAGATTGCCGCCGCAGTACTAGCCCTGACTATCTAAAGATGGTCTATTTTGCTGATCTTCGGCCCTGTCATCCACTGCGGCGCCGCGGGCAGATCCTCGATGACGGCGACCCTGCGTGCCCAGGTCATAAAGGCCCTGTTCGCCGCCTCGACAGACTTCCGGCCATCGTACGCGGAGTAGCATGCATCCGACGCCGCAGCGTGGAGGAGGCCGCGCCTTTCAACCGGCCATTCTTCCAGAAACTCTATCGCATCCATGACACAGCCGATCTTTTGGACAACACCGCCCTCATCTCTTACGAAAACCGGTTGTTTGAACGTCGCGCTTTCCATAGTGACCTCCCTTCAAACTTTGGGGCAACTGAATCTTGCCTCCCCGTGCGCGGCTCCCGGCAAACGATGTCGGCTACTTGGCGAACGCCACGGAAAACGGCGGAAACCGGATTTTCAAAGAGCATCGTTTCCATGCGATCCTTCGGCTCCTGCAACCCGACATCCGGCAAGCCGCGCTGGACACATAAAAAGATTGGAAACGCCACTTTCCAGTTCAAGGGGAGCGGATCCGGCTATTGAATTGTGAAGATGCCGTCTACGGCCTGCCATTCGGAAGGCCGGATAAGGCGGTGATGGGCGACTCGCACGGAATGCAGCGCTCCTTCGAGTTCGCGCTCCCAGTAATCCAGAAACCCCTTGAGGGTCGGGAATTCCGGTGCCAGGTCGTATTCCTGCCAAACGTAGAGCTGCAAAAGGCTCGGATGATCGGGAAGGCGGTAGTGAATTTCCGCAGTTGTGAGACCGTAGCCCTCCATCTGCAGCCGGAATTCCCTGCTGACCATGCGTCTCTCCTATCGCGCGTTCAGGCATCAAGTCTTTGCGGGCGTTCTCGGCCCCGCCCTTCCTCGAGGTCACAGCCTACCTCAGCGCGACTATCGTCCAGTCGGCGAAGTGCATCCATGACGGCGTCAAACGTCGCCGGGCTCGCAGCACCCGGTTGCTTTCGCAGCGCAGGCATGGAGTCGACGGCGCAAGCATCAGAAGCCCATGAGGCAAGAATGGCGCGCTTCTCCTGAGTGTCGAGCGTGCGGTCGCCCACCACCTCATCGGGGTGGCTAAAGTGCCGCGCCGGAAACAGCAGGCGGTCAAGCGAAGGATCAGTGGTTTCAGGGGCGATCGAGGGGATGTTTTTTGGGAAAGTTCGTTCCATCGACAGTCTCCGCTCCCTAACAATCTCCTTGGCATCATTGGTGTTGCAGTGACCCTTTTCGGGGTCTCCAACCACAAAAAATTTCGTGGAGTTCGGGCCGAATTTCAAGACCTGAAAATCGCGCGCCCCGCAAAAATAGCTGCATGAATTCATGTGGCTAGCACTCCCGAATGCCGAGTGCCAAAATTTTTTCAGCGACCTCTTGAAACGCAGAAAATGCAAAACTAGTTCGATATGCGCGCGATGCCTGAAAAGGGTCGCGGCGCCCCGCACCGGCCGATATTGCCGGTCCGGTGTGGAGGAACTCAAAAATCTGTTTGTCCTGAAGGAGAACGATATGACGTTCCGTCCATTGCATGACCGTATCCTGGTCCGCCGCATCGAAGCCGAGGAGAAGACGGCTGGCGGCATCATTATCCCCGACACCGCCAAGGAGAAGCCGCAGGAGGGCGAGGTGATTGCCGTCGGCCCAGGCGCCCGCGACGAGAGTGGCAAGCTCACGCCGCTCGACGTCAAGATCGGCGACCGCATCCTGTTCGGCAAGTGGTCCGGCACGGAGATCAAGCTCAGCGGCGAAGATCTGCTCATCCTGAAGGAAAGCGACGTGATGGGCGTGATCGAGCAGACCGCGACGGTCAAGAAAGCCGCCTGATCGAACTCTGGTTCAATCGCAATCCAGTCAATGAAGCTGCCTACTGAAGGAATGATCCAATGGCTGCCAAGGAAGTGAAATTCCATTCCGACGCCCGCGAGCGCATGCTGCGCGGTGTCAACATCCTCGCCGACGCGGTGAAGGTCACGCTCGGCCCCAAGGGCCGCAATGTGGTCATCGACAAGTCGTTCGGAGCGCCGCGCATCACCAAGGACGGCGTCACCGTCGCCAAGGAAATCGAGCTCGAGGACAAGTTCGAGAACATGGGCGCGCAGATGGTGCGCGAGGTCGCCTCGAAGACCAGCGACCTTGCGGGCGACGGCACCACGACCGCGACCGTGCTTGCACAGGCGATCGTCAAGGAAGGCGCGAAGGCCGTCGCCTCGGGGATGAACCCGATGGACCTGAAGCGCGGCATCGACAAGGCCGTCGATGCGATAGTCCAGGAGTTGAAGACCAACGCCCGCAAGGTGACCAAGAATGACGAGATCGCCCAGGTTGGCACCATCTCGGCCAATGGCGACGCCGAGATCGGCCGCTTCCTTGCGGAAGCGATGCAGAAGGTCGGCAATGAGGGCGTCATCACCGTCGAGGAAGCCAAGACCGCCGAGACCGAGCTGGAAGTCGTCGAGGGCATGCAGTTCGACCGCGGCTACCTCAGCCCCTACTTCATCACCAACCAGGACAAGATGCGCGTCGAGCTCGAAGAGCCCTATGTGCTGATCCACGAGAAGAAGCTGTCCAATCTGCAGGCGCTGCTTCCGGTGCTGGAAGCTGTCGTGCAGTCGTCCAAACCGCTGCTGATCATCGCTGAGGATGTCGAGGGCGAAGCGTTGGCGACGCTGGTCGTCAACAAGCTGCGCGGTGGCCTTAAGGTCGCCGCCGTCAAAGCGCCCGGCTTCGGCGACCGCCGCAAGGCAATGCTGGAGGATATTGCCATCCTCACGGGCGGTACTGCAATCTCGGAAGATCTCGGTATCAAACTCGAAAACGTCACGCTCAACATGCTCGGCCGCGCCAAGAAGGTGGTGATCGAGAAGGAGAACACCACCATCGTCGACGGCGCCGGCTCGAAGAGCGAGATCCAGGGTCGCGTCAGTCAGATCAAGGCGCAGATCGAGGAGACTACCTCCGACTACGACAGGGAAAAGCTGCAGGAGCGGCTGGCCAAGCTCGCAGGCGGTGTCGCTGTCATCCGCGTCGGCGGCTCGACCGAGGTCGAAGTCAAGGAGCGCAAGGACCGTGTCGACGATGCCATGCATGCGACGCGCGCTGCGGTCGAGGAAGGCGTGTTGCCGGGTGGCGGCGTGGCGCTTCTGCGTGCGGCCAAGGCACTGGACAGCGTGCAGGCCGAAAATGAAGACCAGAAGCACGGTATCGATATCGTGCGGCGGGCGATCGAAGCGCCTGTGCGCCAGATCGCCGAGAACGCCGGCGCGGAAGGCTCGATCATCGTCGGCAAGCTACGCGAGAAGCCGGAATTCGGCTGGGGCTGGAACGCACAGACCAACGCGTTCGGCGACCTCTACAACGAGGGCGTCATCGATCCGGTAAAGGTGGTGCGGACCGCGCTCCAGGATGCGGCATCGGTTGCCGGCCTGCTGGTAACGACGGAAGCGATGGTTGCCGAGAAGCCGAAGAAGGAACCCGCCGTTCCGGCAATGCCGGCTGGTGGCATGGACTTCTGATGTAACGGCTGTGTCCGCGCCCGGTGGGCGCGGACACGCTGACAAATGGGTAGAGCCATGAACGTGATGAACTTGAACGTAATCCCCCCGCCGTCGCGCGCGGCCACCGATCTGAACTACGAAGCAGACCTGAAGGTTGCGCTTGACCCGATACTGGTCGAGTTGCTCGACAGAGCGGAGGCCGCGGGTTGGGATCGGCGCAAAGCAGCATACACGGTGATGTTTCTGGCCGCGCGGAATCTTACCGACGGCAAAGGCTCTCCTGGAAACGGGAATTCGGCAGGCTAAGGCGCGACGCTCGCAACCGATCGCGCACGCGCCGTGGGAAAGGCTTCCGATCGAATGAGCTAACCACGTGAAACGGAGGAAAACATGGAACACAATCAATTTCAGCATCCCGTGAGGGTGTTCGTGGGTCTTGGGTTTCCGACCGACATTCAAAGCGTAAAAGACGCCTTCGTCCTGCTGGATGAATGGCCGCCATCGAAGCGAAACCCTGCTCATGGCGTCGCGCTCAATGCCTGTCGGGCAGCCCTCGCCGGCGAGGTGGATGCCGAAACCGCTCGCAGCACTTTTGTTGCCTTCGCCCGCCGCATGGATTTGCTTGTACAGGCCGCAGGCGACATCGTCGCGGCCAAGGCAGTTGGCGCTTTCGGAGCTGCTTCGAGAGGCCCCTACAACAAGTCGATGTAATCGGTCTGTGGGAGCGGAGAAAGCTATGAGGGATATTCGATTTCCCGAACCAGTGAGACTGCGCGGGAGATCCTCAAGGGAGCGGGTGGTTGCCAGCAGTTGGGAAGCACTTGAGTGCCTTCATGACCAATGGCCAGAATGGGCGAGAGGACCAAGCTATCGAGCTGCCTGCCGCACTTGCCGCGACTCCCTGGACGGATGGCGGGCTCCGCAACAAGCAAGAAGGGCATTTTTGAAAGCGGCCCGTCGTGCAGGTTTGGTCCAGGCCTCATAGTGGCGCTGCAAGGAACCTTTCCCTTGCTCGTAAAGCCTCCTGAAAAGGAGAAGCAACTGGCAGGCTGTCTTAGCCTGCTTGGCGCCCAATACCGTCATTCGTGACGGGGGTCGAACCTGCTCCGGCCACTACGCGATCCGAACGTGGTGGGTAAACGGGGTCGGCTGGTCAGAATGGCAATCGCGCGTTTTCCTTGACCTCTCTCATGACGAAGACGTTCCGGGTGTACGCGCGCCACGCGGCCGCCCCAGCTCGGTGCGGGCTTCAGCGATGGGCACCTGATAACCGCGCAGGCCGAGCGCGCGGGCGGCTTCCAGCCCGGCGAGGCCGGCACCGACGATCAGCACGCTGTCGCCCTTGGCCTGCATGCGTTCGGGATGCCACCCCTTGCGCCACTCCTCCATGAATGTCGGGTTCTGCGGGCAGCGCGAGATCGACATGGTCATGTCGCC
This sequence comes from Mesorhizobium sp. CNPSo 4688, assembly GCF_057784295.1. Classification (NCBI taxonomy): domain Bacteria; kingdom Pseudomonadati; phylum Pseudomonadota; class Alphaproteobacteria; order Hyphomicrobiales; family Phyllobacteriaceae; genus Mesorhizobium; species Mesorhizobium sp. CNPSo 4688. The sequence goes on from NZ_JBWLUY010000006.1 coordinate 329,985, forward strand.
GGTGATGCAGATGTTGCAGCCGATGCATTCGCGAATGTCCTCGATCCGCCCCTCCTCCACTTTCTTCGGCAGGAAGGGATCGGCAATCGACGGCCGCGCGCGGCCGATGAAATCCGCCGTACCGGACTTGATCATCTTCACCGTCACGTCTGGCGAGGTAAAATCATCAGCAAGCGGACGTTCCGCTGGCAAGAAGAATTTTGCCTTGGTGGCGGACAAAAAATTAGCGACGGCGTGCAGATCCTGGCCGTGCCAGAGAGAGCCAACATTTGGAAACATCAATTGCCGGGGTGAAAATCTCGATTGCGCCCGGTATCATCTATGAAAATACCAAATCGGAAGGACGCCGGTGCAAACCAAGAAGATCATCAATGACGGCAATCGCACCGTCGACGAGATGCTGGAAGGCATCCTGGCAGCGCATCCCCGCCATCTCAAAAGCGTGGACGGCAGCCCACGTTCGATCATCGCCCGCGACGGACCGCGCCAGGGTAAGATAGGCCTCGTCATTGGTGGCGGCTCGGGCCACGAGCCGAGTTTTCTCGGCTTTGTCGGCAGGGGGCTGGCAGACGCGGCGGCCATCGGCAACGTCTTCGCCTCGCCGCCGCCCGACCCGATCCTTGAATGCGCAAAGGCAGCAGATGGCGGCGCCGGTGTGCTGTTCATGTACGGCAACTATGCCGGCGACGTAATGAATTTCGACATGGCGGCCGAGATGGCTGGTATGGACGATATTGAGGTGCGCACGGTGCTGAGCACCGACGACGTCGCTTCCGCGCCCGTGGGCGACAGGCACAAGAGACGGGGTGTCGCGGGCAATTTCTTCATCTTCAAGGCGGCAGGTGCCGCCTGCGACCGCATGTTGTCCTTCGATGAATGCGAGCGCATCGCTCGGAAAGCCAACGACCAAACATTCACCATGGGTGTGGCGTTGGCGCCTTGTTCGTTGCCGCAAACCCGCCGGCCGAATTTTGAGATCGGACCCGACGAGATGGAGATCGGCATGGGCATCCATGGCGAACCCGGGATCGCGCGCGGAAAGCTTAAAACGGCCGACGAGATCACCGACGAGATGCTGGACAGGATCCTCGCCGAGATGGCGCCGGCACGCGGCGAGAAGGTCGCCGTGCTGGTCAATTCGCTCGGTTCGACACCGCTGATGGAACTCTACATCATGAACCGGCGCGTGAAGCAGAGGCTTGACGATATCGGTGTGTCCATTCACGCAAGCTGGGTCGGCAATTACTGCACTTCGCTCGAAATGGCCGGCGCTTCGATCACGCTGCACCACCTCGACGAGGAGTTGCAGACGATGCTCGACCACCCTTGCGACTGCGCCATGTTTCGCGCCGGTTAAAACCTGTCAGAGCAGCAAGGGGACAAAGACATGACAACGATCGACACTGGCCACCTTGCCGCAATGTTCGCTGCCATTGCGGACGCCATGTCAGCCGACCGGGACCGGCTGTGCGCGCTTGACGGCGTGATTGGCGACGCCGACCACGGCATTGCGATGGAGCTTGGATTTTCCGCGGCACGCGACGCGGTTGCCGCATTGGACGCCGGGATCACCGAACCGACCACTTTGCTGAACACGGCGGCGAGATCGTTCCTGAATGCCGTCGGCGCATCCTCCGGTCCGCTCTATGCCACCGCGTTCATGCGCGGCGCGGCAGCCGTGAAAGGCAAGACGACGCTCGATGAGGCGGACATGGTCGCCATGTTCCAGGCCATGGCCAAAGGCATCCAGGATCGCGGCAAGGCTGAAACAGGCGAAAAGACGATGATGGATGCCTGGGCGCCGGCTGCGACGGCAGCGGGCGAGGCGCTGGCCGCCGGCACGGGCCTGGCCGGCAGCCTTGCAGCTGCCGCCGAGGCGGCAAAGGCGGGCGCGGAGGCGACCAAGGCGATGATCGCCACCAAGGGACGGGCCGCCCGCCTCGGCGAACGCTCGCTTGGCCACATGGATCCGGGAGCGGCGTCTGCCGTAACCGTGATCGAGGCGATGCGGATCGCCTTGACCGGCTAGACCATCTCCATTTCGGAAAAGATCATATTCACGCAATAGGATAGAGGCTTGACTTGACTCTACCCGGCATCTTCAGCGCTTCGCGTCGAGCTTGTTGACGGCCTGCACATTTGCTGCCGACGGGCCGTTCGGATCGAACTCCGAGGCCAGCCACGCGTCGGTGATCGATTTCGCCAGTTCGGGACCGATCACGCGGGCACCCATGGTGATGATCTGGGCGTTGTTCGATTTTGCGGCGCGCTCCGCCGAATAGGTGTCGTGGGTCAAGGCTGCACGAATGCCCGGCACCTTGTTAGCGGAGATGCTGACGCCGATGCCGGTGCCGCAAAACAGGATGGCGCGATCGTAGTTGCCCTCGATAATTTCGTGGCCAACTGCGGCAGCGATATCGGCGTAGAATCCGGCCTGGCTGAGATCGACGACCTGCAGCTCGGGTTTGGTGGCGAGATGCTTGGCGATGACGTCGAGCAGCGGCTTGCCGGCGCTGTCGGCTCCGAGTGCGATCTTCATGACGTGAACTCCTTTTGCTTCGCGGTCAGCGCTCGATTGCGGCCGACGCCTTTTTTAGAATGTCGATGTAACCTTCCGCTTGCCACGCCGAGCGGCCGATGAACAGCCCGTCGATATGTGGCTGGCCGATCAGTTCGGCCGCGTTGCCTGGATTGACGCTGCCGCCGTAAAGCACAAGCGGGGCGGCCGGCAAACGGCTTTGGGCGACCTGCTTGATCAGGGCCTGCTGCTTGTCGGCATAGTCCGCGCTTGCTGGAATGCCTTTCTCGCCGATCGCCCAGACCGGCTCATAGGCAAAGAGGATTTCGGCCGACAGTTCGTCGTCCTTCAAGCCCTGCAGTGCACCGAGAACCTGCGCGGTCAGGACATGATCGGCGCGGCCGCCTTCGCGCTCGGCCAACGTCTCGCCAACGCAGATCAGCGGCACCAGGCCATGCCTGACCGCCGCCGCCGTCTTCAATCCCACCGTCACATCCGTTTCGCCGAAATGCTCGCGACGCTCGCTATGGCCAAGCTCGATCAGGTCCAGCCCGCAATCCCTCAGCATCACCGGCGAAATCTCTCCCGTCCAGGCGCCGGCATCGGCCCAATGCATGTTCTGGGCACCGACCTTCACGCGAGTGTTGGCGAGCGCCGCCTTCACCTGCCGCACCGCGGTGAACGGCGGAATGACGAAAGGCTGTATCGCCGGATCGAAACCGGGCACGAAGGCCGCCAACGCATCGGCGAACTGCAATGCCTCCGCCAGCGTCTTGTTCATCTTCCAGCTCGTGCCGACCCAATATGGGGTCATTCTTTTCTCCTTCGATCCGAAATTCGGACGACGCGTGTTTCCCGGCCAGCATCGGCGCCGGCTTTCGAGCCGGCGTTTTCCCTCAGGCCCGAGGCTTGAGATCGTCGCGGCCGCTGTCGATGTAAGGCGCCCAGAAATCCACCGACTCGCGGATCATTGCAATCACCTGATGATCGACCGGTTCCCTCTCCCGGAACGAAAGTTCAAGGCAAATCTCGTTGTCGGTTCCGCCGCCCTGTCGCACGGTGTCGAGCAACTTCTGTGGAAGGATGCGACCATCCTTGTTGTAGGCGGCCGTGAACGGCCAGTGGCCACCCTTGTTCATAGACGACTGCTTGATATGGATGATCGGGGATTGCAGCGGAAAGGCTTTCGCCCAGGCATAGGGATCGGTGTCGGCGGGGTTGGGTGAAGTGACGTCGCCATGGTCGATGTCGACCATCATCTTCATCGGGATCGGCAGCTTCGCCGCGTCGATGGCGCCCTGCAATTCAACGCAGCTTTCGATCGTATGGCCAAACTCCCGCCCCACCGACATCGGCTCCCAGAACAGGTAGGTCAGGCCGGCTGCCTTGGCGTGCTCGGCCACTTCGCGCCAGCATTCGAGCGCGACGTCGACAAGCGCTGCCCGCCGTTGCGGATCGTCATAATCCTTATAGGTGAAGATGGCGAACTGTGTGCCCATGCCCGAAGCGCCGAGTTCGGCGGAGATGTCGGCAAAGGTCTTGAACCAGTCGACATAGTAGCGGCGCACATCTGCGTCCGGATGGCCGAAATGGTTGAGCCTGCCATAAGGCCCGGTCATCCCTGAGGTGACGCGCACGCCGGTCCGCGCCAGTGCGCTGTTGAACAGGCGCAGGAATTTGGCGATCGTTGCCGCCGGCCAGCCCGGATTGACGAATTCATGCGTCAGCTGCACGTCGCGGATGCCGATGCCATAGGCAATGGCGTCGATCAAATCGTCGGGATCAGCGAAACGATTGACCAGCGGGTTGGTGTTGAGGGAAAGCGTGAAGGCCATCAGTTTGCCGCCGCCATGATGTTAGCGCACCAGTCTTCAAATGTTTTCCGCTCGGCCGCATTGATGTGCAACCCGTGCTTGGTGCGGCGTTCGAGAACATCGGCAGCAGTCATCGCCCATTCGGTCTCGAACAGGAAGGCAGCTTCGCGCTCAAAGAAATCCGGGCCGAAACGACGGCCGAGATCGGCTTCGTTTTTCACCCCTTTCAGCAAAGCGCGCGTGCGCGTGCCGTAGCTTCGCGCATAGTGCTTCACCAGCGACGGGCTAAGCGAGGAAAACTCGGCGTGCAGATCGCTCAAAAACTGCTCGAAATCCGCGTTGGGCAGGTCGCCCCCCGGCAAGGGAATTTTGGCGGTCCAGGCTTTCTTCATCGTCGGGAAGAATGGCTGGATTTTTTCCAGCGCATGTTCGGACAACTTGCGGAAGGTGGTGATCTTGCCGCCGAACACCGAAAGCAGCGGCGCGCCGCCATTCGGGGCGTCGAGTTCGAAGATGTAGTCGCGTGTCACCGCGCTTGGGTTGTCGGCATTGTCGTCATAGAGCGGTCGCACACCTGAGAAACTGTAGACCACGTCCTGCGCAGTCAGCTGGCGCTTGAAGTAGCGATTGACCACCGTGATCAGATAATCGACTTCGTTGGCCTCGGCGGCCACTTCCTCGGGCTTGCCTTCATAGGGAATGTCGGTGGTGCCGATCAGCGCCAGATCGTTCTCATACGGGTTGACGAAAATCACCCGCTTGTCGCTGTTCTGGATGAGGTAGGCCTGCCGTCCTTCCCAGAATTTGGGCACGACGATGTGGCTGCCTTTTACCAGGCGAACGTTGCGGGTGGAATTCTGCCCGGCGACGCGGCTCACAATGTCGTTGACCCACGGTCCGGCGGCGTTGACCAGCCCCTTTGCGCGGACCTTCGTCACAGCACCGGTGCGACCGTCCTGCATGTCGATCGACCACAGCCCGGCTTCGCGCCTGGCAGCAATACAGGCCGTGCGGGTGAACACTTTTGCGCCGCGCTGACTGGCGTCAAGCGCATTGAGCAGCACCAGCCTGGCGTCATCGACCCAGCAGTCGGAATATTCGAAGCCGAGCTTGAATTCGTCCTTGATCGGCGCCCCTTCCGGTGCCGTTCTTAGGTTCAGCGTCCTCGTTCCCGGCAGCCGCTTGCGGCCGCCAAGATGGTCGTAGAGAAACAGCCCGAGCCGGACAAGCCATGCCGGCCTGTCCTCGGGGCTGTGCGGCAGCACGAAGCGCATCGGCCATATGATGTGCGCCGCCGCCTCAAGCAGCACCTCGCGTTCGATCAGCGCTTCGCGCACCAACCGGAACTCGTAATATTCGAGATAGCGCAGGCCGCCATGCACCAGCTTGCCGGAACGCGAACTGGTGCCTTGCGCCAGATCATCCTTCTCGCACAGGATGACCGACAGCCCTCGACCGGCCGCATCGCGCGCTATCCCGGCGCCGTTGACGCCGCCGCCAATTACAAAGAGATCGACAACATCTGACGTATCACTCAAGACTTTGCTCCTGTGCGGTGCGCCATGCCTTTCCACACCGGCCGCAGCGCCTGGCGCGCCGCGACGAAGGATGGAAACAGCGCATCGTAGGTTTGGGAAAGCGCCTCGTCATAGGTGTCGCATTCGCCCAGAAGTGGTGTCACCCATTCGGCGCAGCAATCATCCATGGAGCGATAAACGCCAAGCCCGACCGCGGCCATCATCGCCGCACCCGCAGCACCGGCTTCCTGGCGGCTGCTCGTCCTGACTTGCGCGCGGGTCACTGCGGCGATGATGCGGCGCAGCGAAGGGCTGCGCGCCGCGCCGCCCGACAGGCGGATTTCGCCCGGCACCGCGCCCATTGCCTGGTAGCAATCGCGCGCCGCGAAGGCCAATCCCTCAAGAACCGCGCGCGCCAGATCGCCAAAACCGTGCTTGACGGAAAGGCCGATGAAGCCTGCCCGCGCATCGGGATCGACAAACGGTCCGCGTTCACCGGCGAGGGAGATATAGGGCTGATAGACCAGCGATCCCGGCTCCGATCCTTCGACCCAGGCATCGAGTGCTTTCAGCAATTCGTCGCGCGAAGGCTTGGCGCCGCTGGCAGTCAGCACGTCGCGCGCCAGGCCAAGCAGCCAGTCTATGTTGAGCGTCGCCGCCATGTTGGATTGCAGTTGCGCATAGGCGCCGGGAACCGGCATGGCGATCGTATAGCCGGACGCATTGTCGTTGAGCACGACATCGTCGGCGGTGCGCGCCAGGCGCGTGTGAATGCCGGTAGAGCCGATGACCGTGCAGCCGACATTGCCGCTTGGATCGTAGAGGCCGGCTCCGAGCGCGGTGCTGACCATATCCACGTAACCCAGCACCACCGGCGTGCCTTCGAGCAGGCCGGTCTCTCTCGCCGCCGATGGCGACAGCGGGTGATGGTCGGTCGTGCCTTCAAGCATGGGCGGCAACAGGCGGCTATGTGTCGTCAGATCGAGAATGTCGAGCACCGCGTCGGAATAGCTGCGCGAGCGGAAATCGCCGAAAGTGAATGTGCCTTCCGACGGATCGGTGGCGCGCTCGCCGGTCATTTTGAAATAGAGCCAGTCCTTGCAATGTAAGGCGGTGGCGGCCCGCTCCAGGATTTCCGGGCTGTTCCTTTTCAGCCAGCTGAGCTGAGCACCCTGCTGGCAGGCGTTGAGCCCGGTGCCGGTGATCTCGAACCGCGTGCGATCTCGGGCATCGCAGCGCATCTCGTCCACCAGATGGCCGGCGCGGGCATCGAGCCAGAGCCAAGCGCGCCCGACCGGCATGCCGTCGCCATCGATCAGCCAGGTACCGTCGCCCTGCCCGGTGATCGCCACCGCCGCGGTTCGCCGCGCGAGATCGGGAAGCTTCGTCGCCAGTTCGCGAACCGTCTCAACCATGTCGCGCCAGGTCTGATCGAGATCCTGCTCGGCGCCGCCGCCCTCCAGCGTGACGAAGCTGTTGGTTACCGACGCCATGGCAAGCTGCCGCCCCGAAAGATCGAAAGCGACCGATTTGATCACGGAGGTTCCCGCGTCGATCCCGATCAGCAGGTCTTTCATGCGGCAAGTTCCGGATGGTTATGAAGGCAATTCAAAGGAGCAGTCTTTGTTGTCTGGAAGCCGTAGAAGAGGCAGGGAGTGTCCGCAAGGACACCCCCTGTGCAGGTTTATTCCGACAGCACGAAGGGTGCGGTGTACTTGTCCACATTGTCCTTGGTGATGAGAAGGCAATCGAACAGCTGCTTCTCGCTGGTGGCGCCGGTGGCGCCCGTCTTGATGAACGAGTCGGCCTGCTGCACGGCCTTTGCCGAGAAGATGGCCACCGGCTGAAGCACGGTGTACTGCAGTTCGCCGGACTTGATGGCCGCAACCGCATCCGGGGAGCCATCAAAGCCCCCGACCTTGATGCCGGCGAGCTTGCCGGCTTCCTTCAGTGCCGCAACCGCACCAAGCGCCATTTCGTCATTGCCGCTGATCACGGCGATGATGTCGGGATTGGCCTGCAGCATGCTCTGCATCTTGTCGTGGCCCTGGGTACGATCCCAGTTGGCGACCTGCGAAGCAGCCTTTTCGAGATCCGGATACTGGCTCAGCACGGTCGCGTAGCCATTCGAGCGCGTGGCGGCGTTGTTGTCCGACGGGGCGCCGAGCAATTCGACATACTTGCCCTTTTCACCGACCGCCTGCACCCACTGCTGGGCACCAAGAGCCGCACCCTGCGCGTTGTTGGAGACGAGCTGTCCCTTGGCGAGGCCTTCCTGGTTGATCTCGGCATTGACGAGGAAAACCGGGATGTTGGCGGCAATCGCCTTCTTCACCGCGCCGACCGAACCATCGGCATTGGCCGGGTCGAGGATGATCGCCACCGACTTGTTGGTGATGGCGGTGTCGATCAGATTGCTTTCCGTGTTGGTGTCACCCTTGTGGGCAGCGACATTGGCCGTATAGCCGAGCTTTTCGGCCTCAGCCTTGGCGACATTGCCCTCGGTCAGCCAGTAGGGGTTGGCCGGATCGTTGACGATGATCGAGATCAGGCCCGCGGCCGATGCGGCTGCGCTAAACCCAACCACCATTGCGGCAGCAAGCAAACTTCTAAGCACGATTTTCATGTACATTCCTCCAATGATTTACGCGGTGTTGCTGCCGGTCACCCGGCAGTCTTCCCTTGGGCAGGATTGGCCGGTTCGGCCTTCCCCCGTTTCTGAGAAGTCGGTTGGCCGCCCGTGGAAGCTGGGAGCTTGCTACGGCGGCGATACTGAACGGCATTGAGGAGCACGGCGAGCACGATGACGGCGCCGGTGAACACTGTCTGCCAGTAGGATGAGATGCCGATGATCACCAGACCGTCGGACAGGAAGCCGATGACGAAGGCCCCGAGCAAGGTGCCGCGGATGTTGCCGCGCCCGCCGGTCAGCGCCGCGCCGCCGATGACGACGGCAGCGATGGCCGTCAATTCGTAGGTGGTGCCCGCGGTCGGCCCGGCCGAGGTCAGCTGCGAGGACAGGATAAGGCCGGCAATGGCGGCGCAGATGCCTGAAAGCACATAGACCGAAATCTGCACCGTCTTGACCGGAACGCCGGAGAGTTCAGCGGCGCGCTCATTGCCGCCCGAGGCGTAGAGCCAGCGGCCGAAAGCGGTGCGGTTCAAGACGATGCTGCCGATCAGCGCGATGACCACCAGCACCACCACGCCGGTCGGCACGCCGAACAGGCGGTTGAAGCCGAGCGCGTCGAAGCCGGTGTTGCCCAGCTCCGGCTTGCCGCCGAGATTGTTGTAGGTCAGGCCACTGGTCATCAGCAGCGCCAGGCCGCGCGCCATGTACATGACGCCGAGCGTGGCGACGAAGGCCGGAACCTTGAACCGCGCGATCAGCACGCCGTTGACCAGACCGACAACGGCGCCCAGCATGCAGGCCAGCACCGCCACCACCCAGACCGGAGGGTAGAGAACGACGCCCAGCCAGGTCAGCGTCACGCCCTGCATCAAAAATCCGGCAACGACGCCGGCAAGCCCAAGCGTCGAGCCCACCGACAGGTCGATGCCGCCATTGAGGATGACCAGCAGCATGCCGACGGCGAGAATCCCGAAGATGGCGACATGCGAGGCCATGGTCAGGAAGTTCGCCACCGAGAGGTAGTAGGGCGACAGGATCGAGAAGACGACGATGATGACGATCAGGGCAAAGAAAGCCCGACCCTCGAGCAGCAGCTTGGCCACGTCGAAGCCCTCGCCGCCCGTGCTGGGGCTGGACTGTTTGCTGGCCTGGCTGACATCGGTCATGATCGGGGCTCCGAAATTCTGGGATCAGGCGACCACGGCTTCGCCGGAGGCGGCCATGATCTGCTCTTTGGTGGCGTTCGCGCCGAACTTGGCTGAAATCTTGCCGCGCCGCATGACGACGATGCGGTGGGCGATGCTGAGGCACTCATTGACCTCCGAGGTTGAGAAGACGACCGCCAGGCCTTGCGCAGCGCGCTCGCTGAGCAGACGGAAGACTTCGGCCTTGGCGCCGACATCGATGCCGCGGCTCGGCTCGTCGAGAAGGATGACCTTGGGGTTGGTCGTCAGCATCTTGCCGATGACGACCTTCTGCTGATTGCCGCCCGACAGCGATCCGATCATGGCGTTGCCGCCGGCGGTCTTGATGGTCACCTTGCGAATCGAGTCGTCGATCAGTGCGCGTTCCCTGGGCCGGGAGAGGAACAAGCCTTTGGCGAACGCCTCGATGCTGGCAAGCGACAGATTGCGGCCGACGGTCATGGTCTGGACCAGGCCGTCGCGCTGGCGGTCCTCGGGCACCAGCACCAGGCCTCTGGCGATGCGCTGGGCAATGGTCAGCCCCGTGACGTCCTCGCCTTCCAGCAGCGCCCGCCCGCCCGCCATCGGCACGCGTCCGGCAACAGCTTCCAGCAATTCCGTGCGCCCGGCACCCATCAGCCCATAGATGCAGACGATCTCGCCTGCCCTGACGTCCAGCGACAGGTGATCGACGACCGAGTAGCCTGAACCCGAAGTGTCGGTGACGCTGACATCCTCGATCGAAAGCGCGACCTCGCCAAACGCATGGCCGGTCGGCGGCGAGCCGAGATCAAAATTCTCGCCCACCATGTTGCGGACGATCCATTCGAGGTCGATGTCCTTGGCTTCGGCCGTTGCGGTGATCGCTCCGTCGCGCAGCACGACGGCATAGTCGGTGATCTGCAGCGCCTCTTCGAGGTGATGCGATATGTAGACGATCGAGACGCCGCGGCTGGTCAGGTCGCGGATCACCTTGAACAGCACCTCCACCTCTGTCGCACTGAGTGCGGAGGTCGGCTCGTCCATGATCAGGATGCGGGAATCGACCGACAATGCGCGTGCGATCTCGACGATCTGCTGCTGCCCAAGCCGCAGATCCTCGACCAGGGTCATCGGATCGATGTCTTCTTCAAGGTCGGCCATCAGCGCCCGCGCCTGGCGCGACTCCTCGGCGAAGTCGAGGCCGGTTCTGGTGCGCAGTTCGCGGCCCATGAAGATGTTGTCGCGAACGCTCAGATTCGGTGCCAGGCTGAGCTCCTGGTGGATGATCGAAATCCCGCGATCGCGTGCATCGGAGGACGAGGAAAAGCTGACGAGATTGCCGTCGAGCACGATGTCGCCGGATGTCGGCGTCACCACGCCGGACAGGATCTTCATCAGCGTCGACTTGCCGGCGCCATTCTCTCCAAACAGGGTGGTGACCTTGCCGCGATGAATGTCGAAGTTGACGCCTTTGAGCGCGTGAACGCCGCCATACGACATGACGACATTGCGCGCCGAAAGCACGGCGTCGCCAGTCGCGGGTTCTGTGCCGGAAGCCGTTGTCATTTGACGTCCAGCCTCACCGGCGTGACCAGCCAGCTCTTCGGATTGACCAGCTTGAAGGCGCCGACCACCGCTATGGTCTTGCCGGTCAAGGCGCTGGCATCGACTTTCGCCAGCACCTCCTTCTTCATCTCGTTGTTCAGCGCCGAGCCGGCATCCTGATATTCAATCTGGTTGGTGAACTGGCCGAAGGTGATCTTGCCAGTGGCGTCGCGAAGCTCGGTTCCATTGATCGCCGGCCCTGTCTGCACGCGGACCGTCAGCGTATCCGGCAAACCGTCGACGGCGACCTTGTAGATGCCCGACTTTCCCTCGCCGACGACGCCGGTGAACTTGACCGAGATGACCGGCCCGACACCCGCGGGCACGCCGTATTCTTTCTCGGCCGTCGCCCTGTCCTTGGCGATTGCCGTCGCCACCGTCACCGCATCGGCGGCACGCGTCTCGACATCGGCCTGCACCTTGGGAAATTCCGACTTGCCGTAGTCGGCTGCGGAGAACACGGCGTTGCGAACATCGCCGGCGGAGCCGATCTTGACGATTTTGGTATCGAGGCCCATGGCGCCGAGCAGAACCAGGACTGCGGCGCCGGCAAGTGCGCGGCGCAGGCCGGGCGAAGTCTCCCGGGGCGATGCGGTGGCAGCCTTGGCGCTCATGATACAACCACCAGCGAAGCGGATTTTCCGTTGTCACGCATTCGACGATCCTCCGTTCACGCGGCGTTTCGTTGCACCGGACGCACTCTCAAGCCGGCTCTGTTCGATCAGTGCCCTGGCGGTGCATTCGTCGGTGATCAGGCCGCTCAGATAACGGCTTTCGAGCACCGCCTTGATGGCCCGTACTTTCACCTTGCCGCCGGCCACCGCGACGATCCTGCGGCCCTTCAGCTGGTCGCGGGGCAGCGCCAGGATTCTTTCCGACAACGCTGTTTCGACCGGGCGGCCCTTGTCGTCGAAGAAATGCGCAAGCAATTCGCCGACGCCGCCGTCACGTTTGACATCGTCGATTTCGGACGGCTCGATCATGCCTGTGGCGACCAGCGACGCTTCCCGCTCGGCCGTGCCTATTCCGACGAACATGAGGTCGGACCGGCCGGCGAGAGCGAAGACATCGCTGATGCCGCGCTGGCCGAGCAGCACCTCGCGGTCCTCGGCGGTGTTGGCGACAAAAGGCACCGGCATGACAAAAGCCTGCGCGCCGGTCCGCTCGGCCAGGCGATGCATGACGTCGTGCGGGTTGGCGGCGAATTTGCGCGTTACCCCGCCAAGCAACGAGACGAAACGGATGTGGGCAGCAGTGGTGCGTGTCAGATATTCGACGCTGGCCGCAAGCGTGCGCCCATGGCCGACGCCGATCAGCATGTCTTCGCCGCGATCGATTTCGCGCTTCAGGAACTGGGCGCCGGCAATGCCCAGACCTTTGAGCGGCAGTTCGTCCTGATCGAGATCGGGAACCACCTCGCAATAGTCGAGCCCATAGGCGGCGGTCAGGCGCTGCTCCAGGTCGATGCATTCGGCGACATCTCCGTCGATGAACACTCTGACCAGGCCGTCCTGGTTGGCCTTGGTGATCAGCCGATGCGCCTTGAGGCTGGTCAAGCCAAGTCGCTTGGCCACCTGAGCCTGTGTGAGACCTCCGGCATAGTGGAGCCAGGCCGCGCGCGTGGCGAGGCTGGACTCGTGGTCGCGGTTCGCGGTTCCGCCGGATTTCAAGCCATCCCCTCCCCAGGGTGATAATATTATCTTTGTATGCAAAAATTTTCACACCTTTGCATCGCTGTCAATCCTCCGCAGATGGTTGCCTCAGCCGAGTGGTCGGCAGCCGACGCAGCATATTAGGAGGTCAACATATCAGGCGATCATACGGCGACGTTAAGTTAACGTCAATTTGCGTTATATCATGTTCAACGGCAACATGAACCCTTGAGCATCGGCAGCCGAAATAGCGAATAAGCGTTTGTTTTTGTTGAAATGTTCGGTGGCGATGAAAATCCCAATCTGGATGTAAGACAGGAATTTTGGTGCACAAGGCGCAACAAGGGCAAATCGATCGGATTGCCCCAGAATACTATCGGCGTCGGCGACGGCGCGATCAGTCCAGCCGCATCAGGTTCCTGCCCTCGAGCTCGACAACAGCGGCTTCGACTTCCCGCGCGAGGCGCTCAGTGCTCCACGCCAACGCCCGCCCGGCGATCGCGGCAACCTCCTCCAGGTCGCGGCGCGTCAGCGAACCGCCTATCGCCAAAGTGCTGCGGCGCATGACGACATCGGCCAAATGTTCGACGAATTCGTTGCGCGCGATGTAGTCGATTTCAGCCTTGCCATAGCCGACCGAGTCCGGCAGGCGACCCTCATCATTCGACCTGTGCCTGGCGATCTGCGCGGCTCTGGTCCCGTAGCGCGACAGCAATTGATCAAGGCGCTCTTGCTCGACGCCCGTTGCCTGCTGCGCCTCAGCCAGCCAGTCCGCGCGCGCCGCGGCATTGACCGGAAAATCCCTCCCACCCCCGATCGGCATCGACTGAGTGGACACCTTGCGGCTGCGCTGCAAGCGCCCGAGCACGGTGTCAGCGACTTCCTCGGCAAAGCCGCGGAACGTCGTCCATTTGCCGCCGACCAGCGAAATGACTGCAAAGGGCCTGTTGCCGTCCGGCTCGGCAACCGGCGCCGAATGATCGCGGCTGATCAGTCCGGGCGTCGCGGCTTCAGACGTCGGCAGGGGTCGGATGCCGCTATAGGCATAGACGATCTGGTCGCGCTCGAACGCCATGCCCGGCAGCAGCGTTCGCACGCTGTCGAGCAGATAGTCGACTTCTTCGGGTTCGCAGCGCACCGCGTCCGGATTGTCGGCCTTGATGTCGGTCGAGCCGACCAGCGCCAGGCCGAGATAATCGTAAACCAGGCAGATGCGGCCGTCATCGGCCTCGAAATAGAGCATGCGCCCTGCGAGGCTTTTGACCAGTTCGTCATGCTTTAACAGGATATGCGAGCCCTTGGTGCCGCCGATCATCTTCGACGACGCGCCAAGCAACGCATTGACGTCATCGATCCACGGACCGGCGGCGTTCACCACCAGCTTCGGCCGCACCGAAAAAGCGATGCCGTTTTCCGGCTGGAAGGTGAGCACGCCATTGGCTGAGGCCGCCAGTGTCGTGTAGTTGGCACTGGCAGACGCCGCGTGGGCCTGCAAGCCGTCGAGGATCAGTTCCAGCACCAGCCGTTCCGGGTGGCTTACCTTGGCGTCGTAGTAGGTTCCGGTGGCGACGATCGCCGGATTGAGCGCCGGCAGCTCGCGAAGTGTCTGCCGCCGTCCGACCATGCGGTGGCGCGGCATGACCTGGTTTCGCGAACCGTAGAAATCGTAGATCATCAAGCCGATCTTGATCAGTATGGCGCCGCGGCTGCGCGGCGCGCTGGTCGAGCCGAACAGCGTTCGCAACGCCGCCAGCATGCCCTTGCTCCACGAGAAGATCGGGATGACGGTCGGCAGCGGGCTGACATAGTGCGGCGCGTTTTGCAAAAGCAGATTGCGTTCGAGCGTCGACTGCGCCACCAGCCCGAACTCGCCGGTCTCGAGATATTTCAGGCCACCGTGGATCAGCCTCGACGGCGCGGCACTGGTGCCCGAGCCGAAATCCGCCTTGTCGACGATCAGGCAGCTGACACCTTGCGCGCACAGATCGCGAAACAGCCCTGCCCCGTTGACGCCGGCGCCAAGAATGACGACGTCGACCTCGCCGGTCCCGGCCATCGCGACGAGGCGTCCGGCGCGATTTTTCGCCCCTGCTCCTTCGGCTGGGCTCATGGCGCTTTCGTCTTGACGATGCGCAGCTTCACCCCGGCCCGTTCGAGGCTCTGCACCTGCGCGTCGCCCAGGCCCTCGGTCACCAGCACGGCGTCGAAACTGGTCAGATCGTCGAAGACATGCAACGCGATCCGGTCGAATTTTGCGTGGTCGACCAAAAGGATGCGCTTGACCGATGCAGCCATCATCGCCTGCTTGACCCGCACGACATTCGGATCCTGGATGAAAGCAGTGGTTCCGGTGACGGCCGAAGCCGAACAGATCAGCACATTGGCGCGCAACTGCGCCACGGCGTTCTCGCAGACGATGCCGATATAGGCATTGTAGGTGCCGTGATACTGGCCGCCGAGACAGATGAAGTCGAGGTCGTCGACATTGATCAGCAGCGCAGCCGTCGACACGCTGTTGGTGACAACCGTCAGCGGCTTGACGTCGAGCAGCAGCGTCGCGACCGCGTTTGCCGTCGATGAATCGTCGAGCATCACCACCTGGCCGGCCTCGACATAATCCAGTGCTGCCCGCGCAAGTGCATCCTTCTCGGCTCGATTGACCGTCACCCGGTAGCGGAAGGCGCTCTCATAGAGACCCGAGGGCTGGACCGTCACCGCGCCATGCAGCTTGCGCAGCACGCCCTGCTGCGCCAGCCGGTCGATATGCCGGTGGATGGTCATGCGCGACACGCCGAAATGCTCGACCAGATCGTCGATGCGCACCTGGCCGAGCTTGATCACATAATCGGCGATCTCTTCGCGTCGTTCGTCAGCCTTGATCATGCATTTCCCCTTGGCCGCGCCAACCTTTCGATTTCCGGCCAATGCGACTTCAGCTGCTCGGCTATGCGGCAGTAGAGCGAAAACCGCTCATTGAACACAGCACTGGAGGCCGGCGCTGGCTGATATTTGCGCTCTGTCATCCCGACCTGCCTGGCGCCCTGTTGCGGCGTCGCGAAGATCCCGACCGCGGCCCCCGCGCAAAGGGCGGCGCCCAGGGTCGCGGCCTCGTCGGTCGAGGTGATGGTGACCGGAGCGTCCAGCACGTCGGCAAACATCTGGACGAAAGCAGGATTGCGCGAACCGCCACCGGTCAGGCGGATCTCGCGAACGGCAAAGCCCTCGCGCAAGGCCTCGACATGGGTGCGATGATTAAAGACAATGCCTTCCAGAACCGCCTTCAGCATGTCGCCGCGATTGTGCCAGCCATGCAGGCCGATAAAGCTGCCGCTGGCCACGTCGCCATAAGGAGAGCCGAACAGATAGGGATGAAACAGGATGGTCGAGGGCTTCTTCAACGCCGCGTCGATCTCTCCCGCCAGCAATTCGTGGAGGGAGCCGCCATCCGCGTTTGTCCTGTCTTGCTCCAAGCGGCAGAAAGTGTCGAGAAACCAGTCGTAGTTCGCAGTCGAGGCCGGCGAGATCGCCATGTTGTTCCAGCGGCCCGCGTCGATGGCGTTGCGGCAGAACCAACGCTGATCGACGCGCGGTTGCGAAGATACGACTTCGTTGATGGAATAGGTACCGGCGACGATGGCGAGCACGCCGTCCTCATGGCCACCCATGCCAAGCGCCGAGGCGGCCACGTCGTGCAGGCCGCAGGCGACCGGTGTTCCCGTGCGAAGCCCAGTCCTTTCGGCGGCATCGGCGGTGACTTGACCGGCGATGTCAGCCGAATGCGCCACCGGCGGCAGCGCGGCGAACAGATCGCCCAACCCGAAGATGCGCAGTGCTTCGGGCGAATAGGCTTGCGTGCGAAAATCCGTGAATGAGGTGCTGGCCTCCGTACGGTCGGTCCCTATCGTGCCGGTCAGGCAAAAGCGCAGCCAGTCCTTGCAGGCCAGCACATGGCCGATGCGGCCATAGCGATCAGGATCGTTCTGCTTGAGCCATGCCAGCAGCGCCGACGGTGCCGAAACATGCGGCGTCTGGCCTGTCGTCGCCAGCGCATCGGTGAAAACGGTGCCGGCGGACCACCTGTCGACAATGTCGCCGGCGCGGCTGTCGAGCGATAGGATGCCTGGTCCCAAAGGCTGACGGTCATGATCGAGCAGATACAGCCCATCGCCATGCGCAGTCGCCGCTACCGCCTTGATGTCTTCCGCCGGCCTGCCGGAGAGCGCGATCGCCTCCTTGATGGCGTCGGCGGTCGCTTGCCACAGGCCTGCCATGTCGCGTTCCACCGAACGCGCAAGGGGCATAGATTGCGCCACCCGGCGACGCGCCACAGACAATTGCGTGCCGTCGGCATCGAAGATGACCGCCTTGGTGACCGTCAGACCGTTATCGATTCCGAGCAGGCTGGGCATGATCACCGCCTCTTTCAGCAACTGGCGATTGCTGCAGCGCGATCCTGCAGTCTGATGCAAGGGCGAAACACATAGCGACAACCCCGATAAAGCAAGGCAGACGAACGATAAGCACCTTGCCGCGAGAAAGAACCCATATCTTTATGTGATTTTAACGTCAACATGCGCGACAATTTCGACGTTATTCAAGCGATCGCGTTTCAGGTTGTCGACTAGGCTAAGGCTTCGGCGCCAGTCGAGGCACGGATGGATCTCGCGGTTGCTGGCGCGGATGCGTTGTCAACTGCGAAGGCCGTCGCGGATGGCGCTGAAATAGCGATCGGTTCCGACCTGCCCGCCCTTGAGCGCCACCTCCAGCCCATCGATCGCCTTGATGCGCGAGTGAGCGACGCAAAGCGGCGAGCCCGGCGACGCCGGCAGCGGCATCCGCACCGTCAGCGCATCGACACCCATCTGGCCGAGCGCGTGGCTCGACGTGTCGCCGCCGGCAATGACCACGCGTTGCAAATTCTGCTCGATCGTCAGCGCGCGAAGCAGTTCGCCAAGGCCGCGACCAAGCTTGTGGCGGGCACCTTCCTGCCGGTCGATTTCGGCGCCGCGGTCCGCCGCGGGACCAAGGGCGGTGTAGAGAACCACACTGCGGCCGGCTTCCAGACTGGAGCGGCCGGCAGAAACTGCGCGCGCGATTGCATCTCCGGACGCTTCGGAGATCAGTTCGACAGGATCGACCTCGATGCCGTCGAAGCCGTCGGTCAAAGCGTGCCGGATCTGTCGTTCGGTCGTCGGCGAACAACTGCCCGAGACCACCGCGACCCGCTCGGCCGCACCCGGCGGCGAAAATTTCGGTTCAGCACTGACCGTCCCGTTCGACACCCATTCGGCCAGCAGCGCATATTCGATCCCGGACGAGCCGACGACGAACGAACCGCCCGGCTTGCGGACACGCCAAATCTCCTTGCCGGCAAGCGCCTGCGTCTCCAGGCCGTCGACGTCGACAAGCACGATGTCGGTGCCCTCGGCGAACAAGCGATCGAACGCTTCAGACCGGCCCGCCGACTGCAGCGTCGCGAGATCGACCAGCCCCGACGTCAGCTCCGTCTGCCGCGACAGATGGATCAGCAGGTCGGATTCATCCATCGGCGTGGTCGGGTGGCGGCTCATCACCGGATGGCGGTCGATGCGGAAATACTTTTCGCGATAGGCGGCGAACAGATGACCAAAGGCGGTGTAGCGCTTGAGCTGCGGCGACCCGACCAGCAGCGGCACGCTGTCCTGCGCGAAGACCGAGCGGCCGATCTCGATGGCGCGGCCGATGCTGCCGATCGTCGGGCTGGAATCGAAGGTCGAGCAGACCTTGTAGTGGCAGAGCGCGGCGTTCAGCGTCTTCAGCCAGACGAAGGCACTCTCGAGATGGGTGTCCATCCATTGCGGCGTTTCGCTGCGGCTGGTGCCGGCCAGGCCAATGGCTCGGCAATGTGCGAACTGCGCAAGCATGGCCTCGTCCGGCTGGCGCATGAACAGCACGGTCGGCACGCCGCCGAGCTCGAGCGCCTCCATCACATCGGTCGAGCCGGTGAGGTCGTCGCCATAATAGCTGAGCAGAAGATTTTGCATCGCTTCAGGCTGCCTTGCCGTCGCCGAATTTTTCGATCGACCGCGCCAGCTCAGGATGGCTCAAGGCGAACTCCGCCAGCGGAATGCCGTCGACCGCAGCCTGCCAGCCCTGCTGCACGGCGCGCACGCCGGCGCCCGGCCCGTCCGGGTGACTGACGATGCCGCCGCCGCAGAGATAGAGAAGATCGACCGTCCGGCCGGTACGTGCATAGGTCTCCGGGGCCTGCCCGCCCCACTGGCCGGAGCCGGCGACCGGTAGAGCGCAATCGTCGGGCGAAAAGATCGGCGCTGTCACCGCCTTGAAGGATTCGACGAAGGACGCGTCCGGCTCCCAGTATTTCGATTGGATGCCGTTGATCTGGAACTGGTCGACGCCGAGCAGCCGCCAGAATTGCTGCCAGACCTTGAAGTCCATGCCGAGGCCGGGATGGCGGGTGAGGATATCCCAGCCGTTGCGATGGGCGTGCAGCACCAGGCTGGAGCGCTTCCTGAGAAAGGCCATGCCGCCGAAGCCGATGGAATTGATGTTGACCACCGCGCAATTGCCACCGGCCTTGGCGACAAAGTCGTGGTTGCGCATCATCTCGTCCGGATCGGCATGCGAAATGCCGAAGGCATACATCACCTTCTTGCCGGTCTTCTGCTCATGGTCGAGGATCAGCGGCATGATCGCCCTCACCCGTTCCGCCAAAGGCGAATAGGCCGGGCTCATCAGCTTCTCGTCATCCTTGATGAAATCGACGCCGGCGGCGATCAGCTCGCCCACCATTGCGGCGGTCTCGTGCGGCCGCAGCCCCAGCGCCGGCTTGACGATGGTGCCGATGATCGGCCGATCCGTGACGCCGGTCAGACGGCGGCTGCCGGCGATGCCGAACTGCGGACCTGGATGAGCGCCGCGATATTGCTCCGGCAGTTTCATGTCGACGACGCGAATGCCGGACAGGCCCTTGATCGAATAGGCGCCGCCAATGGCAATGGTCATCAGTGCCGACAGGTCGGTGCCGATGGCATCGAACGGAAAGGCGATGTCGACATCCGCGCGCTTGAACGGCCCGTCACCGGCCTCGGGAATGGAGGGCCTGTCAGCCTCAGGCAGATGGCGTATGGCGAGAACGCGCGCCGCCACTCTGGCCTTGAGTTCCTCGGTCTCACCGGGCAGCGTAACGAAGGTTCCAGTCGACTGGTCGCTGGCGATCTTGGCCGCCAGCGCCTCGATGCTGCCTGATGTTTCGATGCGGTAGGTGAGCGTGATCATGGTTCGTCGTCTGAGGCCTAAGGAGGTTCGAAAAGAGTTCCTTGATCGTTGAAATCTGGTATAATGAGTACATAAGCTTTGCAAGCAATATCCTGCTCGCAGGATATGGGCTGATTGGCTGGCAGGCATTCTGGAAATCGTGACTGCAGTGCTAGATAGACACCGGTCAAGGGAGTGATTCGCGACGATGAACCGTTCGGAGCCGATCGTCCGGCGCAAACTTTCCGATGAAGTGTTTTTGCGGCTGAAGCGCCTGATCACCAGCGGCGAACTGACGCCGGGCGACGATATGCCTTCGGAGCGCGAACTGATGGAGCGCTTCGAGGTCGGCCGGCCGGCGATCCGCGAGGCGATGCAGGCGCTGAGCAATATGGGCCTCGTCGCCATTTCGCATGGTGAGCGCGCCAAGGTGCTGCAGCTGACCGCCAAGTCGATCATCAAGCAGGTCGATGGCGCGGCCAAGATCATCCTGTCGTCGTCGAAGGACACGCTGGAACACTTGAAAACCGCGCGCATCTTCTTCGAGCGCGGCATGGTCAGGGAAGCCGCCGAAAACGCCACAGCCGAGGACATTGAGCGACTGCGGGCCACAATTGCCGAACAGCGCGGCTTTCGCGGCGATTCCGAAGCCTTCATCTCCGCCGACATGAAGTTTCACACCCAGATCGCGGCGATTTCAGGCAACCCGATCTATGTCGCCGTCAGCGAGGCGATGCTCGGTTGGCTGAAGGAATATCATACGGAAATGCTGATCTGGACCGGCAAGGAAAAGTTCACGCTGACCGAGCACGAAGAGATCATCGACCGCATCGAGAAGAAGGATGCCGACGGCGCCGAGAAGGCGATGATCAAGCATCTCGAGCGCTCCCGCGCGCTCTATGTGATGAATTCCGAAAAATAGCTTAGCCGATCCGCGCGATCGCGTAAGGCGCCATCAAGAATTGCTCCCGACCAAGCGCTGAGATGTCGACCGGCACGTCGCCCGCTGTCAGGTTCACCAGCCACAAGATGATCTTGCCCGAGGCGGCGCGGCCAGCCACCGCCAGTACCTTGGTCTCATCGCTCGTCGTTGCCGCCACATGCGCAAGGCCGGCCATTTCGCAAAGCCCCTTGATGGCATCGAAGATCGGCCGGGGTGATCCTTCCGCGACGGGTTCTCCGGACGCCGCCAGCACGCCGAACGGTCCAGTGAAGCCGGAGAGCGTGAGTTGCTCCAGTCCAACCGGCGCGACGCGCGCGGCATAGCCGATCGTCCACGCGGCGGCGAACAGTCCGGCATGGCGCGGGTCGCGGTCGGCCATGGCGATGCGCTGTCCCCCGGGATTGGCCTTGGTCGCGCCGCCATAGGGGTTCTGGCGCATGGCAATCGTCGACGGGCCGATGCGGTAGGGTTTTTCTCCGAAGATCGCCCGCGCAGATTGCGTGATGAAGGGCAGCGCCTCCAGTGACTGCATGACGCTGAGATCGTCGGCAGCGTGCACGATCGGGCAGGTGCAGTGGGTGACGAAATCCAACAAGCCGGCCGGCACGCGCTTGCGGTTGAGTTCGGTGAAATAGCTGAACATGCCACCGCCAAGCCGGATACCAGCAAAGGCGCGACGAGCAGCGGCATACACGTCTTCGAGCGGCGGGCATTCAGGCCACGTGCTGCCCGGCGGGGTCGACTGCCGGTCGACCGAAGGCGAGACGGCGATGGCCGAGAGTTTCAGCCCTGCCTGGCGCACCATGCCGGCGACGCCTGAAAGCTCGGCGTCGAGATCGCCCGCGCAGGCAACGACGCATTCCAGCGTCGTCTGCACTGGATAGGCGGCGGCAAGTTTTGCAAAGGGCTGCAACGCACCCAGCCCATGGCCACGTGTCGGGTCGTAGTGGAAGACAAGTTGCTGCGGGCCCAGCGCGGCCAATGTCGGAAGGTTTGCGAGCGCGGCCTCCACGTCATCCGGGTAGATGATCACGCCGATATCCGGCAGTCTCTGCCCGGCCTCGCCGAGTTCGATGTGCACCGGTTCGGTGCTTGCCGCGACAGCCGGTATTTTCCCCTCGTCGATGATGCGCAGGCTGATCGTCTGCCTGACGGGTTGACCGGCAGGCAACACATAGGGCCATGGCAGCGCCAGCGGCCGGACATAGGTCTTGTAGGACGCATCCGACCAGTTGCGCTGGTCTTCCATCTCGAAAGTGTCGCCCTCCATCCGGCATTCGGCAGTAATGCCCGGCTGAACCTCATGGGTGATCGCGCGCAAATCCTTGAAAGGCTGCCAGGGATCGATCAGCAGCGGCAGCTTCGTCGCCACCACGCTGCCATCGGTATGCTCGACCGTGACCGGGCTGCCAGCCAGCCCGGCGATCGGGTGCAAGATGCAGAAGCCGCAGCGATTGGTCTCGAAGTCGCTCTCGGGCAGTGCGCTGACGTCGAAGACCAGATGGCCATCAGAGGAGCCCTTGATGGTGGCGCGAAAGCCGAGCCGGCTAGCGTCCGGCCCCGTGCAGTTTGCCGTGTAGCTCACCGAGAAACTGTCGGCGCCACAATCGATCACAAGGTTGGTCAGCGCTGGCTCGTAAGTGCCCCAATCGCGATCCCTGACGATGTAGGCGATGGCGCGCAGCACTTCGATGCCACCATAACGGATGCAGCGCAGATTGCCGTTGACGAAGTCGGCGCTGAGCGGGCCCGCACTCAGCCTGACTGGCTCGGCCTCGACCACGCGTGTGCCGTAGAGGAGAAAGGCGTCGGCTGTCATTTCAGCAAGGCATCGAGGTGGACAGGTTCGTGGCTCGCGGCGCCCAGATAGGCCGCCTCGACAAGCGCAAAGGTTTGGAGATTGTCCGCGCCCGAGGTCGCCGGCTCAGTCCCCTTTGCCAGGCAGTCGACCCAGTGCTGTTGAATCGCGACGACGCTCTCCTGGATGTTGTGCCAGGGCCGCGACGCCCAGGGCAACAGCGGCGGCGAGACGTCGGTGACCCGTGTGCCGCTCTTGCCGGTGACGGTGAGCCGGTATCCTTGCGCCAGCCGGATCGTGCCGTCGCTGCCGTCGATCTCGATCAGCGTTTCGGGAAACGGCTCGACGGCAAGCTTCGTCGCGTAGCTGCAGTCGACGACCGACGTCGCGCCGTTTTTGTGGTCCATCAACATCGTCGCGACATCTTCGCCGGCGATATCAGGGTTGATGCGCGCGGTTCGTGTCGTGATCGTGGACACATCGCCCAGCAGGAACCGGGCAATGTCAAGGCTGTGGATGCCGAGATCCTCGATAATGAAGCGCTTTCCCTTCGCGAGATAGGGCTGGCCGGAGAACACGTCATAGGCGGAGCGGAAGGAGATGCGTCCGAAAAAGGGCGTGCCGATCTCACCGCTGTCGAGCACGGCGCGCACCGCCTGGATCGGCGACTGCCAGCGGAAATTCTCATGCACCATCAGCGGTACGCCGGACCCGGCACAGGCCTTCACCATGGCCTTGGCGTCGGCCAACGTCGGCGCGAACGGCTTTTGGCAGATCACCGGCACACGGTAACGCGCCGCCATCTCGACCAGCGGACGATGGCTGGGCGCAGTGGTGGCGATATCGACGAAATCCAGCCTCTCGCTGGCAAAAAGTTCGGCCGCGTCGGTGTAGCGCTTCGCGATGCCGAACTGGTCACCAAAGATGCGCAGCCGTTCCGGATCGCGGTCGCAAACGGCGACGATCGAGGCACCTTCAATGTCACGCCAGGCATGCATCTGGTTGACGGCAAAGAAGCCGCAACCGATCAGCGCTCCCCGCAACTCCGCCATGCTCACCCTGCCTTAGCCATCTGCATCAGTGTCACCCGGCTCTGCAGCCGACGCTGCGCCTGGTCGACGACAACGGCGACGATGATGACCAGGCCCTTGATCACCATCTGCCAGAAGGAACTCACCCCCATCATCACCAACCCGTCCGAAAGAATACCGATGACGAAAGCACCGACGATGGTGCCGCCGATCGTGCCACGCCCGCCCGACATCGACGTGCCGCCGAGAACCGCCGCGGCGATGGCGTTGAGCTCGAAACTTTCGCCCGTCGCCGGATGCGAGGCCATCAGTTCGGACGAGATGATCAGGCCAACGATCGCCGCGCAGAAACCGGAGAACATGTAGACGAACATTTTCACCATGCTGACACGAACGCCCGAAATTCGCGACGCCCGTTCGTTGCCGCCGACGGCGAAGATGTGGCGGCCGAGCGGCGTGTATTTGGCGAGATAGGCCGCCGCCAGCGCAACGACGATCAGGATCCAGATCGCCACCGGCAGGCCGAGCACCCGGCCGGCGCCGAGAAAACCGAAGCCGGTGGTGCCGAGCTCCGGCTTGCCGACCAGGTTGGGGAAGGTGCGGCCATCCGACGACAGCAGCGCCAGGCCGCGCGCGACATAGAGCACGCCGAGCGTGGCGATGAACGGCGCGACGTTCAGCCTGGTGATCAGCAATCCGTTGACGGCACCGATCAGGATGCCCACGGTAAGCGTGATCAGCGCGATCTCGACCACGTTGAAATAGATGGTGTAGCCGAATTGCAGGTCGATGCCGTTGAGCACGAGATAGCCGGCGACCATGCCGCACAGGCCGACGATCGAGCCCACCGACAGATCGATGCCGCCGGTGATAATGACAAAGGTCATGCCCATGGCCAGAAACGCATTCAGCGCCACATGCTTCGACATCAGGATCAGATTGGCGGTCGACAGGAAATTCGGCGCCGCGATCGAAAAGAAGACCAGCACGGCGATCAGCGCGATGAAAGTCCTCGCCTTCATCAGCGTGAGCAACAGCGAGCCGCTCGGGACGGAGGAGGAGGCCGCCGGGATATCAGTCATGGGTTCTCCGTGTGCAGGGCCGGTCCGTGGCCAAGCGCGGAGGCGGCGACAAGGGCCGCCTCCGTCGCCTCGGCGCGATCGAACATGCCCGTCAGTTTTCCATTGCTCATCACCGCGATCCGGTCGGACAGCGCCATCACCTCGTCGAGATCGGAGGTAGCGAAGAGAATGCCCAGCCCGTCGCGCGACAGTTTGCGCATGGTGCGGAAGACATCCGCCTTGGCGCCGACGTCGATGCCACGGCTGGGCTCATCCATCAGCAGCACCTTGGGGCCGGTGAGCAGCGCCTTGCCGATAACCACCTTCTGCTGGTTGCCGCCGGACAGCGACGAGACGTCCTGCGCCGGGTCGGCAACCTTGATCGCCAGTTCCCGCACCATCTGCGTCACCGCCTGTCTTTCGGGGCCGCCGCGAATATGAAACAGCCGGACAAAGCGCGACAGGCTGGCCAGCGTCAGATTGCTGGCGACCGAGAGGATCGACACCAGTCCTTCGCGCTGGCGGTCTTCGGGGATCAGCGCCAGCCCGCGCCGGATGCGCCGCGTCGTGTCGCGCTCCTTGACCTTTTTGCCGGCAATGAAGATCGTACCGGTGGCCTGGCCATGGCGGCCCATGATGCAGTCGAACAGCTCACTGCGCCCGGCGCCCATCAGGCCGTAGATACCGAGGATTTCGCCGGCGCGCAGCGACAGCGAGACGTGGTCGACTGCAAGCCCGCCGGTCGCGCGCGGCAGGCAGATGTCCTCGGCGCGGAATATCTCTTCGCCGGGAACATGGCCGTCGGCCTTGGCAAAATCCTTGGCGTCGGAGCCGATCATCTGCCGCACGATCCACCGCGTGTCGACGTTTCTCATCTCCTCCTGGCCGGTGATGTGCCCATCGCGCAGAACGGTGATGTAGTCGCCGATGCGGATCAGCTCTTCCAGCCGGTGCGAGATGTAGACGATAGCAACGCCACGCGCCTTGAGGTCGGCGATTACCTTGAACAGGATCTCGACTTCCGCCGCACTCAGCGCCGAGGTCGGCTCGTCCATGATCAGGATGCGCGCATCGAGCGAAACCGCCTTGGCGATCTCGACCAACTGCTGCTGGCCGATGCGCAGATCCTCGACCAGCATATCGGGCCTTATGCCGGCCTGCAGGCGTTCGAGAAATTGCGCGGCACGGCGCTCCTGCTCCTTGCGGTCTATCTTGCGGAACCGGTTGGTGATCTCGCGCGTGGCAAAGATGTTTTCGGCAACGGTCAGATTGCCGAACAGGTTCAGCTCCTGGAACACCATGCCGATGCCGCGGTTCACCGCATCGCCCGACGATGAGAAGGAAACTTCCTCCCCTTCCAGAAGGATCCGGCCGAGCGTCGGCTGTTCGACGCCGGCGATGATCTTCATCAGCGTCGATTTGCCGGCGCCGTTTTCACCGACCAGCACATTGACCGCGCCCTTGCGCACCTCGAAATTCGCCCGCTTGACCGCGACGGTGCCGGAATAGACCTTGGAGACGTCTTCCAGTTTCAGGATGACGTCGTGAGCAACCACAGCGCTCATCGCTTCGGCCCGATTTCTGCCTCGGCCGGCGTCACCAGCGCCAGGTCCTGGCCGCTTTCGAGCGTATAGGCGCCAAGAACCTTGGCGCTGCGGCCCTCGAGCGCGTCGCGCGGCAGCTTGGACAGCACGGCCTTGTCGGCATAGGCGTTGAACGCCTTGCCGAACTGGGCAAAATCGATCTGGTTGGTAAAATCGTTAAACTGGATGAAATCGAGACTGTCGCGCAGCGCTGTTCCCCGCATCGCCGGTCCGATCTGCACCCTCGCATCTGCCTTGCCGTCGCCGTCGACATCGATATCCATCGTCGCCGCGCGCGACGCCGTGTTGGCGGCAATGATCTTGCCCTCAACGCGAACCGCGAAGGTCCAAGGCGAATTTGCCTGCTTGTTTGGATTGCCATATTTGGCGCCGGCAGAAGCGGGATCGGTTTTCGCCAGCGCGTGAACCTCGGCAAACGGCCCGGCTTTCCGCTGGAGATAGGGCACGACCTTCGCCACCCAGATCTCCTCGACCATCTTGTCGGGGTTGAACGCGGTGCTGCTGCCGCTGTCTCCCGACGGAGTCGGAAGAATCTTGCAAGCGGTAAGGCTGATGCCGAGTGTCGCGGCAAGGATAGGCCAGATCGGCTTGTTGTTCAGCATGATGGCCTGTTGTTCAGCATGGCGGTCGGCACCCACGGAAAATGGCGGCGAGGGACGACCCATGGATCGTCCCTCGCTATTCATGTCGCGCCGGCTCAGTTGGTCAGCGCAAAAGTTTCCAGCTTGGGAGCATTGTCGCCATTGACCAGGACGCA
The DNA here is from genome assembly GCF_057784295.1 of Mesorhizobium sp. CNPSo 4688. Classification (NCBI taxonomy): domain Bacteria; kingdom Pseudomonadati; phylum Pseudomonadota; class Alphaproteobacteria; order Hyphomicrobiales; family Phyllobacteriaceae; genus Mesorhizobium; species Mesorhizobium sp. CNPSo 4688. Next base: position 357,340 of record NZ_JBWLUY010000006.1, read on the forward strand.
GTCCATCAACTGCTTTTCCTTGGCGGGCGACTTCTTGTTCTTGATGAAGTCGTTGGCCTGCTCTACCGCCATCTGCGCCTGCGCATAGGCCGGCTGCAGCACGGTTGCCTTGATGCCGCCCGCGGTGATCGAGTCGCGCACGTCGTTCGATCCGTCGAAGCCGACGACGATGACGTCCTTCCGGTTCGCCGCGACCAGCGCCGCATAGGCGCCCATCGCCATCGTGTCGTTGCCGGAGATGACGCCCTTGATGTCGGGGTTGGCCTGCAGGATCGATTCCATCTTGGCGTAGGCTTCGGTCTGGCTCCAGTTGGCCGATTGCTGGGCGACCATCTTCAGGTCCGGATAGTCGTCGATGACGTCGTGATAGCCCTTGGAGCGGATGCCGGCATTGGTGTCGGATTCCTTGCCGACCAGCTCGACGAAATTCCCCTTCTCGCCCATCAGCTTGACGAATTCCTGCGCGCCGAGCTGGGCGCCCTGGTAGTTGTTGGAGACGATCTGCGCGACGGCGACTCCGGTGGCGTTGATCTCGCGGTCGATCAGGAACGAAGGCACGCCCGCGTCCTTAGCCTTCTGCACGGCGGCGACGGTGGCGTCGGCGCCGGCATTGTCGAGGATGATCGCCTTGGCGCCGCGACCGATTGCGGTGTCGATCAGTTCGGACTGCTTGTTGGCATCGTCGTCATGGACGAGCACCAGCGCTTCGTAGCCGAGTTCCTTGGCCTTGGCTTCGGCGCCGACGGCTTCCGCCTTGAAGAACGGATTGTCATGCGAGGGCGTGATGATTGCAATGAGGTCGGCCGCATAGGCGGGTGCCGCGGTGCCAAGCGCCAGCATCCCGGCAAAAGCCGCAAGTGTCATTCTACGTGTGAGTTTCATGATGTCCTCCCGTTTGAAAAAAGGCCTTGATCAACCAAGGCCACTGTCTGCATTCGAATTCGCTACGCAGCGCGGGCCGCTGATCGGTTCAGGCTCAAAAGCCGTTTGCCGGCTTCCCCTGACGGATCGTTGCTCCCCGGCCGTCCTCCACTCGTCCAGGCTTCGAACTCCCTGCGAAACCTTATCGATCCGAGTCAACAACAGCTAAGCCAACTGGTATGATGAGTCAATCACAAATTCAGATGATATGTACCTGATGCGACCGAGATTGAGCGTCAGCGGCGATGCGCCGAGGCCTCGAGACGCTCCGGCGAGCACCTGACTTGGCCTTTCTCAGGTGATGCGCTGAATGCTCGCGGCGATCTCTTCCGGCTCGAACACCCGCTTCCAGTCGTCGCGCATCAGCACCGGCTTGCCGAACTCGATCGCCTTGTTGCAGGCGTCGGAGAACACACCCTTGGTTTCGCCGAAGATGACGGCGCCAAGAACATTCATATGGCCGAGCAGGAAATCGAGCGCAGCTTGCTTGTCGACGCCGCGCGCCACGACCTCGTCGACGGCTTCCTTCATGACGACGAGCAGCGACGCGCACACGGTTTCCGAAAGGCCGGGCTCCAGCAACGCCATCTGATCGACAGTGACACGGTGCGAACGCATCACTGGCGCCCAGATGATCTTGGCGATCGCCTCGCCCTTGGCAAAATCCTCTTCCGGACCCTGCATCAGCGCGCTGACCATATGCTGCTTGGCTTTGACGCCGCCGAAATAGTCTTTTTTTGCCGCCATGTCGGTCTCGTCGTTGAAGATCGGCGGATGGCAAGGATGGGTGACAAAATAGGTCAGGTCCGGCCGCTTCGGCAAATGGCCGGCGAACGGCGCGGCGGCGTCGAGCACGACGACCATCGTGCCCGACGCAAGCTTGCTCTCTATGCTGGCCGCTACCTTGCCGATATGCGTATCGGGAACCGCCAGGATCACCACATCGGCACCTTTGAGCGCTTCATCGGCGCTGACGGCTTCGAAGCCCAGACCCGACTTCAGCCGCTCGCGGCCGGCATCGCTGACCTCGACATGGCGTATCGTATAGGGCGAACCGCGAAAATTGGTCGACAGGCGGTACCCCATCTTCCCGCCGGCACCGAACAGCGCAATCGTCGTCATGTATCCCTACTCCCGATTTTTAAACGACGGCCGCGCCGATCGTCATGTTATTAACTGGTATAATCACTTTACCACGCTTTAGCAAGTTGGACAGGCCGAGAATTTGCCCAAACCAGAGCCCGTTGCCCCCACTTTGCCAGACGTTCGATGCCCACGCTCTTATCGCAATCTTGGGGATAGCAGGGCTCACGAACCCTCAACGGTGGGGGGAGTGGCTCCAGCTTGGACTTGGACTGTGCTTGATCGGATGCCCATTCCTCTTAGGCTCCGGCGCCATATCGGCGCTGACCTGGACTGCTCTCGGAGGAGGTGCGATTGTCGTCGTCGCTTCGAGTTGGGCTTTGGTGTCGCAAGACGACAAGCACCCGATTTCACACGAGACAGGGCTCGGGCTGATCTCTCGGAAAGATCAGAGGGATGTGGACGTACTCGTTCACGCTTCAGCGAGAAGCCTCGAAAGCTTGTTAATGCGTGCCGCCTCACCGGACCGACGCAGCCGATGCCGCTTTTGACTCATCTCAACGACAAGCCGCGTATCAACTTTCGGGAGGACAAGCGCCCAAGGCACGGGCATCGACGAAAATCGCAAGACCGTCAGATGGCAGTACCCACTACGGCACCAATACCGGCGGTCAGCGCCATCGCCAGCGCCCCCCAGAAGGTGACGCGAACAGTCGCCCTCAACACATTGGCGCCGCCGGCTTTGGCCCCAATAGCGCCCAGAACCGCCAGGAACAGCAGCGAGGCAACAGACACGGCCGCGGCAAGCCAGGCGACCGGCGAAACAAGCACCATCGCCAATGGCATGGCCGCCCCAACCGAAAAGGCCGCCGCAGAGGTCAGCGCCGCCTGGATCGGTCTTGCCGTCGTCACCTCCGAAATTACGAGCGTGGGCGCCGAGCGCGTCTTTCGCCATCAATTGGTCGGCGACCTGCAAGGCCAGCGTTGGCTCCAACCCACGTTTCACATAGATGCCCGCAAGTTCCTGTCGCTCGAAGTCTGGCTGTGTCGCCAACTCCCCCTTCTCACGCGCAAGGTCCGCTTGTTCGGTGTCGGACTGCGAACTGACCGAGACATATTCGCCGGCCGCCATCGACATCGCGCCGGCGACCAGCCCGGCGACACCAGCCACCAGAACATTGGAGGCCGCAGCATTGGCTGCCGCCACGCCAACGATCAGACTGGCCGTCGAGACGATGCCGTCATTGGCGCCGAGCACGGCGGCACGCAGCCAGCCGACGCGGGATACGAGATGGTTTTCATTGTGCAGCCGGCTCATGGCATCACGGCGTACGCCGTTCAGCAGGTCGCAGCATTCTGACCAGCACATCCGATTTCACATAGAAATGCTGCCATAGCGCCGCAGCGCCATGGAGGCCGACGACAATGATGATTACCGGCTTGGCAAGTTCGTGAATCTCACCCATGGCTCGTAAGCTGAAGTACCATGCCAGCGCCCCGGTAATCGGCATCCCGAAAATGAAAAGATACAGCAGGGAATGGGCCGCCGCGGCAATCCGTTTCTGTAAGAGATTCTCTTCGGGCGCCGCCGCCGGCACACCATGCCTTAGACGGACCGCAAGCCGCCAGATCGCCAGCACCAGAACAGCCATACCGACATAGACATGAATGTTCGCATTGAAGATGTCGCCAGCTGCGGGCTCGACGCCGCGCGAGAACGCCCGGTAAGCCGGCTTGATGTCCTCACCGATTACAAGCTGCAGGACGATCAGCACCGCGATTGTCCAATGCAGCAATATCTGGGTTCCGGTGTATCCGACCGGCTCGTTGGCAACAGTCATAGGCAGCCACCTCGTTCGAGAACCTTCCTAGCTTGCTGCTTATGCGACAACCTTGATCTGGGACAAGTCAATTTGCCGTCCCCATGAGCATTCACACGCCTGCAGCGCGACCCTGGCTGACAGCCAGTTGTCAGCTAGGTCGTGGGATATTGCATCCCAAGCGGCCCAGATGGGTCACCTCTGCAAGGTTCAATGTGGAAACCCAATTCCGATGAAACAGATAGTCCTCTCACTTTTGGTGATCGCCGCCTCCGGCGCCTATGTCTGGGATCAGGCCGGCAACCGGCCTGCCGACGATGCGCTGGATTCGGCGCTGCCGGCAGACGCGACAGAGGTGCCTGCCGCAGCCGCGCCGGTGCTCCGCACCTCGCCGGCGTCCCTCGATCCCCGGTTCAGAACAAGGTTCCCGATTGTCCGGGAACCGACGGCTGGCATAGCCGTACCCGCCGAACGGCCAAATGATCCAGTCAAGCAGGCAGTAGTTCCGGTGGCGCCACAACCGTTGCCTATGCCGCCGGCGCAGCCAGTGACGCCGGCTATCACGGATCCTGCGTCGTCAGCGCCTTCATTCGCCGTAACGCCCGCCATCTACATACCAGTCCCGGAGCCGAGGCCGGCATATCCGGATGCATCAGCACGGGTCGTCCGGGTGGGCATGAAGCTCGCGGCGCATGGTTATACCGATGGCGTCTACACCGGCCCGACGGCCGATGCCTACTACGGCATCATCCAGATTCAGGCCCTCGTACAGGGCGGGCAGCTTACGGCGCTGAAAGTGCTGAAATATCCCTCCGACCGCCGCACCTCCGTCAGCATCAACAGGCAGGCGCTGCCCATGCTGCGCGACGAAGCGATCAGCGCCCAAAGCGCCAATGTCGACATTATTTCGGGCGCGACCCTGACCAGCAGGGCTTTCATCCAGTCGCTGCGCGGCGCGCTGAAGAAAGCGTCGTCGTAGGCCCATGCGCGACACGCGAATTTTGATGGGCATGCCCATTTCTGTCGACATCGGTGGAACGTCGGCCGGTGAGCTGATCGACACGGTCTTCGGCTATTTCGAAGATATCGACCAGCGCTTCAGCACATACCGGGCCGACAGCGAGATCACGGCCATCAACCGCGGCGACGTTCCGGTCATCGACTGGAGCGGCGAGATGGCGGAAGTGTTCGCTCTTGCCCAACAGACGAAAGAGCAGACGAACGGATACTTCGATATTCGCAAGCCCGACGGGTCGCTCGATCCTTCCGGCATCGTCAAGGGCTGGGCCATCCGCAACGCTGCAAGCATCGTTCAAAGGGCCGGCATCAGTGACTTCTTCATCGAGGCGGGCGGCGATATCCAGTCCTGCGGCAAGAATGCATCGGGCTATGACTGGAGCGTCGGCATCCGCAATCCCTTCAATGCGGACGAGATCGTAAAGATCGTCTATCCCCGCGGTCGCGGTGTGGCGACCTCCGGAACCTATGTGCGGGGTCAACACATCTACAACCCGCATGGAATTGGCAGCGCGATCCAGGACATCGTCAGTCTGACCGTCATCGGCGCCGATGTGCTCGAAGCCGATCGTTTCGCCACTGCTGCCTTCGCCATGGGCCGGGACGGCATTCTCTTCATCGAGCAGACGCCTGGCCTGGAGGGGTATGTCGTCTACGCCAATGGCCGCGCCACGCCGACAACCGGGTTCGGAGCCCTTTGCCTGCCATGATCAAGACCATCGACCGAGTTCTCGATCATCTGACCATGTACCGGCTGGTCCTCTACTATCTGATGGCGCTGGTTGGCGCAGCGTTCGTGCTCGGCTTCGTCAAGCTGGTGCCACATGATCCGATTGCGCTCGCCCTCACGACGGCATTGGCGCTGGCGGCCTGCTGGATCACCAACAAGGTCTTTGCGCGGATCTTTGCAGTCCCGGCCAACAACGAGTCTGTCTACATCACCGCCCTTATCCTGGCGCTCATCCTAGATCCGGTAGCGGTTACAGACATAAGGGGGATCGCGGCGGTGGCATTCGCGTCCGTCTGGGCGATTTCATCCAAGTTCATTCTCGCCATCGGCCGGAAGCACCTTTTCAATCCGGCCGCTCTGGGCGTGGCGCTGTCGGCGCTGCTGCTCGACCAACCGGCCACATGGTGGGTTGGCGGCAATCTGCCGTTGCTTCCACTCGTGCTCATCGGCGGCATGCTCATTGTCCGGAAACTGCGCCGGCTTGAGCTTGTCTCGACCTTCGTGGTCGTGGCGCTGGCGACCATTCTGGCAACCAGCGATCCGTCGCAGTACTGGACCGCACTTACGGAGACACTGGGTTCATCGCCTCTGCTGTTCTTTGCCTTTGTGATGCTGACAGAGCCGCTGACGGCACCGACGATGCGATGGCCGCGCATCGCCTTTGCCGCCATCGTCGGCTTTTTGTTTGCTCCCAACATCCATGTCGGCTCGTTCTATTTCACGCCGGAACTGGCGCTGCTGGCCGGCAACCTGTTTGCCTATGCGGCAGGACCGAAGGGACGCTTCGTGCTCACCCTGGAGCGCATCGAGCAATCGGCCGTCGACAGCTTTGACTTCATCTTCCGGTCGCCGCGCAATCTCGCCTTCGAGGCCGGCCAGTATCTCGAATGGACGCTTGGCATCGATCGTGCCGACAATCGCGGCAACCGCCGTTATTTCACCGTCGCCTCGGCACCGACTGAGGAAACGGTCCGCCTCGGCGTCAAGTTCTATCCGCAATCAAGCGCCTTCAAGCGCGAATTGATGGCCATGAAGCCAGGTAGCACCATCCACGCCGCGCAACTGGCCGGCGACTTCACGCTGCCCACCCGGCGCGAAACCAAGATCGCCTTCCTGGCCGGAGGCATCGGCATCACGCCGTTCCGCTCGATGCTGCAATATCTGCTCGACCGCAAGGAGCAGCGACCGATCGTCATCCTCTACGGAACCGAGCGACAGGAGGATATCGCCTATCGCGACGTGCTTGGCGCGGCCAGGCAGGAACTTGGTATCAAGACGGTCCACGCTGTGGCGGAAGGGGGCAAGCGCGGGCAGTATCCCGACTATATCGACGAACGCCTGATACGTCTGGCAATACCCGACTACCTCGAGCGCACTTTCTACATTTCCGGTCCGCAGGCGATGGTCAAGGCGCTGCGTCAGAAACTGCTGGCCATGGGCGTTCGCCGCTCGAAGATAAAGGTCGACTATTTCCCAGGCTTTGCCTGAAGCAGGCTCAACTGTGTCGCGGCAAGGAAATGGTCACGACCAGACCCGGATCGGCGTTGGCCATGGCAAGGTGTCCGCCATAAGCTTCGACGATGTCGGAAACGATGGCCAGGCCAAGACCGCCGCTGCCGCCCATGCTGTCGAGCTGGACGCCACGCGACAAGGCGGACTCGCGATCGGCATCCGGTATACCTGGGCCATCATCGGCGACAGTGACGATCACCTCGCTGGCCGTTGCGGATGCGTCGACACAGACTGACGACTTTGCATAGCGCGCAGCGTTTTCGACCAGATTACCCAGGATTTCCGACAGGTCGCCTTCATCGATTGGCGCCATCAGATCTTCCGCGACCTCCATCTTGAATGAAAGCTGCTTGCCGCTTGGCGTCCGTTTGACGACGGCAATGACGCCAGCCGCGACGTCAGACATAAGGCAGGATGCCTTGCCCGAGACACCGGGCGCGAGGCGGGCGCGTGCGAGCTCCCGTTCGACATGGCGCCGGATCGCCCCGGCGCTCTTTTCGATCTCGTCAGCCAGATCCGTCTCGCCTTTCTTGCGCAGGGCCCGGATGTCGGCCGACAGCACTTGCAGTGGTGTCTTGAGGCCATGCGCCAGATCGGTGGCGCGCGAGCGGGCTCGCGCAAGCGCCTTCTCCTGTGCATCGAGAAGACGATTGATTTCGTCCGCGAGCGGCTGCACCTCGCTTGGTGCCACCACATCGAGCCGCGCCGTTCGCTGCGCAATCACGCTTCCGACGGCGACCCGCAAGGTTTCCAGCGGTGCAAGGCCGATGGTGATCTGGATGAAAAACGCGGCCATGAGAACTGCAGCTAGCATCAGGAGAGCCGGAGCGAGATCACGAACATATTCGCTTACAGATAGCTCAACGGTTCGATGATCTTCCGCCATGATAGCGCGAAAGGAACGGCCACCGGCATCGATGATCGTACGCTCGACCGCAATACTGAGTTCTCCGCCCGGACCTGTGAACTCCTCGACCGTTCGCAGCTCTCCACTTGCGCTCCGGGCAGGCAGGAGCAGCTTGGCGTCCCACAATGATCGCGAACGCTCGAGGCTGCCGGTGGCGATGTCTTCCACTTGCCAGTAGTAACCGGAGAGTGGGTTGGCGAAACGCGGGTCGGTCAGCACTGGGGTCACGACAAGGCGGCCATCGCTTGTGAATGCCGTTGCCCCGATCAATTCGTTGAGGTCGACCGTCAGTTCGCCGACCACGCGCCGCTCGACGTGCAGTTCGAACAGATAGCGCAATCCGGCGCCCGCGATGGCGAGTGCGACAAGAATCGAGATCGTTGCCGCGAGCCATAGCCTGAAGCGGATCGAGTTGCCCATCAGGCGGAACCATCAGGCATCAGATACCCGAACCCGCGTCGTGTTTCGATGACGTCGCTGCCGAGCTTCCGTCGCAACCGCGCTACAATGACCTCGATCGCGTTCGGATCGCGGTCGTTGCCTGAATCGTAAAGATGCTCAGCCAGTTCGGTCGGCGCCACCACCCGCCCTGCGTGATGCATCAGAAACGCCAGGAGCCGGTACTCCAGCGGCGAAAGAGCAACGGGAATACCGCGCAGCGAAATGCGCATCTGGCGCGTGTCCAGAAGCAGCGGGCCGGATCTCAGAACGGGTGTCGCCTGCCCTGCCGAGCGACGCAGGATCGCCCGCAACCGGGCGAGCAGTTCTTCCATTTCAAAAGGTTTGGGAAGATAGTCGTCAGCACCGGAGTTGATGCCCTCCACGCGCTCCGTCCACATCCCCCTTGCGGTGAGGATCAGAACCGGAAACCGGCGAGCGTTGGCTCGCCAACGTTTCAAGATCGTGAGGCCATCAAGCTTGGGCAATCCGAGATCCAGAATCGCGGCGTCATAACTTTCGACATCACCTGCGAACCAGGCAGCTTCACCATCCTTTACGATATCGACAGCCATTCCGGATGCCCTGAGGGCGGTCGCGATATCGGCAGCGATACGGGGCTCGTCTTCGGCCAAGAGGATCTTCATCAGTCACCCTCGCCATCGCGCATGATGACACCGGCACCGGCGTCTACGTCGACGGTCTTTCGCCGGCCATCGGGACCGACGACCTGGAACCGGTAGACCCATTTGTTGGCCTTGCGGATGAGATCGACCGCAACAACATCGCCAGGCGCCTTGGCTCGGACAACGTCCAGTATATCGGCCAGGCCCTTGATTTCGCCGTGCTCGTACAAATCCCGCGCCCGGTCATGGTCGCCGTCATCGTCCTCATCGGCACCAGCAGCGGCAGACATGGCCAGGACAAGTCCAGCGAGACCCAGCACCGCCAGACGCTTCAATTGGATTTTCATTGGCCAGGCATGTCGCACGTTGAAGCTTTCAATTTGCTGTCAGCCATCCTCAGCCCACAGCAAGCAAGGAGTCCATATCAAGGCATCATCGCGTCCAATCATGGCCGCGCCGAGAAGGATACCAGACCATGCGCAATTCCATGCTTGTCCTCGCAGCACTTGCAGGCCTCACAATCTTTGCCCTGCCGGCGGCCGCTGAATCGGACGAAGGATCATGTGGGGCGCCATCGTCCGTTAATCCATCCGGCCCGATCGACCTGCAGGCCATCCCGATGCAGGACGCCACCACCCCGAAAGCCATCAAGAATGATGACGATACGTGTGAAGACCGGCAGGGCGATGAGGTCGACGAAAACGACTAGATCTCTCGTTCGTAATGCGTGGCCCGCCATAGCATAACGCCCACAAATGTCGTCGGCCAAGGCTCGCTGGAAGGCTGGCAATTGTCCCAAGTCCCTACCAATTTCTGGAGAGTTTTCGTGGTTCCTATTCAGCACATCCATCCCATTCTTGTTCATTTTCCTATCGTTCTGATCTACACGCTTGCGGCTATCGACCTTGTGGCGCTCGCTGGCGGCAGCGCCGTCACCAGGAGATCGGGCGCCGGTACGATCTCTACTTTTGTGGCCCTGGCTGCCGGGGTGTTTGCCGTTGGGACCTGGATCTTCGGAGGTCTTGCCCTGGATCATGCCGAAGCGGCCGGCTTCAGCAGTGATATCGCGGAGATCCACGAAAGCTTGGGGGGCATCACTGCCATTGCCTTCCTTATCTGGGGACTGGTGCGGCTCGCACTTTGGATACGGAATCGCGAGTTTCGGGCTGTGACGATCGCCATCCCTTTGATCGAAATTGCCGGAACGATGCTGGTCACGGCGACGGCCTACTATGGTGGACTGCTTGTCTACGAGCTTGGCGTGAATGTCGCCAAGGCCGCGATCGCTGGCTGACGGGAACGCGCCCGTCACTTGCGAGCCAACCTTTGGACCATTTGCCTCGATGGCAAAATGATTCAGATCAAGGCGCTTCGTGCATGTGAAGCCTAAGAAGCCGGAGGTCGGAGAAACTCCGGAGAGCGAACATGCAAGCCGAAGCCATAATGAGCAAGCCAGTCGTCGGCATAGACCCGTCAGCATCGATCGCGGAGGCGGCCGGGTTGATGCTCTCCAAAAAGATCAGCGGCTTTCCCGTCATTCGCCACGACGGCACCCTGGTTGGCATTATCAGCGAGGGCGATTTCTTGCGCCGGGGAGAGCTCGACACTCAGCGCAAGCGCTCGCGCTGGCTGGAGTTTCTTATCAGCCCGGGCCGAGCGGCAGATGAATACGTTCAGGCCAACGGGCGCCGGGTCGAGGAGGTAATGACCGCGGATGTGGTCACGGTGGCTCCCGACGCAAACCTGTCCGAGATCGTCGAGCTCATGACACGCCATTGCGTGAAACGCATTCCCGTCGTCGACAACGGTAAAGTGGTCGGCATCGTCACGCGCTCCGATCTGCTGCGCGCATTGCTCGCTGTCGCGCCGGCCCCGCCCCCGATGTCTACCGACGACGTACAGATCCGGGACGCTATCCTTGCCGAGCTCGCCAAGCAGAAGTGGGTCGGCAAGGACATGATCGACGTAACCGTGGACAAGGGGATGGTCGAACTGAGCGGAGCGATTTTCGACGAACGCGAGCGCCAGGCAGCCATCGTCGCCGCCGAAAACGTCACTGGCGTCAGGGCTGTCAGAGACCGTCTCTTCTGTGCCGGCCCTTTCTCGGTGGTGCTTGTCTCGTAGCAAGATTTAGCAACCCGCATTTTCGCGAGCCAACGGTCGAAGGAAATGTCCGCGTTCCTCGATCGCGGCCGCTACCATCAATCCTAGATCGCAGTTGCCACTATCAACGGTCGGAGCAACAACAGGGCGAATGCAATAAGCGCCGCGCCGGCAACTCTGTCTGCCATTCCCCCGTCTTCGCCGAGCCGCCTGCCGAGTAGAAGCCACGCCGATCCCGTTGCGGCCGTGATCATCAGCAGCACGATCCAGAAAATCCCGGGCACCCGTGGCGCGACGTCTGTCGGCACGATTGCCAGGCAATAGATAAACGCCTTCGGATTGAGGGCGCTGGTTGCCAAGACAGAAAGGGCGTCGCTTTCCGTAGAGACGTTGATCCGTGTGCTCGTCATCAGGCGCAGGCCAAGCACCACGAGCCATGCGGCCGCAATGAGGCTGAGCACATGGATAGTGCCGGGCGGCATCAAGGATCGTAGCGAAAACCAGCACGCGGCGGCGATTCCGTATCCGCATGCCTGCGCGAGCAAAAGCGTCACCGCCTTCTGTCGCTTGACCGATCCTGCCAGCAAAAGGGCGTTGGTTGGTCCCGGCGCCAGAAAAAGCATAAATGCTTTCAGAAAAAACAGAGCGTCCAAAACTGTGTGTTCCCGTGGATATAGACCTGTCGACTGCAAAGCTCCGTTAGCGTTGACCCTTCGGACAACAGGGGGCGAGAACCATAACAACTGATGTTGCTTCGGCGCTATCGTACATCTCACAGCAGCCTATGAGACACTACTTGCTCTCGCTTTCCTGCCACACACCCTTGGCCTTCAGGCCGTCGGCCACTTCCCTGGGCATATAGCGCTCATCATGCTTGGCCAGCACGCTGTCGGCGATGAAGACGCCGTCCGGACCGAAGCTGCCCTCGGTGATGACGCCCTGCGCCTCGCGGAACAGGTCGGGCAGTATGCCGGTATAGGTCACCTTGATCGACTTGTGGGCGTCCGTCACCGCGAAGGCGACGGTGGCGCCCTGGCCGCGCATGATGGTGCCTTTTTCGACGAGGCCACCGAGCTTGATGCGCTGGCCGGGTAGGACGCTTGCCGTGGCGAGATCGCCAGGCATGTAGAAATAGGAGGCTTTCTGGCCGAGCGCATAAAAGATCAGCCCGGTGGCGGTGCCAAGGAACGTCAATCCTGCCGCGATCACCGACAATCGCCTCTGCTTGCGCGTCATCGTCCGGCGCCGGCCGTCAGGATTGCGGCTATGATCGATAACAGCATGGCTCTTCCCGTACGCTGGGTTCCGGCGCTGGAATCGCTAGCGCGCGCCAGAAATGTGTTGCAGCCGCGCAATAAGGTCACGGTTGCGGCAGTAGTCCGGCGGATCATCGGCGTGCTCGTGTTCATCGAGCCAGATCGAGCATTCATCCTGATGGCCGCAGGCACGGCAGCGGTTCACCGCCCGATTGGTGACTTCCGCATGGTCTGCCACAACCTTCAGGTGTCTGTCGACGCCGAGTGTTTTCATCATGCGGCCCATCAACGCCGTTCTGGCGTCGACTGACATCAGATAGTCGAGGAAGGTCATGTCGGTCACTCCTGTCTGCCCGCCATTATTGCCGAAATGACGGGGCGATACGTTGATCTCGATCAACAGGCGGCAGCCATGCCAACCCTTGGGCTCTAAGAAAGACGCACCGCGCGCTCGACTGAAGCGACAAGGCGGTCGAGGAAGGGCCGCTGACCGGCAAGCAATTTTACCCGGGCCAGGTCTAGATCCAGCCATTCGCCGCGATCCACCTCGGGAAACGACTGCACACGTCCGCTGCGTCGTGGCCATTCCATCTCGAACATGTTGCTGCGCAAGGTCGCGGTGTCGAAATCGCCCTCGAGCGCGAAAGCAGTGATGATTTTACTCTTTCGCTGACGCAACTCTCCTAGATTGAGCATGGCTCCATTTGGCCCCCACCCTGTCTCTTCCTGGAACTCGCGCCGCGCCGCAGCCTCTGGGAATTCACCTTCGCCATACTCGCCCTTGGCGATGGACCAGGCGCCAAGATCGCGGCTTTGCCAGAAGGGGCCGCCCGGATGGACGAGCAGCACCTGCAGCCCCGTGTCCGATCGACGAAAGGGCAGTATGCCCGCGCTTCTTTTTATCATCGCTTCAGTCCTCCCTAACGCGGCCTATCGTCTCGGATAGGCCGCATGAGGTTTGGACCCTCTGTGGATCATCTGCCCCGCCCTCTTCCGATGCGACTGGCGGCTCTCTCGTCCAAAGAACCAGCGCTTGGTCGCTTCCGAGGCCAGGAGATAAAGCGCGGTGATTGCGACAAGCCCGGCAAGCACGGGCAGAGGCAGTGGCATGAAGCCGAACCAAGCTGCAAATGGCAGATAAGGGATGATGATCGCGACAACCCCGACAGCCAACGTAAGCCAGGCGAGCAACGGGCTCGGACGGCTTGTCCAGAAAACTCTGTGGGTGCGCACAATGAGCACGATGGCAAGCTCTGTCAGCAACGATTCGACAAACCAGGCGGTCTGGAATGCTGCCTCGGTGACATGGGCGAAGAACAGAAGGAACCCGAAGGTCGCGAAGTCGAACAGCGAACTGACCAGGCCAAAGCTGATCATGAACCGCCGCACAAAACGGATGTCCCATTGGCGAGGCTGGCGCAGTTGGTCGGCATCGACGTTGTCGCTTGCGATGGCAAGCGAAGGAACGTCAGAAAGGAAATTGTTGAGCAGGATCTGCTTTGCCAGAAGCGGCAGGAACGGCAGGAACAGCGAAGCGACAGCCATGCTGATCATGTTGCCGAAATTGGCGCTGGTGGTAATTGAAATGTATTTCATCGTGTTGGCAAATGTCTTGCGGCCGTCATCGACGCCGCGCACGAGCACGCCCAGATCTTGCTTGAGCAGGATGATATCGGCCGCTTCACGCGCAACATCGACAGCGGTGTCGACCGAGATGCCTATGTCTGCCTCATGAAGGGCGGGCGCATCATTGATGCCGTCGCCAAGATAACCGACGACATGGCCCCTGCTCCGCAAGGCTTGAACGATGCGCTCCTTCTGGTTGGGGTCGATCTCGACGAAGAGATCGGTGTTCTGCACGCCCGCAAAGAGCGCGCTCTTGGTCAATTTCGAAAGCTCCTCGCCGGTCATGATCCTGTCGGCGCGCAAGCCGACCGCCTGGGCAAGATGTGCGGCAACGTAACGGTTGTCGCCCGAAATGACCTTTACCGCGATGCCGCGATGGGCGAGCTCGGCAAGCGTCTCCTTGACGCCTTCCTTTGGCGGGTCGAGGAAAAGCAGGAAGCCCACGAAGACGAGATCGATTTCGTCTTTCCTGCTGAACGTTTTCCGGCTCTCAAATCGACGGATTGCCAGGCCCAGGACGCGGTAGCCGTCCGCGCTCCAGCGCCGGAATTTCTCGTCGATCGCGGCACGCTGCTTCTCGTCGAGAGGTTCCAGCCCTTTCGCCGTGCTGACGAAGCCGCACGTTTCGAGGACATTCAGTACTGCGCCTTTGGTGATCAGAAGATCTTCGGCATCCTTCCCCCGCACAACAACGGATAGGCGCTTGCGGATGAAATCATAGGGGATCTCGTCGACCTTGGTGAAAGCAGCCAGTGAAGCGCCCTCGCCCGGTGCACCTGCGATCGCTTCGTCCAGCGGGTTCTTCAGTCCGGTTTGCAGGGTCGCATTGAGGCGTGCCCAAAGCAGGATGTCGGTTGACGAATTGCCGTCGACATCAAGCCATGCGTCAAGATGGATCACGCCTTCCGTCAGCGTGCCGGTCTTGTCGGTGCAAAGCACGTCCATGCTGCCCAGATTCTCGATGGCGTCGAGACGGCGCACGATGACGCCATTGGCCGCCATAGCCCGGGCACCTCGAGCAAGCGTCACGCTGATGATCGCCGGAAGAAGTTCCGGCGTTAGGCCAACCGCGAGTGCCAGCGAAAACAGCATTGATTCAATCAGCGGTCGATGGAGCATCAGGTTGGCGAAGAACACCAGGATGACAATCGCCAACATGATCTCGGTCATCAGATAGCCGAACAGCCTGATACCCTGAGCAAACCCTGTTTCGGGAATTTGTCGCTCCAAGGCCGCGGCTATTGATGCAAATTCGGTGCTGGTGCCGGTGGCTACCGCAAGCACGGTTGCAGTGCCACTGCGGACCGATGTGCCGGTGAAGACCGCGTTGGTGCGCTGTGCGAGGGAGGCCTCTGGCGACGCCCGTCCTGGTGCCTTCACCACGGGAAAGGTTTCGCCGGTCAGCACGGCCTCGCTGACATTGAAATCGCGCGCGTCCAGGATGATACCGTCCGCGGGAATGAGGTTTCCGGCAGAAAGCCGGATCACATCGCCCGGCACAATATCTTCGGCAGCAACCGAGCACTCGATTCCATCACGCAGCACGACAGCCTTTCGCGAAATGCGCCGTTTCAGCGCTTCTGTGGCACGCGACGCGCAGTACTCCTGGGTAAAGCTGAGGATACAGCTTGCCAGCACGATCGAACCGATGATTGCAGCCTCCTGCCCCTCGCCGACGAAAGCCGACACAGTGGCCGCGAAAATAAGGATCAGGACCAGTGGGCTGCGGAATTGCCGGACAAAGACGGTCAACGCCGACGTACCGGACAGCGAGGCTGGCGTGTTTCGGCCGAATTCTGCAAGCCTGGATGCGGCCTCGGAAGTGGCAAGGCCCAAGGCAGACGTCTTTAGGAGTCGCAGGAGGTCATTGGTCTCGATCGACCAATAGGCACCGCCATCGGGGACGGATTGCTGGTCAACTTCGCTGGGTACGATACGCGAGATCATCGATACGACATGAAGGGGTTGACGTCGCCCTCTTCTATCAGCGTGCGGGTGAGGCCTCCGAATGCCCATTCCCGCAGACAGCTATGCCCATAGGCGCTGGGGACGATCAGGTCGGCATGGATCGAGCGTGCGACCGTCAGCAGCCGGCCGCCGTCTGCCTCGCCGGAGAGACTGTCACGGTGGGCGCCGACTTGTTCGCACAGGTCGCCCTCGCCCCGGTTTGGTCCGCTAACCGTAAGCAGTGTCTTGAAAGTCATGGCAACAACTCCTGATTTTGCTTGACGATTCAATCGTTGCTGAAGCGTAGCGAGATGAGTTGGGGCGTTCATTGCGCTGGGTCAAACGTCGGCTGTGGTGGCCATTTGATCCGCATCAACGTGTTGGCCAGCCAAAGCTGTAGGCTTCAGGCAATCAATGAGGGAAACCACTGATGAAATTCCTGATCGCAGCGGCTCTCGCTGGCATGATCTTCGAGACGGCCAGTGCGCAGGACCTCGGCGACGCCAAGTCCGAATACATGAACTCGTGCGCCGTCTGCCATGGCCCGGACGGCAAGGGCGATGGACCGTTGGGCGACGAACTGATGCAGCGCCCCAGCGACTTGACGCGCATCTCCAGGCGCAATGGCGGTGAATTCCCTTACTGGCGCGTCTACGCCGTGATCGACGGCCGCGTAATGGTGCCGGCGCATGGCGAGCGCGACATGCCGGTATGGGGCAACCAGTTTCTGCCTGCCGACGTGAAGAGATACGGCCCCAACGCTGGCGAAATCGTCACCGAGGAACGGATCCATGAGTTGGCCGGTTATGTGCAGACGCTGCAGCAATAGCTCCCGAAGGGAGAATGTTGCGTGGTGCAGACACGAAGGAGGCGTAAATGATCGTTGACGACCAGCAAGCTGCCGTCGCGTTTCTGCTTGACCCTTCCTCGTATGGTGCGGCCGGACCTGTCGAGGCGATCGAAACCCATATCTCGCGCATTTTTCTAACTGGCCAGCGTGCCTACAAGATGAAGCGGGCGGTCAAGCTGCCTTATGTGGATTTCTCGGCGCCGGCCCTAAGGCTGGCCGCTTGCGACAAAGAGGTGGAACTCAACTCGAAGACCGCGCCAGGCCTTTACCTGGGGGTGCGGCATATCACGCGTGAGGCGGACGGCAAGTTGGCTTTCGATGGCACCGGACAAATGGTCGATGCGGCGATCGAGATGATCCGCTTCGACCAATCGAAGCTTCTCGACAGCATGGCAACCGCGGGAAAATTGACGCCAGCGTTGATGACTGCGGTTGCGCGCATGATCGTGGGCTACCACCGTACGGCGCCGACGGTCCACAATGGCAGCGGCTCTTCCAATCTGGCAGGTGTACTTGACATCAACGAGGCCGGCTTTGCCACCAGTCATGTGTTCACAAAACCCGAGATCGAGACTTTTGCCGAGGCCTTCCGCACGGCCATCACCCGGCATTCCGGATTGCTGGACCGCCGGGAAGCCGCGGGCAAGATCCGTCGGTGCCATGGCGATCTGCATCTGCGCAACATCTGCCTTTTCGACGGCGAGCCCCGCCTCTTCGATTGCATCGAATTCAACGACCAGATCGCCAGCATCGACGTCCTCTACGACCTTGCCTTCCTGTTGATGGACCTTTGGCATCGCGGGTTTGCCCAGCTCGCCAATCTTGTGATGAACCGCTATCTCGACGAAGCCGACGACGAGGACGGATTTATCCTGCTGCCCTTTTTCATGGCGGTGCGGGCTGCCGTACGCGCCCATGTCACCGCAACCCAGGTCGAGGAAGGCAGCGCCGACTCCGACAAATTGATCGCAGAGGCCAGATCCTATTTCGACCTTGCCCGAACATTTCTCCAGCAAACACCGCCGCAGCTCGTTGCCATCGGCGGCCTCAGCGGCTCCGGCAAGACGACGGTCGCTGAGGCGCTCGCGGTTTATATCGGAGCGCCACCCGGCGCCCGCATTGTCGAAAGCGACCGCATCCGCAAAGCGATGCATGGGGTGCCCGCTGAGACCAGGCTGCCGGACAGAGCCTATCGACCCGAGGTATCCGCCCGCGTCTATAGCGAAATGGCATGGCGCGCAGGTCTGATCCTTGCGGAGGGTGGATCGGTTGTCGCTGATGCCGTGTTTGACAGGCCTGCCGATCGTAACCATATCGAGAAGGCGGCAAGCGCCAGGGGTGTGGCTTTTGCCGGGTTCTGGTTGGAAGCGGATCCGCTTGTTCTGTGGCAACGGGTCAGCGAGCGCAAGGGTGGCCCTTCCGACGCCACCATAGATATCCTCTCGCGGCAATTGCAGCGAAATGCCACCCAAACGAGCTGGCGCAGGATCAATGCCGATCGGAAGCTTACTGATATCGTGAAAGAGCTGAGAAGGTTTTCCCACAGCGATGCGCCCGAGACCCTGCGCACGGCCTCCTGAAAGGTACGGCAGATGATCGACCTTAACGCAGTTGGAGCTGGGCCTCGACAAGACCGGGTTCGTCCGGAAGATGGGCGATCGAGAAGCCGAATTCGCGGCACATGGCCAGCATCCTCGTGTTCTCGCTGAGCACGATGCCTTCGATCCGGCCGATCCCGTCGGCCTTTGCATAATCAACGATCTGCCTGAGCAATGCCCAGCCCAGGCCGTGCCCCTGCAGATCCGAACGCACCAGCAAGGCGTACTCGGCGCGAAGGTGGTCGGGATCGCAGGAGAGTCGGCTGATGCCCGCCAAAGCGCCGGTGCCTGTCTCCAGCGCAACGAAAGCCATATTGCGGTCGTAGTCGAGCTGGGTGAACCGCTTCAACATCTGGTCGGAAAAGCTCTTGCTTGGCGACAGAAAGCGCATACGCAGATCGTCAGGCGAAATCCTGGCAAGGAATTCCGGATAGAGAGCGATGTCGGCCGGCTTGATCGGCCGGATGTGATAGTGCGTGCTGCCTCCCAAAAACTCCTTCTCCCAACCCGAAGGATAAGGCCTGATGGCGAGTGCGGGGTTAGGCCCCGCCTCCTCCACGCGTTCCGGCTCGATCTCGATGCGGGCGTCGAGCGCAACCACGCCCTCGGCGTCGGCCAGCAGCGGATTGATGTCCACCGCAACCAGGCACGGAAAGTCGACTATCATCTGCGACAGGCCGTTGAGTGCTGCAATGATCGCTTGCCGGTTCGCCGGCTTGCGATCGCGAAACCCGGCAAGCAGGCGGCCGATCCGCGTTTGCGCGATCAGGTCGCCGGCAAGAACGTCGTCGAGCGGTGGCAACGCGATCGCCGTGTCGTTCATCACCTCGACCGCCACGCCGCCAGCTCCAAACAGGATGGCCGGCCCGAAGATCGGATCCCGGCTCATGCCGAGGATGAGTTCCTGCGCCTGTTTCCGAGCCACCATCGGCTGAACGGCATAGCCTTCGACATCGGCTTGCGGTGCATGGCTGCGCACGCGCGCTTCGATTGCGCGTGCGGCATCGCCGGCGACAGCGGCGTCGGCGATGCCAAGCACCACCCCGCCAATGTCCGACTTGTGCGAGATCGCCTTGGACAGGAGTTTGACGACGACCTGTTCAGACGTCTTGAGGAGCCGGCCCGCCGCGGCTTCCACTTCCGCCGCAGATCTGGCAACGATCGTTTCGGCTACCGGGATGCCGTAGGCGGATATTGCCGCCTTGGCTTCGGGCTCGGTCAGCATTCGCCGCCCCTCCCTCGCGACCTGCCTGAATATGGCAAGCACGGCTTCCCGATCGCTCGTGACGTCCTCGCTGAGGCTCGACGGAGTGCGCATCAGTGCCCGCTGGGCACGCGACCATTCGCTGAGGTAGGAGACGGCCGTTGCTGCGTCAGCCGGCGTTTCGAAACTGGCAATGCCGGCATCCTGAAGGATTTGCCGCCCGGCGCGCGCCGTGTGTTCACCGAGCCAGCACGTCAGGACCGGTTTGCCGGCGATCATCCCTTGCCTTGTGAGTTCCGCTACCGCGCTTGCCGCGGCAAGTGGCGAGCCCAGCCCCGTTGGACAATTCATCACCAGGACGACGTCCGTTCCGGGGTCGGCCGCTGCAGCTTCGACGGCGGCCCTGTAGCGCTCCGGCGGGGCATCGCCGATGATGTCGACCGGATTGGCGTGCGACCATGTTGGAGGCAATACGGCATTCAGGCGTTCGATGGTGGCGGGTGATAGCGCGGCCAGTTCCCCTTGGCACTCCATGAGTTGATCGATGGCCAATACCCCTGCCCCGCCGCCATTGGTGACGATGCCGACGCGGGCCCGTTTGAGCGGAGTGAAGCGGGCGATCGTTTCAGCGGCATCAAACAGCTCGGTCAGGCCTTTGACACGCAGGATGCCTGCGCGCAGCAATACCGCATCGACGACACGATCAGCCCCCGACAGCGCTCCGGTGTGGGTCGCAGCCGCTTTGGCCGATTGCTCGTGCCGACCCGATTTAATTGCGATCACCGGCTTGATCCGCGCCGCCGCACGGGCGGCCGAGATGAACTTGCGCGGATTGGGAATTGTTTCGAGATACATCACGATGGCGCGCGTGTGCATGTCGCCCGCCAGCATGTCGAGACAATCTCCCACGTCGACATCCGCCATGTCACCGAGCGAGATAATCTGAGAGAAGCCGACATTGTTGTCTGCGGCCCAGTCAACCAGCGACGTGGCAATAGCGCCGGATTGCGACAGCAGCGCGATGTTGCCAGGCTTGGCGGCCATATGCGCAAATCCGGCATTAAGCTTCACCGGCGGGATCATTAGCCCGACCGTGTTCGGCCCGATGATGCGAAAGAGTGTGGGCTTGGCAGCGTCGAGCATCGCCTGACGCAAGCCGTTCTCGCGCGTCAGCCCCGCGGTGATAACAACCGCCGCCCGCGTACCCTTCTCAGCGAGATCACGGACGATGCCGGGAACCGTAGCCGGCGGCGTCACGATGATACCGAGATCAGGTATGCTTGGCAGGTCGGCCGCCTTCGCGTGGCAGCGTCGACCAGCCACTTTTGAATATTTCGGGTTGACGGGCCAGATCTCGCCTTCGAAACCGCCATTGACGATGTTGTCGAAGACGACACGCCCGACAGAGCCGTCGCGCACCGACGCCCCGAACACCGCAACCGACTTCGGGGCGAACGCATGTTCGAGATTTCGGATCGTCACCCGCATGTCTCCTGTTCGTGGGCAATAATCACCATCGATTCTGTCCCTTCGTTGCGTTGGATCAAAGCCTCGTCCGGGGATCGCGATTAACTGTTGCGCGAGGTTCCGGGCGACCGTTCGCGCAGTGGCGTGAGCGCTTGCGATCAACGATTGGAGAGTTGATGAGCTACTATTTCAGCAAGATCGTCGATATGCCGTTCGCCACGGCAATCAACCATGTGATCAACAAGCTCGCAAACAAAGGCTTTGGCGTTCTGACCTCGATCGACGTGCAGCAAGTGATGAAAGCCAAGCTGGGCGCCGATTTCAAGCCATACGTTATTCTGGGCGCCTGCAATCCGCACTTCTCTTGGCGCGCGCTGCAGGCAGATGACAAGGTCGGGACCATGCTGCCCTGCAACGTCATCGTCACCGAGGTCGGACCAGGAAAGGTAGAGGTCGCAGCAGTGGATCCGGTCGCCTCGATGGGCGCCATTGATAATCGCGAGCTGGCCCAGGCCGCAAACGATGTGCGTCGCCTGCTTGAGGAGATGGTCCGCGAACTCTAAGGGCGTCCGCGTTGTAGTTCCGATTGTCGAGCCAAGCGTGTTCGCTTCGGTCGCCATACCGACGATGGCAGCCGCCGAGTAGCGCGCACAGTGTGGGGTCGCGGTAACGGCTCTTGCGCACTCTTAGGCAACCTCATCGCGGTCATTGCGTTGGATGCTTGGCGAAAGCGGCGCGCAGGTGCCGATGAAGGTTTGGAGCTATCCTTGGCCGCTGGACCGCAGCGACGCGTCGTCGCGTTCTCCTTGGTGACCGGTTTTACCCGTGCCGGACCCACGGGGCCGCCTTTTTCGACGATCTTACGGCCAACAAAGGCAAGCGACAGCAACACAACGCTCTTGGCATATGAGACGGGCTCTTCCGCCCGATAGGATGAGGGGCACAAAAGAGGAAGATTCTGTACAAGGCATGATGGGTGACGCCAAGCGACAATTTACTGTTGCCGATATGATGCCGGCTTCGCCCTTTCTGACGGTGATGGACATGGAGTGATGGCTGGTCCTGGTCTACGTTCGACTCGTTGTCGCCTGAGGGCTGCGTCCATTGTCTGGTTCCGTTGTTGACCGCGAGGTGCATTGTGAAGCCTGTCGATGAGCGCCGTATCCATCAGATTTTCGAGATTGGAGTCTGGCTCAAGGGTGCGCACGCCCTGATCGAATGCGTCGGCGGGCTCCTGCTTTATGTCGTCAGCACCGACACAATTGCCGCTTGGGTCAATGCCGTCACGCAGGACGAACTGATCGAAGATCCGAATGATTTCATTGCCGGCCATCTGTCGCAGATGGCGAGCCATTTTTCCGTCGCCAGCGAGCATTTCTACGCCTTCTACCTGCTCAGCCACGGCCTGATAAAGCTGCTCTTGGTTATCGGGCTTTTGAGAGGCAAGCTGTGGTCGTATCCGGCTTCGCTCGCTGCATTGGGCGCATTCATGATCTACCAGGTGTATCGCTATTCCTACACCCATTCGTTGGGCCTGCTTGTCCTTACCCTCTTCGACGCGATCGTCATGGTGCTGATCTGGCATGAGTGGAAAGTGGTACGGCAACACAAGCCGAGATGAACGCACAACTCTCTCCAGGCGCCTGCGGATCAGCACAATAGGGCTCATGTCGAACCGGGCGCTCCTGACACGAACCGGTGACCTCTTCGTTCGGAGGCCTCCGCGTCCCTTCGTTGAAGCCGCTAACACTTCCTCTCATCAGATGAGGCGCCTGCTTGGAAGCAAGGGCAAGACCGAAGCGATCGTCTGGGCGGAGCACATCGTCTTTGTCTTCCCGCTGTGGCTCGGATCATGGCACCAGGACGGCGGCGCCGCTCAATCTCCCTTGCCTCAGATCGTCCAATGCCTGATTGGCCTGTTCCAGAGGGTAAACCTTGGTGCGCGTGTGCACCCGCGCGCGCTTGGCAATGGGAAAGAACTCTTCCGCGTCGAGGCGCGTCAGGTTTGCCACCGACACCAGTTCACGCTCTTCCCAAAGCAGCTCATAGGCCATCGCCGGAATGTCGCTCATGTGGATGCCGCCGCAAACCACCCGGCCGCCCTTGCGGACGGCACCAAGCGCGATCGGCACCAGGTCACCGACAGGAGCGAAGATGATGGCGGCATCGAGCTGTCTGGGCGGAGATTCGTCCGAACCGCCTGCCCAGGTCGCACCAAGCGAGCGAGCGAATTTCTGTGCTTCACTGTCACCGGGCCGGGTGAAGGCAAAGACTTCACGACCTTGCCAGATCGCTATCTGGGCGACGATATGCGCGGCGGCGCCGAAGCCGAAAATCCCGAGCCGCTTGCCGTCGCCGGCTTTCTTCAGGCATCGCCAGCCGATCAACCCAGCGCAAAGCAACGGCGCCAAGGACACGGGGTCGGCATCCGAATCCAGATCGAAGGCGAAGCGCGCATCAGCAACCACATGGCTGGCGAAACCGCCATCGCGTGTGTAGCCGGTAAAATCTGGCTGATTGCAGAGATTTTCACTCCCTTCGAGGCAGTACGGACAATGGCCGCAAGTGTGCCCGAGCCAGGCTACGCCAACGCGGCGTCCGATTCGGTAACGTGCGACGCCTTTACCGACGGAATCGATGACGCCGACGATCTCGTGGCCGGGGATGAGCGGCAATTTCGGATGACGCAGATCACCGTCAACCACATGCAGATCGGTCCGGCAGACCGCGCATGCCTCGACTTTCAGCCTTATCTCGCCCGGTCCAGGTACAGGATCGGGTCTGTCGACCAGCTTGAGAGGGGCGCCGGCCCTTTCGAGCACCATTGCTCTCATGACTGCTCCTGAGCGTGCCGTAAGGAACACGGGAAGCGGATGGTGATCCGCTTCTCTTAGACGTTCCGATGCGTCAAGCGATTGTAAGGTGATCTTCGACCATACGCACGCCGGGCACCGCCCAGGCAGCGCGCTCTGTGGTGCGACGCTCGGCCCAACTGTTGACCTTGCCCTTCAAGGTAACCTTGCCGTCGGATACGTTCACTTCTATCGCTTTCGACTCGACTTCCGCGCTGCGTTTCAAGGCATCCTCGATGCGCTTTTTCACATCGGGCGCCGTTGCGTGTGGCAGCACCTCGATGCTGTTGTGCACGCCGAGCACGCCAGCCAGATATCGAATGGCGGCGTAGGCTGCGGATCTCTGATACTGCCACTCCACCTTGCCGGTGAGCGTCACCCAGCCATTCTGGACCCTGACCTGTACCGCTCCGTCGGGAACGACGGTGTTCCAGCTGATCGAGTGCAGAGCGCGCTTGGCAATCTCGTCGTCGGCCGTCAGATTGCTGCCGACAGGCCGCACTTCGATTTCCTGCGCGATACCCTTCACACCCTTGACGCGGCGTACCGCCTCTTCCGCGGTTGCCTTCTGCGCATAGGTCGACACATGGCCGGTCAAAGTGACCACGCCGTTGTCAACCGCGACGCCGATATTGGCCGCGTCGATGCTCGGCTGAAACTCCAGCTCATCGATGATGTCCTGCCTCAAGATATTGTTGTTCATGATTGCACCTCTGCTTGGGAGCGGGCCGCGCTCGCTGGATTGAACAGCCTGAATATGAAGAGGCGATTTCGTGTTGACGTTGACGAGGATCAAACGATCTCTGGTCGAGTCAGGTACGTGAACCCTCAACTCACACCTTTGGAAATCAAATTCTTATTTGACCGGCATCAAAGCTGGCAGCCCCATCTTCCTGTTCATTGCCTCCCATCAGAGCCTCAAACCTGGGAGAGCATCGTGACTACGGCTGATTTAAACATCCCTGTTCCGAAAGTGGCGACTGCGGCGCCAACGAAACTTCGACTGGGTTCCCTGACCGCATTGGTTGTCGGTTCCATGGTCGGCTCCGGCGTGTTCAGCCTGCCGCAGAACATGGCAGCAGGTGCCGGTCCCCTCGCGATCCTGATTGGCTGGGCCATCACCGCGGTCGGTATGCTGGCGTTGGTTTTCGTCTATCAATCGCTTGCGACCCGCAAGCCCGAGCTCGATGCCGGCCCCTATGCTTACGCCAAGGCCGGCTTCGGCCCCTTCATCGGCTTCAACAGCGCCTGGGGCTACTGGATCAGCGCCTGGGTCGGCAACGTTTCCTACGCAGTGATCGTGTTCAGCGCCCTGTCCTATTTCTTTCCGGCCTTCGGCGATGGAAACACCTGGCAGGCGGTGCTCGGTGCATCGATCCTGCTGTGGCTGATCCACGTCCTGGTTCTCGCCGGCATCCGGCAGGCAGCGGTCGTGAACCTCATCGTCACGGTGGCAAAGATCGCTCCGATCGTCCTGTTCGTCGGGGTTGTTGCCGTCGCTTTCAAACTACAGGTCTGGTCGCTCGATTTCACCGGTCTGGGCAACGCCAGTCTCGGCTCGATCACCGCACAGGTGAAGAGCACGATGCTGGTGACGCTTTGGGTGTTCATCGGCATCGAAGGCGCCAGCGTATTTTCCGGCCGTGCCGAGCGCCGCAAAGACATCGCCACCGCGACAGTTCTCGGCTTCTTCACCTGCCTCGCGCTCTATGCCCTGGTGTCGCTGCTATCGCTCGGCATCCTGAACCAACCCGAACTCGCCGCACTGAAGAACCCATCGATGGCCGGTGTGCTGGAGGCGGTTGTCGGCCCCTGGGGCGCCATCCTCATCAACATCGCGCTTGTCGTGTCCGTGGTCGGCGCCTTCCTGAGCTGGACGCTGCTTGCTGCCGAAATTCCGCATGTCGCCGCCAAGGACGGCACGATGCCTAAATTCTTCGGCCGCGAAAGCGATCGCGGCGTGCCGTCGATCTCGCTTCTGATCACAAACCTACTCGTCCAGGCCTTTCTGGTGATCACCCTTTTCGCGCAGAGCACCTACCAGGCGCTGTTCTACATCGCGTCTGCCGCGATTCTGGTTCCTTACATCTTTTCGGGAGCTTACGCGGCCAAGCTTGCGCTGACCGGAGAGAGCTACGAGAGTGGCGAGCAACGCGCCGGTCCGCTTTTCGCCGGCCTGCTGGCGACGGTCTACGGGCTGTGGCTCGTCTACGCGGCGGGTCCCGCATACCTGTTCATGTGCGCGATCCTGTATGCTCCCGGCATCCTCTTCTACATCTGGGCGCGCCGCGAAACCAATCAGCGCGTGTTCCATCCTACCGAAGCGGTACTCGCCGCAGCCGTCGTCGCCGTCGCCATTCTCGCCGTTTACGAGATGTGGACCGGCGCCGTCAGCCCGCTGTGAGAGGATTGACGCGATGACAAGCCTGGGTGTCCATTCCGAGGTCGGGCGTCTGCGTGAGGTGATGGTCCATCGTCCGGACCTCAGCCTGCGCAGGCTGACGCCGGAGAACTGCAAGGCGCTGCTCTTCGACGACGTGCTGTGGGTCAAGCGGGCCCGCCAGGAACACGATGTCTTCGTCGACGCGTTGCGCGAACGCGGCGTGCTCGTGCATTCCTTCGGGGAGCTCCTGGCTGAGACAATGGGCCTGACCAAGGCACGCGACTGGCTTCTTGACCGCCGGGTCCATCCCGGCGTCGTCGGGCTCGACATGGTCGACGAGCTGCGCGGATGGCTCAACGAGATGCCGTCAGAGCTGCTTTCGTCCTACCTTGTCGGGGGTATTGCGAGGGCGGAGCTTCCTTTCGAGCCCAAGGGCCTGACCGGACGGACGCTCGCCCCCCAGGATTTCGTGCTGCCGCCGCTGCCGAACCAGCTTTTCACCCGTGACAGTTCGTGCTGGATTTATTCTTCGGTTTCGGTCAACGCCATGTACTGGCCCGCCAGGCGC
Source organism: Mesorhizobium sp. CNPSo 4688 (assembly GCF_057784295.1). Taxonomy (NCBI): domain Bacteria; kingdom Pseudomonadati; phylum Pseudomonadota; class Alphaproteobacteria; order Hyphomicrobiales; family Phyllobacteriaceae; genus Mesorhizobium; species Mesorhizobium sp. CNPSo 4688. The sequence goes on from NZ_JBWLUY010000006.1 coordinate 384,248, forward strand.
CCGGAAGCGGCCAATGTCGAAGCCGTCTATCGCTTCCACCCTCGCTTTCGCGACAGCGGCGTACCCTTTGTTTCACCGGATTTGGGAACAGGCACCAGCCTCGAAGGCGGTGATGTCATGCCGATTGGTGGCGGAACGGTTCTCATCGGCATGGGAGAGCGCACCACGCCACAAGCGGTGGGCGACCTCGCCCGCAGCCTGTTCGCAGCCGGCGAAGCCACGCATGTGATTGCCGCGCTGATGCCGCGGGACCGCAGTTTCATGCATCTCGATACCGTCTTCACTTTCTGCGACCGCGATTTGGTGACCATGTATCCGCCAGTGGTCGAGCGGCTGCGCACCTTCTCGCTACGGCCAGGCGGCGGAAAGTCGGCGGTTGAGGTCACCGATGAGAAAAAACCGTTCACCGAAGTCGTTGCGGAAGCACTTGGGCTGAAGTCCCTGAGGATCATCGCCACGGGCGGCGACCGTTACGAGGCCGAGCGCGAGCAATGGGACGATGGCAACAATGTCGTTGCGGTCGAGCCCGGCGTGGTCATCGGCTACGACCGCAACGTCTACACCAACACGCTGCTGCGCCGTGCCGGGATTGAAGTGATCACGGTCGAAGGCGCCGAACTCAGCCGCGGCCGCGGCGGCGGGCACTGCATGACCTGTCCGATTGCCCGTGACCCGATCTGACCCGAAAGGAAATCCCCATGTCGATCAATCTTCACGGTCGCTCCGTCCTGACCCTGGACGATCTCACCGCCGACGAGATCCGGTTTCTTCTGAAGCTGGCCGCCGACCTCAAGGCCGCGAAGCTCGCCGGTCATGAGATCCCGCGTCTTGTCAGGAAGAACATCGCGCTGATCTTCGAGAAGGATTCGACGCGCACGCGGACGGGGTTCGAAGTAGCGGCCTATGACCAGGGCGCCCACGTCACCTATTTCGGCCCCACTGGCAGCCATATCGGCCACAAGGAATCGATGAAGGATACCGCCCGCGTGCTCGGCCGCATGTACGACGCGATCGAATATCGCGGCTTTGGCCAGCACCAGGCCGAACTGCTTGCAGCGCATGCCGGCGTGCCCGTCTACAACGGCCTTACGGACGAAGCGCATCCGACGCAGATCCTCGCCGATTTGATGACCATGCGTGAATTTACGCACAAGCATCTTTCGGACATGACCGTCACCTTCGTCGGTGAGGGCCGGGACAATGTCGCGCTGTCGCTGGCGCTGGGTGCCGCCAAGGTCGGCATCGACATGCGCATCGCCTCGCCAAAGGACCTCTGGCCGGACGAGGAATTCTGCGCTCATGTCAGGGACCTGGCGGAACGCAGCGGTGGCCGTTTCCGGCTCGACGAGGACGTGACAGGCTGCGTCCAGGACGCCGATTTCATCTACACCGACGTCTGGATGTCGATGGGTGAGGACAAATCGGGCTGGACCGAGCGTATTCGTCTTTTGACGCCATACCGCGTCACCAGCGAGGTGATGGCCGCCGCCGGCAACCCCCACGTCAAATTCATGCATTGCCTGCCGGCGTTCCACGACACCGAGACCGAGATCGGGGCCTTCATCGCCAAAGAATACGGCATCGACTGCATGGAGGTCACCGACGAGGTGTTCGGGTCGGCCGCGTCGATCGTCTTCGACCAGGCCGAAAACCGGATGCACACCATCAAGGCCCTGCTCGTCGCCACGATCGGCAACTGAGATGCTTATCGTCGTTGCGCTCGGCGGGAACGCACTGTTGCGTCGCGGAGAACCGATGACCGCCGGCAATCAGCGCGTCAACATCGTGCGCGCTGCGTCCGTGCTGGCCAAACTCGTCGGCGAAGGGCATTCGATTGTGGTCACACACGGCAACGGTCCACAGGTGGGACTTCTGGCCCTGCAGGCAGCTGCAACCTCGGATGGCCGCACATTTCCACTCGACGTGATTGGCGCCGAAAGCGCAGGGATGATCGGCTACGTCATTGAACAGGAGCTCGGCAACCTCCTCAAGGAGAGGCTGTTTGCGACCCTGCTGACACAGGTTAAGGTCGATCCGCACGATCCGGCTTTCGCTCACCCGACGAAGCCTATCGGCCCCGTCTACGATGAGGCAACCGCACGCAGGCTTGCCAGCGAGCGCGACTGGCAGATTGCCCCCGATGGGAACAAATGGCGCCGCGTGGTGCCTTCGCCCAAGCCGTTGGTGATCCTGGAAGCTTCAGTGATCTCGTTCCTGGTCGAGCGCGGCGTGATCGTCATCTGCACCGGCGGCGGCGGCGTTCCGGTGATAGCCCGGGACGACGGCAGTCTTTGCGGCGTGGAAGCAGTCATCGACAAGGATCTGGCGAGTTCACTTCTCGCGCGTCAGCTGAAGGCCGACATGCTGCTGATGCTGACCGATGTCGATGCGGTCTATACTGGCTACGGCACCGCCACCGCCCGGGCGCTCCGTCGGGTTGCAACGACGGAGATATCCGGGCGGGATTTTGCGGCGGGCTCCATGGGGCCGAAGGTCAGCGCTGCAATCGAATTCGCTGATGCAACGGGCAAACCTGCAGCGATCGGCAAGCTCGATGATGCCAGCGAAATCGTCAGAGGTGAAAGCGGAACCTGGTTCGAAGCCGCCGCTCGTCTCGCTCAGCCTGTCGAAGGGACTGCCTGAGCCCCCGCCGTTGCGAACTAACGGGCTGCGTCTTTCGCCATCCGGCCAGTACACCAGCGCGCGTATACATTAGCAAAGATCAGGCCAAGCCAACGGGACGGTGCCGCTTCCGGCAGGTCGTATTCGATGAAGACTCGAAGCCGGGACCGTCTCGCCTCAAGCGGGCTTCGCCTGCATCGAATTCGTAGTCCATTTTCGAACCGAGCATCATCCATGACGAGGTGCTCACATGGGCACCCAGATGCCTGTGGTCATCAAGATAGGCAAACACGGTCTCGGCCGCGGATTCTATTCCGACGATAGTCTCGGTGGAGCGGGACATTGCCGGCATTGTCTCACCTCCGGGTTCGTCCTCAGCCGCCACTCAAATGGCCGCAACCCCCACAATATAGTTCTTCCCGTAGGCTTTGGCGCATTTCGGGCATGTCGTGTAGAAGAAATACACGTCGCCTGGCTCTGATTTTCCATCGCACGCGATCTGCTGCATCTCATCGTGCCATTCCCTGGCCTGGCTGTATGGGCCCTCAAACACTTTCGTCAGGAAGTCGCCGCTCAGCGTTGTCATCTCCTCATCGGGGACCGCTTTCGAAACCGCAAACAGATGCTCGCTGCTCCAGGGTGAGATCTCTCTGCTCAGTACGATGAACTGATCGGGGTCGGATGCCCCGGCGCCATCGATGTGCTGGTTAACGCGCGCGAACACGCTGCCCATGTTGATCGGGATGTGCATGACGCTATGGGTTTTCGCTTTGACAAACCGCTTGCCCTTGAAGTGGAGTTCCTGACCGTCCCAGCCCTCGGGATTGAACCTGGGGCAGCAACCGGTGGTATTCACGCTGTCGTCGTATCGGGGCGTTTCATTCGTCCGCATGGTCCTCCTCCAGATTGGATTGATCCTATCACGCAGGTAACGCGTCCCGTCGTCATTGATATTCGTCAACATGGCCCTTGATCGCGATTGATGCGCATCAAGGCCGACAGACCGGAACCCTGTTAGCTAAACCAGGGTACAGTTCTCGGAGATGGCCATGGCTCACAAACAGGTACTGTTTCGTTCAGCCGCGCGCGAAAAGATCCTTCGCGGCGCGACTCAGCTCGCCGACGCCGTGCGGGTTACGCTCGGACCGCGCTCGAAGTCGGTGCTGATCGAAAAGAAATGGGGAGCGCCGATCGTTTGCAACGATGGAGTGACGATCGCCAAGGAATTCGACCTCAAGGATCCCGAGGAGAATCTCGGCGCGCGAATGCTGAGGCAGGCAGCGGAGAAGACGGGCGACATGGTTGGCGACGGCACGAGCACATCGACGATTCTCGCCCACGCGATGTTTGCCGATGGCGTGCGCAACGTCGTCGCCGGCGCCAGCGCGATCGATATCAAGCGCGGTCTCGATCGCGCCACCAAACGTGCGATCGAAACGCTCAAGCAGATATCTCGACCGGTCTCGACCCGCCGCGAGAAGGAGCAGGTGGCGACGATCTCCGCGCACAACGATCCGCTCATCGGCGAACTGGTCGGCGAGGCAATGGAGAAGGTCGGCGGCGAAGGCGTCATCACGGTCGAAGAGTCGAAGACCACCGAGACCGTTCTGGACGTCGTCGAAGGCATGCAGTTCGATCGCGGATTCCTGTCACCGTATTTCGTGACCGATCCGGAGAAGATGGAAGCGGTCCTTGAAGACGCGCTGGTGCTGCTCGTGGAGAAGAAGATTGCTTCGCTGAACGATCTTATCAAGCTGCTTGAAGCTGTGGCGAAGTCCGGTTCGCCATTGCTGGTGATTGCAGAAGAAGTCGAAGGCGAGGCTCTTGCGACGCTTATCGTCAACCAGATCCGGGGCACGTTCAAGAATTGCGGCGTCAAGGCGCCCGGCTTCGGCGACCGTCGCAAGGCCATGCTGCAGGACATCGCCATCCTGACCGGCGGTCAGGTCATCTCCGAGGACCTCGGGCTCAAGCTGGAAAATGTCACGATGGAGCAGTTGGGGCGGGCCAAGCGCGTGGTCGTCGACAAGGACAATACGACGATCATCGGCGGTGGCGGTGATGCCAAGGCAATCAAGGGCCGTGTCGAACAGATTCGGCGCGAGATCGACAATACGACGAGCGACTATGATCGCGAAAAGCTGCAGGAGCGGCTGGCCAAGCTTGCGGGTGGTGTCGCCGTCATCAAGGTCGGCGCGCCGACCGAGGCCGAAATGAAGTCGAAAAAGGAAGCGCTCGACGACGCCATCAGCGCCACCAAGGCCGCGGTCGCCGAAGGCATCGTGCCAGGCGGTGGCCTTGCCCTCTTGCGCTGCATCACGACGGTGGCTGACGAGGAGCAGCATTGCGAAGGCGACGAGCGGACCGGCGTGCAGATCCTCAAGCGGGCTCTCGAAGCGCCGGTCAGGCAGATCGCCGAGAACTCCGCCGTCGACGGTGGCGTTGTTATTGCCAAGATGATTGAAGGCACCGGCAATTTCGGCTTCGACGCCGGACGCAAAGAATACGTCGACCTCGTCGAGGCCGGCATCATCGATCCGACCAAAGTGGTGCGCATCGCCTTGGAAAACGCCGTCTCCGTCGCCAGTGTTCTGCTCTTGACGGAAGCGACCATGACCGAAATTCCGGACCCGGCGAAAGAACGCGCTCTCGAACCAGAGATGACTATGTAGCATCGCGCGAAGCGCCGTTGCCAAGGTGGAATAGACAACTCGATGATGATTTCGGCGCAGCAGTGCCGCGTTGCCCGCATTCTCATTCAAGTCGATTGTTCTCTCTTGGCTACTGCGTCCGGCGTCTCGCCAGCCGTCGACGACGAATTGCGCAGATGAACTGCCAGGACAGGCGGGTTTTGACGCGCATCAAGGCGCAAGATCAGACCCCCGGCGATGCTGCGATAAATCTCATCGGAGGCAGGAAAAATGACTTTCAACACCATCATGGTTCAACTCGATGTCGACTCTCCGGCAGCGCCGCGAGCGACCTATGCACTGGAGTTGGCGCGACGCTTCGAAGCCTCGCTGATCGGTTTCGCCGCGGCCGATTCATACGTGTTTGTTCCGGGTGACGATGGCGGCATGGCGGCGGCGGAAATCATGCGACAACGCCGGACCGAGATCGAGGATCGCCTGAAGATCCTGAAGGAAGAATTCCTGAGTGTCGTCGGAGACGATGCCCTCTGGCGCGAGGAGATTGGCGATCCGACACGTCTGCTGGCGATGCATGCGCGCGCCGCCGACCTCATCGTAACCGGAGCGCCGGTTTCAGGCGCTATGGCCGATCACCACCGGGCGGTCGATGTAGGGACGCTGGTACTGTCGGCCGGACGGCCCGTGCTGATTGCGGCCGACCAACTTGCTCCGCCCGACCCCAAGAAGGTTGTGGTGGCGTGGAAGGATACTCGCGAAGCTCGGCGCGCGGTCATCGACGCACTGCCCTTTCTGACCGACGCACAAGATGTGCTCGTGGCGACGATGGAGGAACAGAACCAGAGGGATGCCCGCGAAAGTGTCGGCGACGTCGTCCGGTTCCTGATGAGGCATGGCGTCAAGGCGAGATCGGAGGTTCTAGGCGTCGGCAAGGAAGACGCCTGCGAAGCCGTCTGTGAGCTCGCCCGGGCGATGGGCACCGAACTTGTGGTCGCGGGCGGCTATGGCCACAGCCGCATCCGCGAATGGGCGTTTGGCGGCATGACCCGTTCCTTGCTGAAGCAAGGGGCGATTAACCGGCTGCTCTCTAACTGACGCGGTGACCCTGGAGAGCAGGAAGCGAAAAGCAGCGTCGAGGCGAAAGCGAATGGGAGTCCAATGATGGCAAAGAGAACGGACAAGGTCGAGGTTGGCATGGATCTGGCCGTAAGGTGCCGCGTCACCAAAACTTGGCAAGACGATCTGGGGGACCGGTGGGCCACTGTTCTGATCGAGGGCCACGACATCCCGGTCACACTCAAGGTAGTCCACCTTTACCCGTTCGATGACGGCGACTAGCGCGTTTCCTTGACGCAGGCATTTCGGCGCCGTCGTCTGGCTTGAATTGTCGTCACGAAACAACGGGGTCGATAGCAGGCAAACGCGTCGTCCGGGGACGGGAAGACGAACAGCAGCTGAAGGAACCGGTATGATGGAAAGGGCAGCGAACAGAATTGGCGACGGCGAAACCGAACTCGAAGTTCCGCTCGAAACGGTATGCTTCATCATCATGAAGGCGCGCGAGTTCGATGCCAAGGATCCGGTGACCGAACCCAACCCCGCCTCCAATCCGTCTGACGATCATTCCGCCGCGATCCTTGAGGATCATGACGACGACCCGGTTCTCGAAGAATTGCAGTCGCTGATTTCCGATCTCTCCGTCGACGCACAAATCGACCTGGTGGCCCTGATGTGGCTGGGTCGCGACGACCAGTCCGCCGACGAGTGGCAAAGTGTCCGCCAGCAGGCAGCTGACGCGCACAACGAGCATACCGCCGGCTATCTCTGTGGGACACCGCTGCTTGCAGACCATCTCGCCGATGGCCTTTCGACACTCGGCTACTCCTGTGTCGAATATAAACGCGAGCACTTTTAGTCATCACAACGCGCTAAGCTTGCTGGCGGACGGCGTTCGATGTCGCCGCGCACGATCCCTTGATGGCATCGCCATCGGGCCTAAGCGAAGACATTTTCTGCCGCCATTGATCTCGATCAATGAGCCGCCCCTTTGCAGGGGCTTTAATGCTGTTCTTGCTAGGCTGAGCTAGATTTGGCGACGCGGGCGCGATGACCTGCGGCAAAACCGCGGATTCGCGAAGCAACGGACCAGTTCGGCGACGACACTTGGCAAGCGGGTCCGCCGACCTCCGGCTCTAGCGCCTCTTGGGAGACCTAAGGTGGAAGGGTGGAGGCGGCGGCACCTGGCCATCAACTCACCTTCAAGGAGAAGAATCATGGCTGAAGCTGCCACCAAACTGCCTGTCAGGACCGAGAAGAGCACTGCGCCGGCGCCAACCGGCAACTGGACCACCCCGTTCGAAAGCCTGCGCCGCGAAATCGACCGGCTATTCGACGACTTTCACCCGTTCGACTTTCGCCTGCCTTCGACACGCTCCCTGTTCGCTCACGAACTGCCGTCCCTGCGCAATGCGGGCTGGTCGGTCGCGCCGGCCATGGATCTCGTCGACAAGGACAAGGAGTACGAGATCACGGCCGAATTGCCCGGCATCGACGAAAAGAACGTCGAGATCAAACTCGCCAACCGCACACTGACCATCAAGGGCGAAAAGACCGAGGAAAAAGAGGAGAAGGAAAAAGACTACTACCTGTCCGAGCGCCGCTACGGCTCCTTCCAGCGTTCCTTCCAACTGCCTGAAGGCGTCGACGCCGACAGGATCGAAGCGACCTTCGCCAAGGGTGTGCTGACGGTCAAATTGCCAAAGACGACCGAGGCTCAAAAAGCCGAGAAGAAGATTACCGTCAAGGCCGCCTGATTGCCGCGGCTGGTGGTCCTCAGCGCGCCTGACCGGCGCGCTGAGACCCTTTGAGAGAAGGCAATTTGCCGAGCCTCGTTTACTTAAGAGCAAAGCCGGGCGGCGAAACGGGTACCGTTCCTCTAGGGTGTGTTGCCGCGCGCCGTCTCAGCGCGATAGTTTGGCAATACTTCCTGGGATGCCAGGTTCGCGGGACCGATCGCGTGCTTGGCTTTCGGCTATTTCTAGCTTCTTCTGCTCCAACGCCAGCAAGCCTTCGATGACGCGCCGCTGTTCCGGATCGGTCTCGCGAGCGAGGAGATCCTGAAAATGGGCGATGTTCGCGCGAGCAATGAACCGGTCCATGACTTACCTCCATTGCCAGGACATACCATTCTACACCCAAGTCCCGTGCCGGCCTAAGCCATTTACGGCCAACGCTGGTCCGCTGCGGCAGCCTAGGTGGAATCCCATAAGGACCAAACCGGATTTCGCAATTTCAGATATTGCGCCATTGATCTGATAACCAGAGGCAGGTTGTCGTATCAATCTTGGTGAATCAGCTTCACCATCGAGAGCGTCTTCCCGCGTCTCAACACCCAAAGCAGAAGGCACAATCACATGCCGGGCCTGCGCAGCAGCGAGACGATAAAAATGGCAGACCTTGCGGAACGTGGCGGCCCAACAGTGGTAAACTCAACTGTTGATCTCCGTTTGGAGCCTATTCCCGTGCCCGGCACGCAAGATGCCGGGTCGTCGGATTTGACATGCGTCAATGCCCTTTTGGCGATTCCGTCCAAAAATAAATCTATGTGGCAACCAATATCGACCGCCCCTTTCGATCGCGATTTGGAATTGGCCGTCATGGACGGGGACGGCGTTCACGCTCTCGTTTTTCCCTGCAGGCGTATTCTGACCGGCTGGACCAAGTCGGCCACGAAGGAGAGGGTTGATATCTCACCCACCCATTGGAGACCATGGGAGCCAGCCAACAAGGTGTAGGGGCCTTTCGCGTTTCTCTATTTGTTGTTCCGCCCGTTTGCTCCCTTATCGGTCGCTTCGGCTTTTCTGAGTTTTTCTTCTTCTTTCTCGAGCAATTCAAGCAATGCCTTCCGCTTGAGCTGATCTTGCTCCTCGGCCAGGCGCTGTCGAAAATGCTCGATATTCAGGCGGGCGATCCGCTTATCCACTCATCACATAAGCAGCCGCAGCGGCTTCCCTGTTCATCTGTGTACCCACATATCACAGCCAAATCGCCCGCGTCTAATCCCGCCGGGATGCGTCAGTTCCACCAAAGGCATGTTCCGATCGCGCGGGACCCCGGTAGCTTGGGAAGCCACTCGCTTTACGAATGCACCCCCAGCAATCCGCACCTGCGGCTATGCCGCATTGACGATTCCGCCAGCGCTCGTTGATGCAGGTCAAGGTCGCCACCGCCACCGTGTGATTTCTTTCGCATTCTGGACTCGCTGTGAAGGAGACAACCGATGTTCAATTTGCGCAGTATCTTCGCAGCCGGGCTGATGCTGGGTGTTGTCGCGATGCCGGTTGTGGCTGGCGCCGAAGACAATGATTCTGGTTGGTGGCCTCGTTGGGGCATGGGCCGGATGATGATGGGTCAATGGGGCATGAGCGGCCCGATGGGTGGCTATGATTCAGACGAGATGCTCGATCGGATCGACGGACGCCTCGCCTTCCTCAAGACGGAACTGAAAATCACCGACGAGCAGACGCCCTCCTGGGATGAACTGGCCGGCGTCATCCGCAGCACGGCCGAGTCGCACAACACGTTGATGCAGGGCATGCTCAAGGAATTCCAGGACGGTGAGTTCCTGAAGAAGGCCCTGCCCCAGCGACTGGCCTACCAACAGGCCCATCTCGAAGCGCGTCTGGAACAGGTGAAGACTGTCAGGGCAGCAGTGGGAAAACTATACTCAAAGCTGAGCGATGAGCAGAAGCAAGCGGCCGACGAGATTGTCCTGCCGATGATGGGCATGGGCATGGGGCGCTCGGGCTTCGGCCCTGGAATGATGTTCCGATAGCTCCGCTGCGGCCTGATCGTGTAACGCGCTGACTGAGCTGGAGAATCGCGGAGGAACTGAACGCATGTGCGTCGCACTTCGCCTTCTGACCGCGCTAGCTCTGCTCGGCACCAACCAGGCCGCCGGCTCGACGATCTTTCCGACGGGGGTTGTCTACAGCAATTGGACTGACGAGAGCGAAGAGGCCAAGGTGTGCGAGATGGTCCTCGACGCCACCAACCCGCCATCGCGGGAAGTCGTCAAGTTCATCACGATTGCCGGTTATAACAAATTCGACGGAACGGTTCTGGCCGGCTTTCTGATGGGCGCGGCCGACATCACGACAACCGATACATACCAAATAGTGCAGATTTCAGACGCCGCATTCAGCTCCCGCACATTCAACTCGCTCGGCCATTTGGACTCCGAAATCTACGACGACGGCACCGTCATGGCGACGACACAAGATCCTCTTGTCGCCACGGCTTTCATTCACGCGGTGATCTCCGGGACTTATGAATTGCGTTTTGCGCGGCCAGATTCAAACGCCGAAATGCGAACCTACAAGATTGCATCTGCGCCAGGGGAATCCGTAGTCAGCAATTTCAGGCAATGTATGGGTCACCTCGCGACCGAGTCCCACCGCACTCAATCAGATGTATCGACAAAAGGAAGCCCGCTGCCGGAGGGTGGTGGCAGCGGGCTCAGCATCGCGACGGATCAGGGAGGACAACCCATCGCTCACCCACGTCAGGGGAGGACATGGGGCAGCCCTTAGGTAGGAACATGTTCCTATTTCTCAAGAGAGACGATTGGTTTTTTGAAAGAATGGAGTTCATTTCCTACCCGCTCGCCCTGCTCGCTCGCCTGGCACGGTCACACCAGGATGATTTGATCCGGCTCAATGTGAACATCGCTCCGTACGCCAGAGTGGCAAGACAAATTGAAGGAGCGATCGCATGACTCACACGTCAGCCACGGGTTTCACTCACGCCGCCGAGCAGGCCCAGCAATGGGTGAACGAGTTGGCTCAGGACATGGGCTGGAGTGAACAAAATGCCCACAGGCTTTTGAAATCCGTCCTGCACACACTACGCGACTGGCTGACGCCAGAGGAGATGGCCGACCTTTCCGCTCAGCTGCCGACGCTCATCAGGGGCATATATTTCGAAGGCTGGAAACCGGACACACCGATGTGGGAAAGGAAGAAGCGCGACTTCGTGATTTGTGTTCGAAACAGCTTTGTGATTTGTGTTCGAAACAGCTTTGGATATGAGCCTGACGTCGATATCGACCAGGCAATCAAGGCGGTTTTCAAGGTCCTCGACCGTCACATATCGCATGGCGAAATCGTCCAGGTCCGGAACTCGATGAAGAAATCCCTTCGTCACCTCTGGCCGATGGATTGACCCATGTTCCGTGATCGTCGGGAAGCCGGACAAAAGCTTGCCATCGAGTTGGAGAAACTCGGTTTACATCGGCCGGTCGTTCTCGCCCTGCCGCGAGGTGGTGTTCCTGTCGCCGCCGAAGTGGCCAAAGCCCTGAAGGCGCCGCTCGATCTGGTTATCGTGCGCAAAGTGGGTGCGCCGGGAAATCCTGAACTGGCCGTCGCGGCGATCGTGGATGGCAACCCTCCGGACATCGTGCTGAACCGCGAGATCGTCGAGGCCTACGCGCTCGACGATGATGAGCTTCGCGTCTTGATCGCCAAGGAGCGCCCGGAACTGGAACGGCGCCGGCTCGTCTATCGTGGCGAGCGCCCACCTCTATCGATCACCGGAAAGACGGCAATCATCGTCGACGACGGTGTCGCGACCGGGACGACCATGAAGGTTGCGATCCGCGCCCTCAAGCGGCGGTCGCCCCGCGCGATCGTCGTGGCGATCCCGGTCGCGCCGCCCGACACATTGGCCGAGCTCGCCCAGGAAGCGGATCAGGTCGTGTGCCTCAGCCAGCCGCCACGTTTCCATGCCCTGGGTTACCACTACCGCAGCTTCCCCCAGCTTACCGATGACGAAGTGACGGACGCGCTGGTCGAAGCCAGGCAAGAACGCAGTGCGGGTCAGCGAACAATTCGGCGCCGGACCACCAAGGCCGGGTTGGCTTGAGTGTTGCAAATTCCGTTTTCCGTCCGCCAGGCTATCGGCGGCAGGGTTTGATGAACGTCAAGGTGCCGGGCCGCGAACGCGGCGAGAGTCGGCGGGAACACAAGGCCCGCAAAGCATGCATTCTCCGATTTTTTCCGCCCATGGGGTGACCAAGGTCTACCGCTCAGGCGAGGTCGAGGTGTTCGCCCTGCGCGGTGTCGATCTCGACCTCTATGAGGGAGAGGCGCCCTTAAGCCGGTAACACCTGCGCTTGCGGACCACTCCACACATGTGTTCTTTCGGATTTCGATCGAGCACGTGTCAGGTCGCGAAGCGAAAGAGCGTACTATCTAAGACAGCCTAAGACAGCCTAAGACAGCGGTCGCGGCACACTGGCCGTGCTTCATCGCGCCATCAAGAGAGGCAGCGATTGATTCTCAAGCATCGACTTGGTGACGCCGCCGAAAATCCGCTCGCGCAACCGGGAATGACCATAGGCGCCCATCACCATCAGCTCGGCGCTGCTGTCGATCGCGTGCTGGCGAAGAACATCAGCAATGGAATGGTTCGCACTCGGCAGGCGGTCGACTGTTACCTTCACGCCATGGCGGGCGAGGTAGGCTGCCGCATCAGCTCCAGGTTCCTGACCGTGGTGGTATTCGTCCTCCACCGGATCGACCATGACGAGACGCACTTCGTCGGCGCCTGTTAACATATCGAGTGATTCACGGACGGCGCGCGATGACTCCAGACGAGCATCCCACGCGACCATTACCCGCTTCGGCTTCAGTGTCGGCCGCGTCCCCGGGGGAACGATCAGCAGCGGCTTCCCGGAAGAAAACAAGACGCCTTCGATCACTTTGCTCTTGAGCGTCTCGCTTGCGAGCAATTCGGGTCCGACCACTGTAATGTCGGCGTAGCGTGCACGGCGACCAATTCTTTCGTCAGCCCAGGCGACCTCTGGATATTCGCTGGCGACATCCGCCGAAAGGGCGCTGTTAGCGAGAAAGGCCGACACGGCAGAGGCTCGCTTTTTCAAGAGCTTCTCATCGGCCTTTCGCTCCTTCAGCCAGTCTTCTGAAACGATTGCTGCATACTCCCCGACTGGCGGCGGCGCGGCGATGACAACGGCAAGAACAGCAAGATGGGCGCCGATTTCGTCGCAAAGGTGAGCGGCGAGTTTGAGATCGTCGTCGCCCATATGCGGTCCCGTAACCGTAAGTATCGTCCTGAATGCCATGACGGCTGCTCCCCGATCTCATGTCACATTCGGCAACAATGATAACAAGACGGTTCGGCACGTTCATTGCGTTGAATCAAAGACCATGCCCGACACCGAATTGATCCGGATCAACGCATGTGCCGGTCGACGCGATACGCTCGATCGATCAATCGGTGGATGCGCCCATGAGATTCCTGCTCGTATTGGCTCTAGCAACCATGACCTGCGAAGCATCCAATGGGCAGGAGATGAGTTACGGCCAGGCGGAATATCTGAACTCCTGCGCTGTCTGCCACGGTATCGATGGCAAGGGTGACGGGCCCTTGCGCGACCTGCTGGTCAAGCGACCGGCCGACCTGACGCACCTTTCCGAACGCAATGGCGGGACCTTTCCCTATTCCAGGGTCTTCGCAACTATTGACGGCCGCTACGCCACGCCAAGCCACGGCAACCGCGAGATGCCGGTCTGGGGTCGTCGATTCCTTGAGGACGATGCAAAAACCTACGGCCCTAGTGGCGGCGAGGTGGTGACCACGGAACGCATCCACAACCTGGCTGGCTACATCGAGACGCTGCAGCACTAGATCTGGGGAGCAGCAGCGAAGATCGCCAAAATCACGCGCGGCGGAGCCCTGGTAGCCTCCATCGAATGTCCCATCGGTATGAAGCGGCGCGGCGTCGAAACGCGGATCTTGCCTACAGACGGATCCAACAGCAGCCGAGAACCCGATGGCGCCTTGATCGATCTTCTGCGTCGAGCCCAATTGTACCTCGGCCAACTTACGGACGGAGCCAATCGCAACCTCAGCGATGTCGCCATGCTCAACGGCACCGGTACATCCGAGGTAAGTCGCCTCCTGCCCTTCGCTTTTCTTGCCCCGAAGATTGCGTCTGGCATCGTCGCAGGTGATCAGCCTGTCGAACTGACGGCGCACAGGCTCTCGCGGGTCTCTGACCTGCCGTACGGCTGGACTAGCCAGGCTGCGCTCCTGGGCTTCTAACCATCCGGCGAGCATCTCGCTGATCAGTCGACCATCGCTTTGGCAAACACTTGGCTACGGAATTCGCCCGACTGAGACGGACGACCAAAAGTCGGGGGTTTGGGGCGCTCACAGCGTCGTCTCAGCCAAGTGTTGGCGACCACCCGCAGCTAACCCCCGGAAATGTCGGAGCTATT